>NZ_JBNBBE010000004.1:23452-270423 GCF_050031795.1 Stenotrophomonas sp. SrG
TGCCGGCGCCACGTCGCAAAGCGCAGTTCCGATGATTGTCATGCCCACCATCGGCTGATCACCGTTATCGGCGGTCGTTTGGGAAGCGACCCTACCAACATCGCCGCGTGCCGCGTACCGCGTACCGCGTACCGCGTGCCGCGTACCGCGTGCCGCGTACCGCGTACCGCGTACCGCGTGCCGCGTACCGCGTGCTGCGCCGTCAGTCCAATGGCGCGGGGTTCACCACGGGGTCGCGTGCGTAGCGCTGTGAGATCACCGCGCAGACGATCAGCTGGATCTGGTGGTAGATCATGATCGGCAGCACGATGGCGCCGAGGCTGCCGCCGGCGAACAGAATCTTGGCCATCGGCACGCCGGTGGCCAGGCTCTTCTTCGAGCCGCAGAACAGGATGGTGATGCGGTCTTCGCGGTTGAAGCCCAGCCGCCCTGACAGGAAGGCAATCGTCGGCATGGCGATACCCAGCAGCACCGCCGCCACCACTGCCACGGTGAGCAGCGACAGCAGCGGGGTCTTGCTCCACAGCCCTTCGTTCACTGCTTCACCGAAAGCCGAATACACCACCAGCAGGATCGTGCCCTGGTCGGTGTAGCGCAGCAGCGCGCGCTGCCGTTCCACCCATGGGGCGATCCACGGGCGCAGCAGGTGGCCGGCCACGAACGGCAACAGCAGCTGCAGCATGATGCTCAGGATGGCCTGGCCGGGGTTGTGCATGCCGCCTGCGGTGCCGGCCAGCAGGGCCAGCAGCAGCGGGGTGAGGAACACGCCGAGGATGCTGGACAGCGAAGCGCTGACCACCGCCGCCGGCACGTTGCCGCGCGCCAGCGAGGTGAACGCGATCGATGACTGGACCGTGGACGGCAACGCGCACAGGAACAGCACGCCGATGTACAGCTCGGGGGTGAGCAGCCAGCCATCCAGCGGCTTGAACGCCAGCCCGAACAGCGGGAACAGCACGAACGTGCAGGCCAGGATGGTCAGGTGCAGGCGCCAGTGCAGCAGCCCGGCCATGATCGATTCGCGCGGCAGGCGCGCACCGTGCAGGAAGAACAGCGCAGCGATGGCCACGTCGGTGACATCGTCCAGCACCATGGCCGCAGGACCGTGCATCGGCAGCAACGACGCCAGCAGCACGGTGCCGAGCAGGGCGAGAGTGAAGTTGTCCGGTCGCAGGCGCGACCACCAGCGGGTCATGGTGGGCAGGCTCCTGTAGAGCAGGGGGAAAGGGGGTGAAGCGGCAGCAGGATCAACGCGCGGTGTCCTGCTCGAGCAGGGTGCGGGTCTGGGCCTCCAGCGAGGTCATGCCGGCCTCGCGGCCGAACTGCAGGGCCTGTTCGGTGGATGCGCCCTGTTGCGCTTTCATCAGCGCCAGCAGCGCGCCGACGCGGTTGCCGGAGGCACAGTGCAGCAGTACCGGGCCGTTGGCCTGGGCCAGTGCGGCCTGCAGGGCATGCACCTTGGCGGGGGTAAGGCCGGCAGCACCGGCGACCGGGATGCGCACGTAGTGCAGGCCGAGCGACGCCGCCGTGGCGGTTTCGTCGAAGCCGCGGTCTTCGGTGGGTTGGCGCAGGTCGATCACGGTGGTGATGCCTGCCGTGGCGGCCTGCTGCAGTTGTGCTGCCGTCGGTTGCCCGCCGGTGTAGAGGTCTTCTGCAGGATTCCTGAAGGTTCGGGCGAGGTCGGCTTCGGCCAGCGAGGCAGGGCCTCGCTCTACCAGCCGAGCATCCAACCCGTCCTGCGTAGAGCGGGGCCCTGCCTCGCTGCTGGCCGGAGCAAGCAACACCAGGCACATCACACAGGCACTGAAGAAGGCGGGGCGGTTCCAACGTCGCATCACTTCACCTTCCTCCCTCATCGGTCAACGCAGCGTGGCGCGCGCCTTCAGCAGCTCGCGCAGTTCGTACTTGTCAGTATCGTCCAGACCCTGCTGCCGCTGCTTTGCCTGAAGCTCCTCAAGACGTTGCAGCAACAGCTGTTTTTCCAGCTGCGCCACCGCATCGTGCAGTTCCTGGTTCCACATCGCCTCATCGCCGGGCAGGGTCTGCGCGGCCAGCTTGTGCAGCGATTCCTGCTCTTCGCGGCCTTCGAAGTGCTCCAGCAGTGCGCCGGTGCTGATGTCCGGGCGCTGTTCCACCAGCGTGAGAAGCTCGATCAGCAGCTCCACCCCGGGCAGGCGCAGGCCGCTGAAGTGGTGGCCTTCCAGCGTCATCGCCAGCGACGGCTGCTGCAGCAGGATGGCAATGGCCGCGCGTACCAGGCTGCGACGCTGCGCGGGTGCCACGGCGCGTGCCGGCGGGCGCGATGCCGGCGCGGCGGCTGGTTTAGCGCCCAGCCCGGTCAACGTGGCCAGCTGCTGCTTCATCAGGTCGCCGAAGGCGCCATCGGGAATCTGCGCCAGCATCGGCCGCGCGCGTTCGGCCAGGCGTGCCTTGCCATCCAGCGTGGCCATGTTCACTTCGCGGGTGAGCTCATCGAAGAAGAACTGCGACAACGGCGTGGCCTGCTTCAGGCGCTCGTCGAAGCCGTCCTTGCCTTCCTTGCGCACGATGGTGTCGGGGTCTTCGCCATCGGGCAGGAACAGGAAGAACGCCTGGCGGCCATCCTTCATGCGCGGCAGCACCGATTCCAGCGCGCGCCAGCCGGCGCGGCGGCCGGCGGCGTCGCCGTCGAAGCAGAAGAACACATCCGGCGCGTTGCGGAACAGAAGTTCGGCGTGGTCCGGCGTGGTCGCCGTGCCCAGCGTGGCCACCGCCTGGGTGACCCCGAACTGGAACAGCGACACCACGTCCATGTAGCCTTCGACCACGATCAGCCGCTCGATCTTCTGGTTGGCCTGGCGCACCTGCCACAGGCCGTACAGTTCGCGCCCCTTGTGGAACAGCGCGGTCTCGGGCGAGTTGAGGTACTTGGGGCCGTCGTCCTTCTCGAGCACCCGGCCGCCGTAGGCGATCACGCGCCCGCGCCGGTCGTAGATCGGGAACATCACCCGGTCGCGGAACTTGTCGTAGACATGGCCGCGGTCGTTCTTGGAAAACAGCCCGGCGCGGTCAAGCAGCTTCATGCGCCGCTCGTCCTTGCCCAATGCATCCTTCAGCGCGCTGTAGCCATCGGGCGCGTAACCGATTGCAAAGCGCGTGCGGTTTTCCTCGTCCACGCCGCGCTGGTCCAGGTAGGCACGGGCGGTGTCGCTGCCCTCCAGCGACTTCTGGAAGAAGCGCGTGGCCGCATCCAGCGCGGCGTACAGCTCGCGGCTGTCGTCCTGCTGCTGGGCGGTGCGCGGCTGCGTATCGCGTGGTACTTCCATGCCCACGCGCTTGGCCAGCTCATCGACCGCGTCGAGGAACTCCAGGCGGTCGTAGTTCATCAGGAAGCTGATCGCGGTGCCGTGCGCGCCGCAGCCGAAGCAGTGGTAGAACTGCTTGGTGGGCGAGACCGTGAACGAGGCCGAGCGCTCGTCATGGAACGGGCAGCGCGCCGAATATTCCTTGCCCTGGCGCTTCAGCGGCACGCGGCTGCCCACCACTTCGACGATGTCGGAGCGGGCCAGCAGGTCGTCGATGAATGCGTCGGGGATACGGGCCATGGGCAGCAGCAGGGGGCACGGCCGGCAACGGCCACGCACGGAAGCGGGGGACCCCGCTAGTCTACTAGCTGGCGGTGCCTTCGCCCGGTTTCGGCGGCACGATGCCGGCCTCGGCCAGGTGCACGCGGGCACGCAGGCGCTCGTCGATCACCGCCGTCATCAGCGCGCCCACGAAGAACACCACCGTGGCGTAGTAGATCCACACCAGCGAGATCACCAGCGCGCCCATCGAGCCGTAGGCGCTGCCCGGCGCCACCGTGGCGATGTACAGCCCGATGGCATAGCGGCCCAGCGCGAACAGCGCCGAGGTGATCACCCCGCCGATGAACGCCTGCCGCCAGGCCACGCGGCGGTCGGGCAGGTAGTGGTAGAGGAACGCGAAGCCCACCGTGTACAGCAGCAGGCTGGTCAGGTAACCCACCGCCGGCAGCACCGAGGGCAGCTGCGCGAACGCCACCTGCAGCATGGTGGTGGCGGTCATCGACAGGATCAGCAGGAAGCCCAGCGCCAGCACCACGCCGAAGGAAAACACGCGCTTGCGCAGCCACGCCACGATGCCGTCCAGGCGTTCGCCGCTGGTATTGAAGATCAGGTTGAGCGCGTTCTGCAGCTGGGCAAACACCGCCGTGGCGCCGATGAACAGCAATAACGTGCTCCACATCCCGGCCAGCGAGCCCATCGAGGGCTGGTTGTCGGCGTTCTTGAGCACGGTATCGGCCACGGTGGCCGCGCTGCTGCCGGCCACATCGTTGATCTGGCCGATCAGCGCCTGCTGTGCGGGCGGGTACAGCGAAGCGGTAAGCCACAGCAGCAGCACCAGCAACGGCGCCATCGACAGCAGGGCATAGAAGGACACCGACGCGGCCTGGGTCAGCACGTCCACATCGACGAAGCGTTTGCCCACGGCAACCGGGAAACTGCGTTCAAGCCGGTCCACGTACTTGCGCAGGCGGGGCGGAACGCGGGAAGGGTCGTGCGCGGGCTCGGGCGCGGGAGAGGGCGGCAGCGAAGACATGCCTGGATTTCTAGCAGGCCCGGTTCGAAGACCGGGTGAAACGCGGGCCCATCAACGGTGGGCGCCTACCGGTAGGACACGCAAGGTGCGGCGAAAGCCGCACCTAACGTCGTTTACGACGGCCCGAAGGGTGCCCGCGCGCAGCGTGGGCATACCGTTGGTCGTGTCCCCCCGCTCACTCAACCGGCGAAGTGCGCCTTCACCAGCTTGGAGACCAGGCCCATGTCGGCCTGGCCGGCCAGCTTCGGCTTCAGCGCGCCCATCAGCTTGCCCATGTCGGCGGCGCTGGCGGCGCCGGTTTCGGCAACGGCGGCCTGGATCGCAGCCACGATCTCGGCTTCGCCCATCTTGGCCGGCAGGTAGGTGTCGATCACCACCAGTTCGTCGCGCTCGATCTGCGCCAGGTCTTCACGCTGGGCTGCTTCGTACTGGCTGATCGAGTCCTTGCGCTGCTTGACCATCTTGTCGAGCACGGCGATCACAGCGGTGTCGTCCAGCTCGACGCGCTCATCCACTTCGCGGCGCTGGATTTCCGCCTTGATCAGGCGGATCACGGACAGCTTGTGCTTGTCGCCCGCCTTCATGGCGGCCTTCATGTCTTCGGTGAGCTGCAGCTTCAGGCTCATGGAACACCTCGTATCGATGAAAAGGGTGGAAACGCAAAAAGCCGGTAACGCTCGCGCGTTCCGGCTTCGGCTCCGCCGCGACAGGACAAGCCTGCCGCATCGAAGTTGCGTCCGATCAGTACAGGCGCTGACGCTTGGTGACGTCGCGCGACGAGCGGCGCAGCTGACGCTTCACAGCAGCGGCAGCCTTACGCTTGCGCTCCTGGGTCGGCTTTTCGTAGAACTCGCGCTTGCGGGTTTCGGCCAGCACGCCGGCCTTTTCGCAGGTGCGCTTGAAGCGACGGAGCGCAAACTCGAAGGGCTCGTTCTCGCGGACTTTAACGCTGGGCATGGAATCTCCGGGACACAGTAGAACCGGGTCACGCCCGGTGAGAGCCGCACATTATAGCGGCGAGAAAAGAAGTTGCAACCCACCCCGGCAAAGATCCTGGCCTGGGGTAGTGAAGGGCACGTCGGCGGTACGTCTGCCAAGGCCTCAAGAGGTCCATAATACCCGTTATGCGAGTCCTTGGTATCGAATCTTCCTGCGATGAGACCGGCGTAGCGGTGTATGACACCGCCATGGCCGGCCCGGACGCCCTGCGCGCCCATGCCGTGTACAGCCAGATCGCCCTTCACGCCGAATACGGCGGGGTGGTGCCTGAACTGGCCAGCCGCGACCATGTGCGCAAGCTGCTCCCCCTGATCCGCCAGACCCTGGCCGAGGCCGGGCTAGGCGTGGGCGACATCGACGGGGTGGCCTATACGGCCGGCCCGGGGCTGGTCGGCGCCCTGCTGGTGGGCGCGGGTGTGGCCCGTTCGCTGGCCTGGGCGCTGGAGGTGCCTGCGGTGGGTGTCCACCATATGGAAGGCCACCTGCTGGCCCCGCTGATGGAAGTAGACCCGCCGGAGCCGCCGTTCGTGGCCCTGCTGGTGTCCGGCGGGCATACCCAGCTGGTGGCGGTGGACCGGATCGGCCAGTACCGCCTGCTCGGCGAGACCCTGGACGATGCCGCCGGCGAAGCCTTCGACAAGACCGCCAAACTGATGGGCCTGCCGTACCCGGGCGGCCCGCAGCTGGCGGCCCTGGCCGAACAGGGCACCCCGGGCAGGTTCAAGTTCACCCGCCCGATGACCGACCGGCCCGGGCTGGATTTCAGCTTCTCCGGCCTGAAGACCCAGGTGCTGCTGGCCTGGCGCGACAGCGACCAGAGCGAGCAGACCCGCGCCGACATCGCGCGCGGCTTTGAAGACGCCGTGGTCGAAACCCTGGCCATCAAATGCGAGCGCGCGCTGGATGCGGCCGGTACCGACGTGATCGTGGTGGCCGGTGGCGTGGGCGCCAACAAGCGCCTGCGGGCCAAGCTGCAGCAGATGGCTGAACGCCGTGGCGGCCGCGCCTGCTTCCCGCGCCCTTCGCTGTGCACCGACAACGGCGCCATGATCGCCTTCGCCGGCGCGCTGCGTCTGGAGGCCGGCCAGCACAACCCGCCGCAGGTGCAGGTCACCCCGCGCTGGGACATGGCGACGCTGCCGGCGGTGTAGCAGTCGGCGTCAGACCGGTCGATTCCGCAGCAGTGGCCTCACCATATCGTGTCCGGCCATCCATGCCGCTGTGCGCGGGCAGCGCAGCTTCACTACTCGCTCGATGGCCGCATAGTCGTCGGCCAATGCCCTCCCGAAGATGGGTTCATGGTGCGCGATACGATTACGCAGACGCCGGATCTGCTCGAGATCACGGTGCATCTCAGCCCGGATCCCGTGCAATGGCATCCCGCGATCGGCGCCGGGAAATACCTGGCCCATGCAGCGGGACCAGAGGCGGGCGTCGAAGCGATGCGTGAACATTTTCTGCCAGAACACGAAGCTGAGCGTCGGGATGACGGTCGCCGTCGCGCTGCTGCGGGCTGCGGCGCGACGTAACTCCCTTCGTGGATCGTATCCGCCTGCAGGGCTGGGAAGGCTGTCTTCAAAGCCTTGAACCCATGGCCACCGCGGCCCATGGATTCGGGTAAGCGCATCGGATACGGCGTTGCGGGTCACCACCTCGCCAATGTGCAGCGGCACCAGAAACGCGGCGGAGATGCGTGCATTCCAGAGGTACAGTTCGAGTGGTGTGCACTGTGTGCTGCAGGTGACTGCACAATCGAATGTGCGCAGCCGTTCTTCCGACAAAGCGCGTCTTACAGCGTCTTCCATATGCACACTGCTGGCCCTTCATGTCCGATGGGTGGAGGATGGAGTGGCAGGCGGTGCTGTGAACATCAGGGATCAGGAGGCTGTTGCGAGGTTGTCTCAATCGATCTGCGGAGCCTGATTGACTGTCTCTATTGAATCGACCGCAAGAGCGAAACTCGTCCCAATTCCAGTCAAGAATGGTTGACGGCGTAGCGCCGCCCACGTAATTTCTGCCTCACGCGCCACCGGGACTCGCGGATGGGTATCCCATCTCCACCCGGGGACAAGAGGTAAAGCAAAGGGCTCCGCGCGGGGCCCTTTGTCTTTTTCGGCCCGCATTTCACACGGGGCGCCGCCAGGCACCGGTTCGAGGCACGTTCGGGGCCGTCCCGTTACCATGGTCGCCATCTTCTACGTGGCACTCCTATGGACAAGGTATTCATCGAAGGGCTCGAGATCGATGCCCTGATCGGGATCTACGACTGGGAACGGCGGATCCGCCAGACCCTGCGCTTCGATCTGGAAATGGGCTTTGACAACCGCAGGCCGGCGGCCAGCGACGATATCGCCGACACCCTGAACTACAAGGCCGTGAGCAAGCGCATCGAGCAGTTCGTGCGCGAATCCGACTTCGGCCTGGTTGAAACCCTGGCCGAGCGCATCGCCGAGATCGTGCTGCGCGAATTCAACGTGCAGTGGCTGCGCCTGAAGCTCAGCAAGCCCGGCGCGGTGCGTGGTGCCAAGGCCGTGGGCGTGATCATCGAGCGCAGCACCGCCTGAGCCACCGCTGCCCGGCACTGACCGCGCAGCTGTCGCACGGGCCGCGCCCCGGTCGCGCAGCTGTCGCAGGGGCCGCGCCCCGGTAGCGCCGACTGTCAGTCGGCCCTCGCAATACCAAGAGAACCCGTAAACGATGGTAGACGCCGTAATCGCAGTACAACTCCTGGAAAACCTGCAGGACACCCTTGAACCCTGGCCCTGGGCCTATACCACCATCGTGCTGTGCGCATTGGCGCTGGCCGCCTGGCTGGCCAACTTCGTCACCAAGCGCATCCTGCTGCGCGGCCTGCGCCGGCTGGTGCGCCGCCTGCCCGGCACGGAAGGCGGCAGCAACCTGCGGGTGATCTCGCGGCTGGCCAACGTGGTGCCCAGCATGGTCATCGCCGCCGGCATCCGGATCGTCCCGGATCTGCCGCCACAGCTGGTGGAATTCATCATCGGCGCCTGCCGGGCCTGGGCGGTCCTGACCGTCGCGCTGGCGGTCTCGCACGCGCTGGATGCGGCAAACGAGCTCTACGAGCGCCGCCCCGATGCCCGCAACAAGCCCATCAAGGGCTATCTGCAGGTCGTGAAGATCGTGGTCTTCGCGGCCGCAGGCCTGGTCATTGTTGCTGAACTGCTGGGCCTGAAGCTGGGCCCGATGGTGGCCGGCCTGGGCGCCGCCACCGCCGTGCTGATGCTGGTCTTCCAGGACACCATCCTGTCGCTGGTGGCCAGCGTGCAGATCAGCGGCGATGGTCGCGTGCGGCTCGGCGACTGGATCGAAATGCCCAGCCAGAACGCCGATGGCGATGTGATCGATATCGCCCTGCACACCATCACCGTGCAGAACTTCGACAAGACCATCACCACCATCCCGACCAAGAAGCTGGTCACCGAGTCGTTCAAGAACTGGCGCGGCATGCAGGAAGCCGGCGGCCGCCGGATCAAGCGCGCGCTGTACCTGGACCAGCACAGCGTGGGCTTCCTGGACGCGGCGGCATTGCAGCGGCTGGAGCAGTTCGCGGTGCTGGGCGACTACCTGCGTGAGAAGCAGGCCGAGCTCACCCAGTGGAACACCCAGCTTCAGGCCCAGGGCGTGGCGGCGGTGAACGCGCGCCGGGTTACCAACCTGGGCACCTTCCGTGCCTACGTGGAGCGCTACCTGCGCCAGCACCCCGGCATCCATACGGATATGACGTTGCTGGTACGGCAACTGCAGCCGACCACCGAAGGGCTGCCGTTGGAGGTGTACTGTTTCACCCGCACCACCGCCTGGGCGGGCTACGAAGGCATTCAATCCGACGTGTTTGACCACCTGCTGGCGATCCTGCCGGCGTTCGGGCTGCGCGTGTTCCAGGCCTCCAGCGATGCCATGTTGATGACCGCACAGCAGCAGCGGGCCGCCGCAGAGTAAGCTCCTGTGCCCCGCGCTTTGCTTTGCTGGCGGCGGGAACGCTAGAATCTCGGCCTTGTAAACGTTTTCATAAGGATAGCCGGTGGCCTCCGATCGCATCGAAACCCTCATTGCCCAGATGACCGTCGAAGAAAAAGTCGGCCAGCTGGGTGTGTTCGCGGACATGGTCCGGCCGTTCGCGCCGGACGTGAACCCCGAAGCCAATGTCAGCAACGCCGACCAGGTGCTTCAGCAGGTGCGCGAAGGCAAGGTGGGCTCGCTGTTCAACGGGGTGGGCGTCGAGGCCGGCCGCCGCATCCAGCAGGTCGCCCTGGAAGAAAGCCGCCTGGGCATTCCGGTGATCCTGGCCGCCGATGTCATCCACGGCATGCGCACCGTGTTCCCGATCCCGCTGGGCGAAGCGGCCAGCTTCGAACCGGACCTGGCCCAGCGCACCGCGCGCGCCACCGCCGTCGAAGCCACCGCGGCGGGCCTGCACTGGACCTACGCACCGGCGGTGGACATCGCCCGAGACCAGCGCTGGGGCCGCGGTGCCGAAGGCGCCGGTGAAGACGTGGTGCTGGGCTGCGCGTTCGCCGCCGCCCGCGTGCGCGGCTTCCAAGGGCCGGACCTGCGCGCCGCCGACGCGCTGCTGTCCACCCCGAAGCACTTCGCCGCCTACGGCGCGGTGATGGCCGGCATGGAATACAACATGGTGGACATCTCGCCGCAGACCCTGCGCGACGTGCACCTGCCGCCGTTCAAGGCCGCGTTCGAGGCCGGTGCGATCACGGTGATGTCCTCCTTCAACGACATCAACGGCGTGCCCGCCAGCGCCAACGCCGAACTGCTTACCGACATCCTGCGCGGTGAGTGGCAGTTCCCGGGCGTGGTGATTTCCGATTACACCGCCGACATGGAACTGGTCGCGCACGGTTATGCCGCCGACGACCGCGACGCTACCGCCAAGGCATTCACCGCCGGCCTGGACCTGAGCATGCAGAGCGGCTTCTACGCCGAACACCTGCCGGGCCTGATCGACAGCGGCGAGGTGCCGATGGCCACGCTGGACGAATCGGTGCGCCGCATCCTCAACCTGAAGGAAGCGATCGGCCTGTTCGACGATCCCTACCGTTCGCTGGATCCGGTGCGCGAAGCCGATACCTCCTACATCGCCGCGCATGACGCACTGTCGCGCGATGCCGCGCGCCGTTCCATCGTGCTGCTCAAGAACGAAGGCAACGTGCTGCCGCTGCGGAAGGAGGGGCAGAAGATCGCCCTGATCGGCCCGTTCGTGCAGGACCGCGACAACATCGAAGGCTGCTGGACGCTGTTCGGCGACAAGTCGCGCTACGTCACCCTGGAAGCCGGCGTGCGCGCTGCGATCCGCGATGAAAGCCTGCTGGAGATCGTGCCCGGCTGCGACCTGGAAGCGGCCGTGCAGGACGGCATCGAACAGGCCGTCGCCGCCGCACTGCGTGCGGACGTGGTGGTGCTGGCGCTGGGCGAACCGCAGCGGTACAGCGGTGAGGCGCAGTCGCGCGTGGAAATCACCCTGCCGGCAGCGCAGCAGGCGCTGGCCGAGGCCGTGGCGATGACCGGCAAGCCGCTGGTGGTGCTGCTGCGCAATGGTCGCGCGCTGGCCCTGCAGGGTGCGGTGCGCAATGCGCAGGCCGTGGCCATCACCTGGTACCTGGGCACGCAGACCGGCCCGGCCGTGGCCGATGTGCTGTTCGGCGATTACAACCCGTCCGGCCGCCTGCCGGTGAGCTTCCCGCAGGTATCGGGGCAGCAGCCGTTCTTCTACAACCACCCGCGCACCGGCCGCCCGGAACTGCCGACCATGTCGGAGTTCAAGGCCCGCTGGCGCGAGATTCCGAACGCGGCGCTGTATCCGTTCGGGCACGGCCTCGGCTACACCACCTTCGCTTACGGCGTGCCCCAGTTGAACAGCGCCCAGCTGGGTTGGGATGACACGCTGGAAATCACCACCACCCTGACCAACACCGGTGCGGTGGCGGGTGAGGAAGTGGTGCAGCTGTACATCCACGACCGCGTGGCCAGCCGCGTGCGGCCGGTGCGCGAGCTGAAGGATTTCCGCAAGGTGGCATTGCAGCCGGGCGAGAGCACGGACGTGCGCTTCACGCTGGATCGTCATGCGCTGGGCTTCACCGGCCGTGATGGCGTGTTCCGTGCGGAGCCGGGCCAGTTCGATGTGTGGGTGTGTGCGTCGTCTGCCGCCGGTGAGCCGGTGATCTTCGAGCTGCTGGCCAAGTGATCGGGCGCCGGGCCCTGCCCGGCGATCCATCACCGCGCGCTTGCCAGGCAGGGCCTGGCGCTACCGTCATGGGTGCTGCACGCCATGCGGGCTACGCTGGCATCTTCGAGATATCGACGGAGCCGTGCATGCGCCTGATCAAGATCCTGCTACCCACGTTGATGCTGGCTGCGTGCAGCCAGCCCACGCCGCCGGCCAACGAAGCGGCGGCGCCCTCGACATCGCCGCCGGCCACTGCGCCCACGGCCGCCGAAGATGCGCCGCAGGCCGGGTTGTCACCCGATGCGGTGGAGCCCAGCACGGCGGCCACGCCGGATACGGCTCCCCCGGTAGCGGGGACCGATTCGGCGGCGAAGCCTGCGGATGCATCTGCCGACGCCGAGGGTGGCGCACGCGAGCGCATCACCAAGCTGCTGGGGGATGCCGCCCCGTACGAAAGTGTGTTCAACGAACTGCAGCGTGGTGTAGCGGCAGGTGACCGTGCCGCGGTGGCCGGGCTGATGCGGTACCCGGTGCGGGTCACCATCGCCGGCAAGAACCAGAAGGTGGCTGATGCTGCCGCTTTCCAGCGCGACTACGACAGGATCGTGACCCCGGCGTTGGCCAAGCTGATTGCCGAGCAGAAGTTCGACACCTTGTTCGTCAACTGGCAGGGCGTGATGCTGGGTCAGGGCGAGGTGTGGATCAACGGCACCTGCCTGGACAAGGAATGCACGAAGAGCGACGTCAAGGTCAACAATATCGGACAATGACGCATGCCTTCGTTGGAGGTCATGCGTTACCGGATGTTGATGGCGGAGCGCAGTCGTTTGGGAACCGACCCTACCCCCAGCACCGCCGACCGGGCCGGTTGGGCCGGACGCGACTGCGCGCTGGTAGGGTCGCATCCCGATCGACCGCCGTGACATTGCCCGCGTTCGGTAATGGCATGAACGTCGGCGGGGAAGGCCGGGCATCGCCCGGCGCTCCCACCTGCATCACCCCTTCGGGGTGAGCTTCAACAGCTTGCCCTTGCTGCCATCTTCCAGCAGCCAGATCGCGCCATCCGGGCCCTGTTCCACTTCGCGGATGCGTTCGCCCATCAGGAAGCGCTCGGCTTCGCGCGCGTTGTCGCCGTCGAAGGCCACCCGTACCAGCGAGGTTGACGACAACCCGCCGATGAAGCCGCTGCCGGTCCACTGCGGGAACAGCGTGCCGCTGTAGATGATGAAACCGGCCGGCGAAATCACCGGGGTCCAGGTCACCTTCGGCGCGGCGAACTCCGGGCGCGTGCTGTGGTCGGGAATGTCGCGGCCGTCGTAATGGTTGCCGTTGGACACGATCGGGTAACCATAATTGGCCCCGCGCGTGATCAGGTTCAACTCATCGCCACCGGCCGGACCCATCTCGTGCACCCACAGCTTCCCGCGCGCATCGAAGGCGATGCCCAGCGCATTGCGATGGCCCAATGACCACACCTGCGTGGCCACGCCCCCCTGGGAGGCAAACGGATTGTCGGCCGGCACGCTGCCGTCGTCGTTGAGGCGGATGATCTTGCCCAGGTTGCCGGACATGTCCTGCGCCGGATCGAACTTCTGCCGCTCGCTGGAGGTGATCCACAGCTTGCCGTCCGGACCGAAGGCCAGGCGGTGGCCGTAGTGGCCCTTGCCTTCCACCTTCGGGGTCTGGCGCCAGATCACCTTGAAGTCTTCCAGCGTGCCGCTGCCATCGGCGGCCAGCACCAGCCTGGCGCGGCCCACGGCGGCGCCGCGCGTGTCCTTGTCGCCTTCCTCGGCGTAGCTCAGGTACACAAGGCCGTTCTTCGAGAAGTCCGGGTGCGGCAGCACATCCCCGAAGCCGCCCTGGCCGCCGTAGGCCACCTTCGGCACGCCGGTGATCTCCGCGCTCTTTCGGGTGGTCAGGTTGAAGTGCTTCAACCGGCCTTCCTTCTCGGTCACCAGCAGGCTGCCATCGGGCAGGAAGCTCATCGCCCAGGGCTGGTCGAAGGTGGCAAATTCGGTGGCGGTGAACGGCCACTGCGCCTTTTCCAGCGCGGGTGCAGGCGCGGAGGCCGTCCCGGGGGTATCGGCGGCCACGCAGGCGGTGGTGAACAGGGCGGGGGTGGCGGCGAGGGCAAGGCTGAGCAGCAGGCGGCGGGTCATGGGAAATCTCCGGAAGGGGACGCGAATGGCCAGCCGTTGTTGTACACCATGGCCATCAAGGGGGCGTGGACCATACGTCACCCCCGTAGGCGGGTGCGGGGGAATCGGCTACCGTAGGCGCCATCAAAAGGGAGTTTGAACAATGAAGCCTCAGGTCACCAAACCGTCTCCGGCGTTCATCGCCGCCTCGTGGACCGCACTGCTGCTGGGCGCCGTGGCGTACCTGGTCGGCCTGTTCAACGCCGAAATGGCACTGAACGAAAAGGGCTACTACCTCACCCTGCTGCTGTTCGGCCTGTTCGCCGCCGTGTCACTGCAGAAGAGCGTGCGCGACCGGGTGGAAGGCATTCCGGTGAGCAGCCTCTATTACTCGCTGTGCTGGTTCGCGCTGCTGGTGTCGCTGTTGCTGCTGCTGGTGGGGCTCTGGAACGCCACCCTGCTGCTCAGCGAAAAGGGCTTCTACGGCATGGCCTTCGCGCTGAGTCTGTTTGGCGCCGTGGCCGTACAAAAGAACACCCGCGACCTGATGGCCGCGGGTGATCGCGAGATTCCGCCGATTCCGCGCGCTGAATAAGCCAGGCGCGAGCGGTTTGATCGGGATGCAACCCTGGCAGGGCGCATCCCGTTCTGGGCGCGCTTCGCATCAGGTACCGCGCGGGACGCCCTTGTCCAGGTGTGACTGGTGCAGGGCAGTGGATTCGTCCCAGCCACGGCGTACTGCGTTGCGGGCCTGCGCCCAGGTCAGCTTGCTGGTGGCCTGTTCCCGCGCCCAGCGCGATTCGAGTTCGGCTTCCACCTGCTCGTAGGCGTCGATCATTTCATCGGCGCGGGTGCGGGCGTGGCGGGAGCTGTAGCCGAGGTAGTAGGCCGGCTCGTAATCCTCGAACGCCAGGTCACTGTCGTAGTACGGCTCGGCGCTGAAGCGCTCGCGCCAGTAATCCGAGACCGCTTCGCGCGGGACGCCGTCTTCCGGCACCCGGCCGGGAATCTGGTAGTCAGGGCTCATGTGGGGCTCCGGTTGGGTGGGGCTTCAACCTACCCAAGGACCGGTTAACGCGGCGGGCGCGTGGGGTGAATGTTGGATCAAGGAACGACCGCCCGTCACCCTTCCTGTTTGCGCGGCAACAGGTAGATCACCCCGCCCACCGCGAACGCGATCAACGCGGCGGCGATGTTCTGCCAGCTGGCACTGGCAAACAGCGCCAGGCACAGCACCAGCGCCAGGATCGGAATCAGCGGGCCGCCGGGCAGCTTCAATGCGCCGGGGCGGTCGCGGAAGCGGCGGGCCAGCACGATCACGGCTGCCGCCGTGCCGATGTACGCAAACAGGCGCGTGGTCATCGAGAGCAGCGCCAGCTGCACGAACGAGCCGGACAACGCCAGCACCAGCGCGATCAGCCCCTGGGTGATGATCGCCGCCGCCGGCGTGCGGAAGCGCGGGTGCACCTGCGCCAGCAGCTTCGGCCCGTAGCCATCGCGCGCCAGGGCGAACAGGAAGCGCGGGCCCATCATCATCGTGTTGCTGTTGGTGCCCAGGATGGAGATCGTCGCGCCCACCGTGAGGATCAGGGCCAGCGCCTCGCCGCCAAAGCCGGCGGCAGCATCGGCCAGCGGCGTGGCGGAATCGGCCAGGCCCGGCAGCGTGCCCTGCGCGATGAACTGCACCGCGCCGTAGATCACCGTCACCGTGATGATCATGGTGATCAGCGCGAACGGAATATCGCGGCGCGGATTGCGGTACTCACCGGCCGCGGCCGGGATGTTCTCGAAGCCTGCATAGGCATACAGCAGCAGCAACGCCGCCTCGCCCATGCGCTGCAGGTCGTGCGGGTCCGGGCGGGTGCCGGAGAAGGCCAGGTCGGTATCCACGTAGAACGCGCCGATCGCCACGAACAGCAGCAGCGGCAGCATCTTGCCGATCACCAGCACGATCCCGGTCCGCGCCGCCGAGCGCACACCGGCCACGTTCACCGCGGTCAGGAACCCCAGCGAGGCCACGATCACCAGCACCCGGCCCACATCGTGCCCGGCCCAGGGCCAGAACCGTGCCACCGCATCGGCCAGCGCGTTGCTCAACGCGGCCGCCGAACTGATCCGGGTCAGCCAGATCATCCAGCCGATCTCGAACCCGGCAAAGCGCCCGAACGCCTCGCGCGCATACAGATAGCTGCCGCCGGGTTCATCGAAGTAACTGGCCGCCTGCGCGTAGCACAGCACCAGCAGTGCCACGACGATGCCCGCTGCCACCACGCCCCACAGGCTGAACGGCCCCAGCAACAACACCGTCGCGGCCGGCAGCAGGTAGATGCCGCTGCCGATCACATCGTTGATCGACAACCCCACGATCTGCCAGCGGCTGACCGCGCGTTCCAGTTGCGGTTCGGGCGCGGCGCTCATCGTGCGGCCTTCGGCAGGGCCGGCAGCTGCCAGTCCTGCTGCAGCCGCTGGTACTGCGCGCGCGGCAGCAGCACGAACACCGGGCGCTGGGCCGGGTCCAGCCAGGCCAGCAGGCCGCGCATGTGTTCGGGCTGCATCGCCGTGCAACCGGCGGTGGCCTCACCCGGCGTGCGCCACAGGTGCGCGAAGATGCAGCTGCCCCGGCGCGGTACCGCGTTCGGGTTGTGCTCGATCACGAAGCCCTCGCGGTAGCGCACGTCGCCCTTGTTGTGCAGGTCCAGCCGCATCGGTTCGGTGGAGCCTACCACCGCATCGGCACCCACGACGTCGGCATCCACAATGCGGTTGTAGTACTTCGAATCCGGTACATCCATGCAGTAGCTGCTTTCCAGCATCGGCTGGTAGGGCATCGCGCTGGCCACCTTCGGCGCATAGCCGAACGCCGGGCCGATCCTGAACATCCCGGCCGGGCTGCGGCCGTCGCCTTCCTGCTTCACCGGCTCGCCCGGCTGCTGCGGCCCACTGCCGTCCGGCGCGGGCGCTACGCCCACGCCCCAGGCGCTGCCGTTGCGGCCCACCGCCACATCGAACGCGGCGCCATGCGGCTGCCAGCCCTGCGCGGTGCGTGCATAGGCCTGCAGGCGGCCCTGGGTGGCATCCCAGCCGTCGGTGGTGACCACGATCATCTGGCCGTTGTCCAGCAGCGGCGTGGCCACGGGGGTGAGTGCCGAAGCGGGCAGGGCGCTGGCAACCAGCACGGTGGCAAAGGCGGTACGCAGCAGCGACAGCATCGGGTGCACTCCGGGAATCAGGTGTCGATCAGGTGTTCGATCCGTTCCAGGTTCACCCCGAGCTGGCGGTGGCGGTCCGGGTTGGCGTGGCAGAGCAGCACGAACACGAAGTCCAGCAGCGACTGCAAGGCAGAACGGTACAACAGTTGTGCCACGTGCGGCGCCGGATCGTGCGCGCACACCACCAGCGCGCCATCGGCGTGCGCGCGCAGCGGGTTGGCGCTGTGCCGGGTGATCGACACCACCTTGCCACCCACGTCCTGGAACTGGCGCGAGAGCTGGAACAGCTGCGGCAGCTTGCCGAACTCGGAAAACACCAGCAGCACATCGCCCGGCCGCGCCGCCGAGAGGTTGGCCATCATCAGGATCGGGTCGGCGTGGTGCACCGTGAGCATGCCCAGCAGCGACAGCCGCATCGCGAACTCACGCGCGTACAGGCCATCGTCGCCCAGCCCGTACACGAACAGCTTGGGCGCGCCGTCGATCAGCTGCACGATCGCTTCCACGTCCGCCTGCGGGTTGGCCAGCCGGGTTTCCTCGTCGGCCGCGGTGCGGCTCAGGCGCAGGCGCTCGGCCAGCTGGTCGTAATCGTTGCCCGGCGCGGCGGCCGGCGGGCCGGCGGCCGGATCGTTGCCGGCGCGGGCCACGGCCTGGCCGATGGAATACTTCAGGTCCGGGTAGCCCTTGAAGCCCAGCTTCTGGCTGAACTTGACCACGCTGGACTGGCTGATGCCCAGCGCGCTGGCCAGCTGCTGCGACGAGTAATCGCGCAGCAGGTGGGCATTGTCGAGGATGAAATCGGCGATGCGGCGTTCGATCGCCGACATGTGGTCACGCTCGGAGCGGATTTTCACCAGAGGCGGCATGGGGTCATCAAAAAGGGGACGGGGGGACGTTACCAGCGCGGCGGCTTGATCATCTCCAACCCGCGCACCTCGGTGATGCCCAAGCCGGGCGCATCGCTGATGGTGATCTCCGACTCGTTGAAATGTACCCCGCCGGTGACCGGATTGAACTGCCCCAGCGACGGGCCGTCCAGGTCCACCTTGGTGATGATCTCGCTTTTTGCCACCGCCAGGTGCACGGCCGCGGCCACGCTGATGCTCGATTCGATCATGCAGCCGATCATGCACGGCACCCCGTAGATGGCGGCGATGTCGGCAATCCGGATCGCGTTGGACAGCCCGCCGGTCTTCATCAGCTTGATGTTGATGATGTCGGCCGCGCGCTGCTGGATCAGGTCGAACACCTGGCCCGGGTTGAACACGCTCTCATCGGCCATCACCGGCGTGTTGACCCGGTCGGTCACGTACTTCAGCCCGCTGATGTCGGCCGCCTTCACCGGCTGCTCCAGCAGTTCCAGCACCACCCCGGCTTCTTCCAGCGTGCGCATGGCGTGCACCGCCTGCTTGGCGGTCCAGCCCTGGTTGGCATCCAGCCGCAGCAGGGCGCGGCCCTGCACGGCGGCGTGGATCGCCTTCACCCGCTCGATATCCAGCCCGATGTCCTTGCCCACCTTGATCTTCAGCGACTCGAAGCCACGGTCGATCGCCGACAGCGAATCGGCCACCATCTTGTCGATGTAATCCACGCTGATGGTGATGTCGGTGGTGATCACCGGGTCGCCACCGCCCAGCATCTGGTACAGCGGCGCCTTGTGCAGCTGCGCCCACAGGTCGTACACCGCGATTTCCACCGCCGCCTTGGCGCTGGTGTTGCGCTCCATCGACGACTGGATCAGCGCGCAGTTGCGGTTGAGTTCGGCCACGTCCTGGCCGACCAGGCGCGGCTTGATGAAGGTGTTGATCGCCTCGATGATCGAACCGTGGGTATCGCCGGTGATCACCGCCGTGGCCGGCGCCTCGCCATAGCCGGTGTGGCCGGTGTCGGTGCGCACCAGCACCACCACGTCTTCCACCGTATCCACGGTGCGCAGTGCGGTCTTGAACGGGGTTTTCAGCGGCACGCGCAGCATGCCAAGTTCAATGTCGGTGATTTTCATCAAGGAGTCTGGGGCCGGATGCGCTGGATGTTGGTGATGCGGTCGATGTAACTCACGGTGTCGCTGGCCATCATCGGCTGCAGCGGAGTCACCGAAACGCCGTTGAGGTGGGCCTGCACGCGATTGCCGTCGGGGCCGAACCAGCTGCCGCCGGCGGTGTCGTGGATCATCCATGTCTGCCCGTCGAGCTGGCCGATGGTGACCATCACGTGGCCGGGAATGTAGACCAGGTCGCCCACCTGCAGCTGCTGCACGGCCGCGTTGCGCCTGGCCTTGCCGTCCTTGTCGCTGAAGGCGATGCGGTCCAGCGCCGGGCTGACTGCCTGCGCGCTGGTATTGCGCGGCACCAGCACGCCGAAGCTGCGGTAGATCTCGGACACGAAGCCGCTGCAATCACGCGTGTCGTACGAATGGCCCCAGCCGTAGCGCTCGCCCAGGAACTTGAACGCCTGGGTGAGCACGTTGCGCGGGGTCAACGGCAGGTAATCGCTGGCGGTGTCCTGCGAACGCGGCAGCAGCGCCGGCACCAGCGCCAGCGTGCCATCGGCATTGCGCACCGGCAGCTGCACCACGTGCGCGGCGTGCGCCTGCTGGCCGTTCACGGTCTGGTTGAGCGGCCAATCGGCCAGCACCGGCACGCGCACGCCCATCTCCAGCTGCAGCCGCGATACCCGCGGCTCTTCCGGGGTGAATGCGGTGAAGGCGGTGGCGCCGGTCACCACCCGGTAAGGACCGTGTTGGCCGTAGCCGAACACAGTGTCCGTGCTGCCAATGCCAACGAAGCGCTTTTCAATCCACGCCGAATAGCGCTCGCTGGTGACGAACAGCCACTGGCCGTCGGCGCTTTCATGCAGCACCGCCACCGCGTCGCCGGGGAACAGCGCCGATTCCTGGAAGCGGTCGATATCGGTGTCGCCCTGCGCGGTGAACACCCGCAGCGCAGTGGGGAACGCACGCAGCGCCGCGCGGTGGGTCACCAGCCCGTACTGCAGCGGGCGCTCGGCGGGAATGGCCGCCAGGGCCAGGTTCGCCTCGATGGCGGTACGCGCGCTGGCAGGAATCGGCTGCTCGTCTTCGCCGAACAGCGGCTTCGTCGGCCAGCGCGACAGCGCCTGGATGTCGGCCAGCACCCGCGCACGCGTCAGCTGGGCGGGGAGCGCGCGCAGGTCATGGATGGAGTCGTCTTCAGCGCGCATCCGCGTGTTCTGCGCGGCAATGCCGGCGCGATCCAGGATCACCCGGTCGGCATCGGGCAACCGGGCCGCCCAGAACGCCGGGTCGAGGTAGGCCTCGCGCAACCCGGTCACGCCGCCGAATGCCGCCGGGGGCGCAAAGGGCGCGTCGGCCCAGGTCGCGCCGGCGGGCAGCAGCGTCAGCGCCACCAGCAGGGCGCGCGCCAGCCACGCAGGCCGCACGGGGCGGCGGGGGGAAGCCTGGATCATGGAGCGGTCACCCTCCTCGAAAGCGTCAGGAATATTTATTCCTTTTTCCAGCGAAAGCAAGAATAAATTATTGACCACCTGTCAGGCCCGTGTTACACAGCGATTACCACCTGCACCTTGGGAAGTGTCGCCGTGGATCTGCCCGTACGCAAACCGCGTTCTCCTGCCTCGACCTTCGCCCAGCGCGCCGCAACGGCGTGCCTGCTGCTGGGCATTGCCTCGGCCGGGGCACAGGGTCCGGCGCTGGATGCGGTGGTGGCGCAGATAGACCACGGTGACTTTGCCGCTGCCGATGCCCGCATCGCTGCGGCCATCAACGACCCCGCGCTCAGCGCAGAGGCACGTGCCGCCTATGCGTTCCAGCGCGAGCGGATGCGCCGCATGCGGCTGGACTTCACCCTGGACGGGGCCGCCGCCAAGGCCCTGGTGCGCAAGCAGATCCCGGACCTGCGCGATGACGAGTTCGCGCGCTGGGATGCCGCCGGCCTGATCGAACACCTGGATATCGACGGTGAACGCCGCTACTTCAAGCGCGCGCCAGCCAACCTGTTCCGGGTCAGCGCCGAAGCCAAGGCACGCCGCGCACCCAACGTCCCACTGCCGGTGGATGGCCCGTACGAGAACCTCGCCCCGCACCATGAAGAAGTAATCGCGGCGGCCAAGGCCAGCGGCACCCGCAGCGTGGTGCCGCGCCGTGTGGAAGTCACCCAGTCGATCACGGTCAAACCCGATGCCGTGCCCGCCGGCGAGCTGCTGCAGGCATGGATTCCTTACCCGCGTGCCATTCCTGGCCAGCAGGAAGACATCAGCTGGATCGGGCCCAAAAGTGGCGCGGTGATCGCGCCCGAAACCGCCCAGCAGCGCACCGTCCACCTGCAGCAGAAGGCCGTGGCAGGCAAGCCGACCCGCTTCGAGATCCGCTACGCCGTCACCGTCTACGCCCGCCACATCGAGATCGATCCGGCCAAGGTGCTGCCCACGCCGGCCGATGCGGCGTTGCAACCCTACCTGGCCGAACAGCCACCGCACGTGGTGTTCACCCCGGCGTTGCGCGCGTTCTCACAGCGCGTGGTCGGCAATGAAACCAACCCGTACCGCATCGCCCAGAAGCTGTTCGACGCGGTGGACCAGATCCCGTGGGCCGGCGCCCGCGAATACTCCACCATTTCCAACATCAGCGATTACGCCCTGCACGCCGGCCATGCCGACTGCGGCCAGCAGACGCTGCTGCTGATCGCGCTGCTGCGCATGAACGGCATCCCCGCGCGCTGGCAGTCCGGCATGGTCTATTCGGACGACGCGGTGGGCTACAACAACCTGCACGACTGGGGCGCGTTGTACCTGGCCCCGTATGGCTGGGTGCCGATGGATGTCACCACCGGCCGCCTGCAAAGCGCCGACCCGGCGCTGCGCGACTTCTACTTCGGCGGGCTCGATGCCTACCGCATCGCCTTCAACGACGATTTCCAGCAGCCGTTCCAGCCGGCCAAGCAGTACCCGCGCTCGGACACCGTGGATTCGCAGCGCGGCGAAGTCGAATGGTCCGGCGGCAACCTGTACTTCGATCAATGGAATTACGACTTCCAGTCGCACGTGGTGCCTGCCACGCCGCGGTAGCACCCCACCGTTGGTGGGGTGATCAACACTAATTTTTCACCCTTGAAGGAGAGAGCAGGGAATGAAAGCGAACGGTTTGAAGCGGGCGGCGCTATGCGTCGCATTGGGTGCGTGCCTGGGTGTCGTTGCACCGGCAGCGATGGCGCAGGACGGTTCGGTGGCCGGCAGGCTGTTGAGCGAACCGGGCCAGCAACTGGAAGGTGCCACCGTCACGGTGCGCAATCCTGCCACCGGCTTCGTGCGCTCGGTGCGCGCCGATGCCAACGGCAGCTACCGCATTCCCCTGCTGCCGGTGGGCACCTATGACCTGGAAGTGGCTGTGGCCGGCGGCGCCCCGGCTCGCGTGGGCCAGGTCAATGTGACCCTGGGCAACGCCACCACGGTGAACGTGCCGGTCAGCGGCGTGAGTACCCTGGGCGCGGTGCAGGTGCGCGCCCCGCAGGTGGTGAACATGGTGGACGTGCGCTCCACCGAATCGGCCACCAACATCACCCGCGAAGAACTGCTCCGGCTGCCGGTGGACCGTGACATCACCGCCGTGGCGCTGCTTGCCCCGGGCGCGGTGAAAGGCAAGGGCTCGCTGGGCGGGCAGGGCATTTCCTTCGGCGGCTCGTCGGTCGCGGAAAACACCGTCTACGTCAACGGCCTGAACGTCACCGACTTCTACAACCGGGTCGGTTTCTCATCGGTGCCGTTCGGCTTCTACCAGGAATTCCAGGTCAAGACCGGCGGCTACTCGGTGGAGTTCGGGCGCAGCACCGGCGGCGTCATCAACGCCGTGACCCGCTCGGGCACCAATGAGTTCCAGACCGGCGCCCAGCTGGTGGTGGAACCACGTGCCTGGCAGTCGCAGGCACGCGACCGCTACGACAGCAACGGCAGCCGCTACATCACCGCCAGCCAGGATGACTACTCGCGCAGCGCCCTGAACGTGTTCGCCTCCGGCGCGCTGGTGCAGGACAAGCTGTTCTTCTTCGGCATGTACGAGGCGCGCGACTACGAGCCCAACTCCACCAACGACGCCGGCACCGTATTCAACCGCGGAAAGGCTGACGACCCGTTCTGGGGCGGCAAGCTGGACTGGCAGATCACCGACAACCAGATGCTGTCGCTGTTCGGCTTCTCCGACAAGAGCGACACCATCACCGACGTCTACAAGTACGACTACGCCACTGGCGACATCGTCGGCGACCGCACCAACCAGATCTACAACACCGTAGGCGGCAAGAACTGGTCCGGCACCTACAGCTGGCAGGTCAACAACGACCTGACCATGAAGCTCATGTATGGCGAGAACAAGCGCAACCGCTCGCAGAGCAGCCTGATGGACCAGAACTGCAACCGCGTGTTCGATAACCGCACCGCCAGCCAGGGCGTTCCCACCGACCTCCAAGGCGACCGCAGCTGCACCAGCAGTTCGCAGGTGGAAGCGGCACTGGATACCCGCAAGGCGGCCCGCGCCGACTTCGAGTGGGCCCTGGGTGACCACCTGCTGCGCTTCGGCCTGGATCGCGAAGAGAACACCTCCGATTACGAGCGCTCGTACCCGGGTCCGGGTGGGTTGCGTTACGACATCTACTACCGTACTCCCGGCAGCTCGCTCAACGGCGGTGCCGTGCCGGCCAGCGGCCTGGTCGCGCGCACCCGCCGCTATGAAGTGGCCGGCTCGTTCGAAACCATCAACTCGGCGTACTACCTCGAAGACAACTGGCAGGTCACGCCCAACCTGCTGCTGAACATCGGCGCGCGCGTGGAAGGCTTCGACAACAAGGGCGGCGACGGCGACAGCTACATCAAGATCGACAACATGTTCGCCCCGCGCCTCGGCTTCTCCTGGGACGTCAAGGGCGATGGCACCACCAAGGTGTTCGGCAACCTGGGCCGCTACTTCCTGCCGGTGGCCAACGTCATCAACATCAAGCAGGCGGGCGGCTTCCTGGACGAGCGCACCTGGTACGAGTTCCTCGGCTACTCCGGTGGCGAAAACAACATCCCGGTGCTGGGCGGCCAGATCGGCCCGGTGGACAACTCGCAGGGCGATGGCAGCGTGCCGGACCTGCGCGCCGAGGTGAACCGCGACATGGACCCGGTGTACCAGGATGAAGCGATCCTGGGCTTCCAGCACATGCTCAGCGAATCGTGGTCGGTCGGCGCCAGCGTCACCTATCGCCGCCTGAACAACGCGATTGACGACATGAACATCACCGCCACCGGCCAGTGCGGTGCGGTCGACAGCGTGTGGATCATGGGCAACCCGGGCCGCACCAACACCGTGTGGGGCGACACCGATTGCGATGGCAGCAATGACGGCTGGATCAACATCGACACTTCCCGTGAGGGCTGGGCGCTGTATGACGATGATGGCAACTATGTTGGCCAGCGCGGCTGGGTCAAGCCGAAGCGCGATTACAAGGCGCTGGAACTGCAGGTCGACCGCGCGTGGGATGGCAAGTGGGGCTTCAACGCGTCCTACACCCTGGCCTACGGCAAGGGCAACGCCGAAGGCCCGGTCAATTCCGATACCGACTTCGCCGATTCGGGCCGTACCGAAAACTTCGACAATCCGTGGGTGAACTACCGTGGCTACGGCTACCTCGCCAACGATCGCCGCCACCAGTTCAAGTTCCGTGGCAGCTACGCGGTGACCGAAAACCTGACCGTGGCCGCCACGCTGGGCATCCAGTCCGGCAGCCCGATCACCCGCTTTGGCGCCGGCAACCCGTATGACGCCACCGACTTCCACAGCTACTTCGTGTGCGTGTCCAACTGCCAGTCCAGCGTACCGTCCGAACGTGTGTTCGTGCATTCGCCGCGTGCCGGCGATGGCCGTACGCCGTGGACCTACGACCTGGACATGAGCATCGCCTACAAGGTGCCGGTGCCTCTGGACATCAGCCTGAAGCTGGCCGTGTACAACGTGCTCAACCAGCAGCGCATCGTGTCGGTGGACCAGGACTACGAGCCGCAGGACAGCATCGGCACGCCGAACCCGCTGTACGGCTACGGCACCGGGTTCCAGTCGCCGCGCTATGCCCAGCTCACGGTGACGTGGAACTATTGAGGGCATGAACGCCTTGAAACGGTGGGTGGTATGTGCGACGGCGGGGCTGGTCTTTTCGGCCAGCGCCGCAACCGCCGAGCCAGGCTTCCAGGCGATGTTCGACCAGGCCCGGCAGCACTACGCGCTGCCGGGCCTGGCCATGGCCGTAGTGGACGACGGCCGCGTGGTCTACATCCACACGGCCGGCGAACGCCGCGCCGGCAGCGGCGAGCCCATCGACGCCGACACCCTGTTCAAGATCGCCTCCAACAGCAAGGCGATGACCGCCGCTGTACTGGCGCGGCTGGTCGACCGTGGCCTGCTCGCCTGGGACGACCCGGTGACCAAGTTCCTGCCGCAGTTCCGCATGCACGACCCGTGGGTGACCGAACACATGCAGGTCCGCGACCTGCTCATCCACAACAGCGGGCTCGGCCTGGGCGCGGGCGACCTGATGCTGTGGCCCGAACCCAATGCGTTCACCCGCGCCGACATCATTGCCGGCCTGGAGCATCTCACGCCGGTCACCAGCTTTCGCAGCGGCTACGCCTACGACAACCTGATGTACGTGGTGGCCGGCGAAGTGGCGGCGGCTGCCGGTGGCAAACCCTATGACCAGCTGCTGCGCGAGGAAGTGTTCATCCCGCTCGGCATGACCCGCTGCCAGGCCGGCACGTGGTCGGTGGCGAAGGTGGGCAACGTGGCGCAACCGCATGCCCGGCGCGGGAGTGGCAACGTGGTCGTCAACGCCGATTCCGACGTCGCCCCGGACCTGACCTCGATGGCGGCCGGCGGCATCCGCTGCAGCCTGCGCGACATGACCCGCTGGATGCAGGTGCTGCTGGATCCCACGCGGGTGCCTGGCTGGCTCAGTGAACCCCAGCGCCGCGCGCCGTGGACCGCGCACATGCCCATGCCGCTCGGCGAACGCCAGCGCCGCTGGGACAACGCGCACTTCTCCGCCTATGGCTACGGCTGGCGCCTGTCGGACATGGACGGGCAGTGGAAGGTCGCCCACACCGGCACGCTGTCGGGCATGTATTCCTCGCTCGCGCTGCTGCCGGACCGCAAGGTGGGCGTGGTGATCCTGATCAACGGCGAAGGCGAGGATGCGCGCACCGTGCTGATGCAGGCCGCGCTGAAGCACTACACCGCCCCGGCGCAGAAGCAGACCGTAGCCAGCTACGCCGCGCAGTTGCAGGCCGAAACAGCCAGCCGCCATGCGGCGGGCCATGTGCGCTCCGATACGAGCGCGCGCAAACCCGTAGAGCCACGCCATGCGTGGCTGAGCAGCGCCGACCATCCCGCAGCCACGCAGGGCGTGGCTCTACGCGGTGGCGACCATCCCGCAGCCGTGCAAGGCCTCTATCGCGACCCCTGGCTGGGCCAGGCCCGCCTCTGCCCGGAAAACAACACCCTGCGCTTCAGCGTGGACAAATCGCCGACACTGCGCGGAACCGTGATGCAGCTCGATACCCGCTGGCTGGTGCAGTGGGATACCCTCGGGGCGGATGCAGAACCCTGGCTGCAGGTGGAGCCAGGCACCCCGCCCACGCTCCGCCTGAGCGCGATCGATCCGGATATCGACTTCAGCTATGACTACCAGGACCTGCACTTCACCCGCATCGGCGATTGCCCTTAGCCTGCTGCTCGCCCTGGCCGCGCCCGCAGTGGCCTCGGCCCAGCCGGTCCACATCGCCCTGGTGCGCACCGCCGAGCAGGCCGGCCTGGTCGACATCACCGCGCTGGCGCCGGATATCAAACTCGACATGCGCTACGCCGGCAGCAATAACTTCACCGGCCGCCCGGTGCCCGGCTACGAAGCGCCCAAGTGCTTCCTGCTGCGCCCGGCCGCCAAGGCGCTGGCCGAGGTGGAAGCCGACCTGCGCGCCAACGGCTACGGCCTGCAGCTGTTCGACTGCTACCGCCCGGCGCAGTCGGTGCGGGCGTTCGTGGACTGGGCCAACGACCCGCTGGAGCAGTCGCGCAAGGCGCAGCAGTACCCCAGTCTCGACAAACCCGCGCTGCTGGGCGGCTATATCGCCGAAACCTCCGGCCACAGCCGTGGCGCCACCGTCGACCTGGGCCTGCTCGACTGCCGCAGCAACCCCTGCAGCGTGGTCGACATGGGCACCGACTTCGACTTCTTCGGCCCGCGCGCGCATACCAACGCGCCCGACATCACCCCCACCCAGTACCGCAACCGCCAGACCCTGCTGCAGGCCATGCAGCGCCAGGGCTTTGCCAACTATCCGCAGGAATGGTGGCACTTCACCCTCACCCCCGAGCCCAGCCCGACCACCGCCTTCGACGTGCCGGTGCGCTGAGCCCCTGCGTCCGGGCGGCGCGCCGCTACAATGCGCGCTCCCCCAACGCCCGGACCACGATGAACCTGCCGCTGCACTTTGGATTGCTGGGCACGCTGGAAGCCGGGCTCATCGCCCTGCTGGTCGGCCTGCTGGTGTACGCACTGTGGCACCGGGTGTGCCGCTGGGCGAGGTGGTCGGACGGGCATGCCATTGGCTGGGCCTGCGTGATGTCCGTGGCCGCATCCGCCGGCATCGATGCCTGGAACCTGTTCTACATGGGCATGATGCGGCTGGAGTCGCCGCTGTATGCACGCCTGTTCCTGGCCACCATCCACGATCCGAACGAACTGGGCTCGCGCGTGGTGATTGAAGTGGCTGGTGCATTGGGCGGTGTTGCACTGGGCTGGCTGATATTCAGTTCCCGCTCAGGCGAAAAAAACGCCAGCAACCCCTGAGTTTTCGTTCGCATCCGGTTAAATCCGGGCCCATTGAATGATCGTCTTACCAACCGCTCACCTGCGCGTAACCGCAGGGGTAACGGAGCGCTGCGCGCGTGTGGTTAAGACTGTGTGCGCAGGCCGGTTGCAGGGCAAGGTCGATTCACAAACGGGGTGTCAGTGTGGGGTCGTGCGGAAAACAACGAGCCGCGCAACATCCCACAAGGAGACCACCCAATGACTATTCGCAACCGCAAGCCCCTGATCGCCCTGATCGTCGCCGCCGGCAGTGTGCTGGCCATTCCGGCGATGGCACAGACCGCACAGCAGAGTGCCGCGCAGGCCCAGACCCAGGCCGCGCAGGCCCAGCAGTCGGCGGCGCAGGCAGACCAGGCGGCAGATGCGGCCACCGGCGCGGCCGCCCAGGCCTCGGCGCAGGCCGGCGGCGGTGGCGGCCAGACCTGGGCCAGCGTCGATACCGACGGTGACGGCGCCATCAGCAAGAGCGAGGCCCAGGTGAACGCAGGCCTTGCCCAGGTGTTCGACCAGGCCGACAGCAACAAAGACGGCAAGCTCACCCCGGACGAGTACAAAGCCTACGTCGCCGCCCAGCAGGGCGCCGCAGCCGGCGGCAACGCCGCCCCGGGCCGGTAACCACGCAACTGCCTGAAACCGCTGGACAACGGTGAATGGCCTGGAAGGGCGGCTTGGGCCGCCCTTCCTTCTTTTCCGCTTGGTATCCTTGCCCGATGATGACCTCCATGCCCGCGCCCACCGGCGCCATCGGTCTGGTCGGTTTTGACGGTGACGACACGCTGTGGAAGAGCGAGGACTATTACCGCAAGGCCGAACAGGATTACCTCGACATCCTGTCGCGCTACATCGACGTGCACGACACCGCCACCGCGCGCCACCTGCTCGAGGTGCAGCAGCGCAACCTCGGCGTGTTCGGTTACGGCGTCAAGGGCATGACCCTGTCGATGCTGGAAGCGGCCATCGAGATCACCGAAAAGACCATTGCCGCACGCGACCTGCAGCTGATCCTCGACATCGGCCATGACACCCTGCGCCACCCGGTGGAGCTGATCGATGGCGTGCGCGAGTCCGTCGCCCAAATCGCCCGCGATTATCCAGTGGTGTTGATCACCAAGGGCGACCTGTTCCACCAGGAAGCCAAAATCAAGGTCGCCAACCTGCGCGATCTGTTCCCGCGCATCGAAATCGTGTCCGAGAAGGATCCGGAAACGTACGCGCGCGTGCTCGAAGAGTTCGACCTGCCGATGGAGCGTTTCGTCATGGTCGGCAATTCGCTGCGCTCGGATATCGAACCGGTGGTCACCCTGGGCGGTTGGGGCATCCACACCCCGTATGCGGTGACCTGGGCACATGAAACCCAGCATGGCGTGGCCGCCGACGAGCCGCGCATGGTCGAAGCGGCCACCGCGTTCGACTGGCCGCAGGCCCTGCGCGCCATTGAAGCCAAGGCGGCGGGCGGCTGAACCGGTGAAGCGCCTGCGCCTGCTGCTGGTTGCCCTGCTGCTGTGGCTGCCGTTGCTGGCGGCCGCGCAGCAGACCCCGGAAAAATCCCAGGCTTACCAGGTCCACACCGGTGACGCCTGGGTGGATGACCAGCTGCAGGACATCAACCACTACGCCGAGCGCTACCCGGAGAGCTTCCTCGACGAGGTAGCGCGCTACGCCAGTGTCCCGCGCGATTACATCGCCGCGCTGTTCTACACCCATGGCTGGCAGGCGGGCGACATCTACTTCGCCTGCTTCTGGGCCAAGGCCACCGAGCGCTCCTGCCGGGACGCCGTGCAGGCCTGGTCGCGCTTCGTGCCCGACGAAGGCGAAGACAAGCGCTGGGCCGACATGGTGACCAACATGCCGGTCACCCCCAGCAACACGCATTGGCGCACCCTGCGCCACGCCATCGTGGCCAGCCACGACCACTGGGACCGCCCGGTCACCCTCGACGCCACCCTCAAGCGCCAGCTCGGCGACCGCGCCCAGCGCGACAAAGCCGCTGCAGAAGCCGAAACCAGACGCGCCCGCTGACCCTCCAGGCCCCATCTGCGCCGGACTACATGAACTTCGGCGGGGACGGCTCCTGCTCCGCTCGTCGGTCATGCGTTACCGGGTGTTGACCCGTTATCGGCGGTCGTTTGGGAACCAACCCTACCCATCCATGCATCGCGTGGGGCACTCCCCCCAATGCTGCTGTGCACCTCGCCCGGTACGGCCCACCTCGGCGACAATGGGCACCTGCTGTTCCCCGTGATCCGTTGCCGAGTACGTAATGAGCGCCGACCGTTTCGTTTCACCCGACGATATCCGCAGCCTGTTCGCCCAGGCCATGTCCACCATGTACCGCACCGAAGTGCCGCTGTACGGCACCCTGGTCGACCTGGTGGCCGAGATCAACGATGCCGTGCTCACCGACAACCCGGCACTGGCTGAGCAGCTCGAGCGCAATGACGAGCGCGGCCGCCTGGCGCAGGAGCGCCACGGCGCCATCCGCGTCGGCACTGCCGAAGAGCTCGCCACCCTGGGCCGCCTGTTCGCCGTCATGGGCATGTACCCCATCGGCTACTACGACCTCTCCGTGGCCGGCGTGCCAGTGCATTCCACCGCCTTCCGCCCGCGCACCGCATCGGCGCTGGCCGCCAACCCGTTCCGCGTGTTCACCTCGCTGCTGCGCCTGGAACTGATCGAAGACGAAGCCCTGCGCGACGAATCCGCGCGCATCCTCGTGCGCCGCCGCATCTTCACCGATGACGCGCTGGCGCTGATCGAGCAGGCAGAGCGCGAAGGCGGCCTGGACCAGAACGATGCCCGCCGCTTCGTGCTGGCCGCACTGGAAACCTTCCGCTGGCACAGCGATGCCACCGTCTCGCTGGCCACCTACGAGGCATTGAGCAACGCCCACCGCCTGGTGGCCGACGTGGTCAGCTTCCGTGGCCCGCACATCAACCACCTCACCCCGCGCACGCTGGACATCGACGCCGCGCAGGCCGGCATGCTGGCCCGTGGCATCGATGCCAAGGCCGTGGTCGAAGGCCCGCCGCCGCGGCGCTGTCCGATCCTGCTGCGCCAGACCAGCTTCAAGGCGCTGGAGGAAACGGTGAACTTCCCCGACGGCGAAGGCGCCGATGCCGGTACCCATACCGCGCGCTTCGGCGAGATCGAACAGCGTGGCCTGGCCCTCACCCCCAAGGGCCGCGCGCTGTACGACCAGCTGCTGGCCCAGGCTCGCGATGCCGGCGGCGCCGGCAGCACCGGGCAGGATTACCCCACGCGCCTGGCCGCAGCCTTCACCGCCTTCCCGGACGACCACGACACCCTGCGCCGCGAAGGGTTGGGCTACTACCGCTACGCCCTCACGGACGCCGGCCGCGCCAACCCGGCCGCCGTGGGCGACCTGCCGGCCGAAGCGCTGGTAGCGGCAGGGCTGGCCAGTGCCGACCCGATCGTCTACGAAGATTTCCTGCCGGTCAGTGCCGCGGGCATCTTCCAGTCCAACCTCGGCGGGGAAGAACAGCGCGCGTACGCTGCTCACGCCAACCGCGATGCGTTCGAGCAGGCGCTGGGCATGAAGGTAGAGGACGAGTTCGTGATTTACGAGCGCCTGCAGAAAGAGTCGCTCGATAGTCTCCGAATCTAAATGGCAATGGGATGCGCCGGTAGGGTCGCATCCCAATCGACCGCCGTGGAATTTTCCGCGTTCGGTTGTGGCATGACCTCCGGCGGGGACGGCGTTTGTTTTTGCCCGGGGTCATGCGTTACCGGACGTTGCATCGTTATCGGCGGTCGTTCGGGAACCGACCCTACCATCGCGAACAAAAAACGCCGGGAAATCCCGGCGTTTTTTGTTGCAACCACTCAGGCCTTCATCGTCCCCGTATCCAACCACCGCTGGTGCCACGACAACGCTTCCGGCAACAGGTGCGGAGTGTGCTTACCGTAACTGTCGCGGCTGGCCCGCTCGAAATAATCATTGAGCTGGTCGCGGAAATCCGGATGCGCGCAATTATCGATCACCACCCGCGCACGCTTGCGCGGCGGCAACCCACGCAGATCCGCCAACCCCTGCTCGGTCACGATCACCGACACATCGTGTTCGGTGTGGTCCACATGGCTCACCATCGGCACGATCGCCGAAATGGTGCCGTTCTTGGCCGTGGACGGGCTAAGGAACGCCGACAGGAACCCGTTGCGCGCGAAATCACCCGAACCGCCAATGCCGTTCATGATCCGCGTGCCCATCACATGCGTGGAATTGACGTTGCCGTACAGATCCACCTCGATCATTCCGTTCATGCCGATGCAGCCCAGGCGGCGCACCAGCTCCGGATGGTTCGAAATCTCCTGCGTGCGCATGATGATGCGCTCGCGGTAGAAATCGATGTTCTCCTTGAACGTCTCATTGGCCTGCGGGCTCAGCGCGAACCCGGTACACGAGGCGTAACTCAGCACGCCATCGCGCAGCAGGTCCAGCATGCCGTCCTGGATCACCTCGGTGAACGCGCTCAGGTCGCGGAAGCCGCTCTTGCCCAGCCCTGCCAACACAGCATTGGGAATATTGCCCACGCCGCTCTGCAGCGGCAGCAGGTTGGCCGGCAGGCGGCCGCGCGCCACTTCGTGCTGCAGGAACTCGATCAGGTACGCCGCGATCTGCTCGCTGGTCGCATCGATCGGGCTGAACGGACTGTTGCGGTCCGGGCCGTTGGTGCGCACCACCGCCACGATCTTGTCCGGGTCGCAGCGCAGCGCCGTTTCACCGATGCGGTCGTTGCCGTGGATCAGCGGAATCGGCTTGCGGTGGGGCGGCAGCGCCGTGCCGTAGTAGATGTCGTGCATGCCGTCCACGCCGGCCGGCTGCCATTCGTTGACCTCGACGATCACCTTCCTGGCCAGGTCCAGCCAGGTCTTGTTGTTGCCCACCGAAGTGGAGGGCACCAGCGAACCGTCTTCGCGGATCGCGGAAACCTCGATCACCGCCGTATCGATCTCGCCATAGAACCCGAACCACACATGCTGGGCCACGTGGCTGAGGTGGATGTCGATGTAGTCCAGCAGGCCCGCATTGATGCGGTTGCGCGCGTCCGGGTCGCTCTGGAACGGCATGCGCATGGCGATGCCGTCGGCCTTGGCCAGCGCACCGTCCAGTTCCGGCGCGGTGGACGCGCCGGTCATCAGGCTGATCTGGAAGGGCAGGTTGTCGGCGTGGAAGGCCTCGATGCGCTGGGCCAGCGCCACCGGCACCGCCTTCGGGTAGCCCGAGCCGGTGAAACCACTCATGGCCACCGTTTCGCCCGGCTGGATCAGCGCGGCGGCGGCTTCGGCAGATACAACGCGAGCGCGCAGGCGCGCGTCGGCAATGCGATCAACGGACATGACGACTACATTTTGTGGGGGATATTCATTATCCGCCATCGCACCACCGTCCCGGGTGCGACCAAGGTGGAATGGCGTTCTCCCGGTATATGAGGTCCTATTCAGTTAAATGAGGGCATCTGTACCCGCCAGTATTGTTTTGCAGTGCAGCGTGCAACTTGTTCGCGGAGCCTAGAAGATCGCCCTGCATCCCGACGTGGGGGAGGGAGCAGAGCCCGCTGGCAGTTCGCTGCAAGCGGGCTTTTTTATGTCCAAAATTTGGCATGTGCCCTATTCATTCACGGGAACACCACGGTGTGGCCGCCCTGCGGTAGGGTCGCATCCCAATCGACTGCCGTGGCACCGCCCGCGTTCGATGGGGCATGACCTCCGGCGGGGAAGGCGTTTACGTTGTCCAACGGTAATGCGTCACCGGGCGTAGACCCGTTATCGGCGGTCGTTTGGGAACCAACCCTACGCCCGCGCCGCATACACGGACCCCACACGCACCGTGCCATTCGGGTGCCGCGCGCGGCCCCATGCATAATCGCCTTATGCCGATTTCCGCCGATGCCGTTCCCGCCGCCCTTGTCCCGCTCGTCGACCGCGCGCTTGCGCGTCTTGCGCTCAGCCTGAACGACTCAGGCAACTGGCCGCCGCCGGAACCGGTCCTCGCCAAGCTCCGCCTGCTCGCCATCACCAGCGACTTCGCCCTCGACACCCTGTGCCGGCAGCCCGGGCTTCTGTCGCAATTGACCCAAACCGACTGCCCGCCGCTGCCGCTCCCGGAACTGGATCCCCAGCAGCCCGCCGACTGGCCGGCGCGCCTGCGCCGCTACCGCACCGCCTGCTCCACCCGCCTGATCTGGCGCGACCTCGAAGGCCTCGACGACGTGCCCGCCACCCTGGCCGGGGCCACCCGCCTGGCCGAGGAATGCCTGGCGCTGGCCCTGGCCGCGCTGGAACAGGAATTCGCCACCCGCCACGGCGTGGTCCGCGCCGCCGATGGCAGCACCCAGCAGCTGGTGGTGTTCGGCCTGGGCAAGCTGGGCGGCGGCGAACTCAATTTCAGTTCCGACGTGGACCTGGTCTACGCCTACCCGCAGGGCGGTGAATCCGACGGCCCGCGCCCGCTCGCCGCCGAGGAATACTTCGCCCGGCTCGGCCAGCGCCTGGCGCGGCTGCTCGATGAAACCACCGTGGACGGCTTCAGCCACCGCGTCGACCTGCGCCTGCGCCCGTTCGGCAGCGCCGGCCGCGTGGCGCTGTCGTTCGCCGGCATGGACCAGTACTTCCAGCGCGAAGGCCGCGATTGGGAACGCTACGCCTGGCTCAAGGCGCGCGCCGTGGCGGGCGACATCGCCGCCGGTGAAGCCTGGCTGCAGACCCTGCGCCCGTTCGTCTACCGCCGCTACCTCGACTTCACCGCGCTCGACGGCCTGCGCGAAATGAAGGCGGCCATCACCGCCGAAGTCTCGCGCCGCGACATGTTCGACGACATCAAGCGCGGCCCCGGCGGCATCCGCGAAATCGAATTCCTGTCCCAGGCCCTGCAGCTCATCCGCGGCGGCCGCGAAGCCAGCCTGCGCGAGCGCCGCCTGCTGCATGCGCTGCCCGCCCTGGTCGCCTGCGGGCAGATGGCGCCGGAGGATGGCGCAGACCTGCTGCACGCCTACCGCTTCCTGCGCCGCCTGGAAAACCGCCTGCAGATGCTGCGCGATGCCCAGACCCACGCGCTGCCCACCGACCCCACCGACCGCCTGCGCATCGCCTGTGGCCTGGGCTACGCCGACTGGGACGCGCTGCTGGCCGCACTCGATGTGCAGCGCAACCGGGTCAGCACCGAGTTCGCCGCGCTGCTCGCCCCGCGCGCCGGCCAGGCCGCCCCCGATGCGCTGGCCAATTACTGGCGCGGCCTGCCCGACAGCGGCGATGCCGAGGTGCTGGCCAACGCCGGCTTCCACGATCCCAACGGCGCCGACCAGTCGCTGCGCGACTTCGCCCAATCACTGGGCGTGAAGTCGCTCAGCGACAACGCGCGCGCACGCCTCGACCGCGTACTGCCCGCACTGCTGCACGCCGCCACCCGCTCGCCGCAGCCCGATGCCGCGCTCAAGCGCGTGCTCGGCCTGCTGCAGGCCATCCTGCGCCGCACCAGCTACCTCGCACTGCTCGACGAACAGCCCAGCGCACTGGCCAGGCTGGTGGACGTGCTCGCCCGCAGCGCGCTGCTGGCCGAGCGCATCGCCGCCTACCCGCTGCTGCTGGACGAACTGCTGGACGTGCGCGTGTCCGGCCCGATGCCCGATGCCGCCGCCATGCAGGCCGAGTGCGATGCCGCGCTGGCCGTGGACGACCCCGAAGCCGCGCTGCGCCTGCTCAATGAAACCCGGCTTGCGCTGAGCTTCCGCATGGCCCTGGCCACGTTGGATGGCCGCCAACGCGCCGTGGACAGCACCCGCCAGCTTGCCCAGCTCGCCCAGGCGGTGGTGGTCACCGCCTTGGCGATGGCTGATGCGGACATGCGCCGCGCGCACGGTGAAGTGCCGGGCGGGCGGTTTGCCATCATCGGCTACGGCAGCCTGGGCGGGTTGGAACTGGGCTTCGGCTCGGACCTGGACCTGGTCTTCCTGCACGACCACCCGGCCGACCAGGACAGCAGCAACGGCGCCCGCCCGCTTGACCCGGGCCGCTGGTACGCACGCCTGGCGCAGAAGGTGATGGCGCTGCTGGGCGCGGTCACCGCTGCCGGCCGCCTGTACGACATCGACGTGCGCCTGCGCCCGGATGGCGGCAAGGGCTCGCTGGTGTCCTCGCTGGCCAGCTACACCGAATACCAGCGCGAGCGTGCCTGGACCTGGGAACATCAGGCGCTGGTACGCGCGCGTGGCATCGCCGGTGACGCCAGCCTGCTGGCCGATTTCGAACGGATCCGTGCCACCACGCTGGCGCGCCCGCGCGAGCGCGAGGTGCTGTACGCCGACGTGGTGAAAATGCGCGGCCGCATGCGCACCGAACTGGACCGCAGCGACGCCGCGCGCTGGGATCTCAAGCAGGGCGCCGGTGGCATCGTGGACCTGGAGTTCCTGCTGCAGACCGGCGTGCTGGACAGCGCCGGCACGCACCCGCAGGTGCTGGAGCCGCGGGACACCCCCAGCCTGATCGACCAGCTGGCCAGCATTGCCTGGCTGCCCGGCGGCACGCGCGAGGCGCTGCACGAAGCGCACGCCGCGCTGTTGGACGTAGGGTTGGCCTGCACGCTGGACAGAAGGCCGCGCCTGGCGGTCCTGACCCCCGCGTTGGAAGAAGCGCAACGCGTAATCACCGCCACCTGCGAAGCAGCAGAGCTGCCCTTCGCCGATACCGGCGCAACGTCCGGTAACGCATGACCCCGGGCAAAAACAAATGCCGTCCCCGCCAATGTTCATGCCGCAACCGAACGCGGGCAACGTAACGGCGGTCGATAGGGATGCGACCCTACCGCCGAATCGCGGGCAATGCGGCACGGGATACGTGCACTATCGCGGGCAATGCGGCATGGCCGGCAACCGGAATACATTCGCTATCGCGGGCAATGCCGCATGGCCGGCAACCGGGATACATGCACTGGTAGGGTCGGTTCCCAAACGACTGCACGTATCGGTGCAACGTCCGGTAACGCATGACCCCGGGAAAAAACAAACGCCGTCCCCGCCGATGTTCATGCCCAACCGAACGCGGGCAACGTAACGGCGGTCGATAGGGATGCGACCCTACGCCGTGCGCGGCGCCATCTTCCACAGCAACGCGCGGAACGGCGCCAGCAGGAACACACCAATGGCCAGCTTCACCGCCAAGTCGCCCGCGGCCCAGCTCACCCACGGCATACTCGAACCGGCGAACGCGATGCTCCAGAAAATCGTCGTATCCAGCGTCGCACTGCACGTGGTCGCGACCATCGGTGCGCGCCACCAGTGCCCACGGCGCAGCCGGTCGAACACGGTGATGTCCAGCAGCTGCGCGGCAATGAACGCCAGGCACGAGGCCACCGCAATGCGCGGGGTCGCAATCCAGATCGACAGCAGCACCGCCAGCGCAAACCCCGCCCACGCCACCCGCCGTGCCGCCGCCGGACCAAACCGGCGGTTGATCAGGTTGCTCACCAGGAACGCCACCGGGTAGCTGAAAGCGCCCCAGGTCAACCAATCGTTGATCGGGTACTGCACCAGCACGTTCGAACCCAGCACCACAGCGCCCATGGCCAGCACCGCCAGCAGCAGCGAGCGCAGGGTCAAGGGGGCAAACACGATGGCAGGGCGCGCGGTCATGGCGAACCAGGGGCAGACAGGGAAGCGGCGGATTATCCCGGCTCGGGGCGGCCACAGCCACCCCGGGCCGGTTCCGTCACCAGCGTTCGCTCAGGTTGCTGGCCGCCGCATCGGTGGTGGGCAGGAACGCCAGCTGCGTGCCCTGGGCATCGGCCACCATCCAGCCGGCACCAGCCTCGGTGGGCGTGAAGGCCAGTACATCGCCGGCTTTCAGCGCCTGCGCGGGGTTGTCGTCGCGCGCCGGCCACTGCACCACGGCAAGGTCGGTGGGGGCTTCGGGGTTCTTCAGGGCCACCTGGTAGGCACCATCAGCTTGGCGCTCCACCTTCTCCACGGTGAGCGGCGGCAACGGGCCCGCCTTCGCCCCGGCAGCGCCGGCGCCCTTGTCCTTGGCCGCACTGCGCCGCTCCGAACCCTTGGCCGAGCCCTTGAAGCCCGCCGCCGTCAGCCAGATCGGCGCGGTGACCACCGCGATGCTCACATACGCGCTGATCGCCGCGTAGCTCACCGACTGCTGGCTGGGAGTGAAGTTCTGCGCACCAGCCTGCGGTGCTGCAATGGCCACGCTCAGTGCCATCGCCAGAATCGAATAACGCTTCATGCCAACTCCTTCTGCAAAGGGAAAAATCATTACGGCTTCGGCGCCGCCATCCCGGCCACCGGCACGTGCGCCACGCTCAGCTCCTGCGCCAGCACCTTGCGCTGCTGCAGGAAATCGAAGACTGATTCCACCGTCACCACAGAATAGTCGCCGGAAATGCGCTCACTGGCCGGGTGGTCGGTGGTGGCCGCATTAGCCGAGAAGAACCGCGCGCCCAAGCGCTTGCCCACGCCGATGTGCAGCGAGCTGGGTTGGTAGTGCTGTTCCTCCAACCACGCCTGCACCTGCGCACGCCGCACCAGCAGCGTGCCGTCGCGCGATTGCGCCATTGCCGCCGCCAGCACTTCCAATACCCACTGGTTGGAGTTCTGGTATTCAACGCTGAAGGGGTAGGCCACCACGCTGTAACGCGGCTCGTGCAGCGCCTTGGCCTGGATGCCCGGCGCGGTGAGCATGGCCTTCAAGGTTGCGCGCACCGCAGGCGTGGGCACGCCCACGCGCAGATCGGTATGCGTGCCGGTTTCGCCGATGAAGTTGCTCAGCCCTTCATGGAACAGCGAAGACTCCGGCGACTTGCAGTGGTTCAACAGATGCACCGCGCGCCAGCTGCCATCGTCCTCGCGCACCGCGAAGGCGAGGTGGCTGTGGCGCAGGCCGTATCTGCTCAGGTCCTGGCCGCCGCGCGCGATGATCACCACATCCACGCCGTCGAGCGCTTCCAGTGTTTCATCGGCGCGTTGTGCGACATCGAACATCGACGCCAGCGCGGCCGGGGTAGGGTGGCGCTCCATGCATTCGGGTTGTTGGGATTGCGCGAGCGCCCCAGGCGCCGCAAGCAGCAACGCCGCGCACAGCAGTGCCGGCAGCGTGAGGCGCTTCAACGGCGGGTACCCAGGCAATCCGGGGCAGGGCATATCCATTGCGTTTCAGTCTCCAGCGGTACGGGGCCGCGTCGGCATCATAGCGGCATCAGGCTGTGTGCCGACTAACAGTCGGCACTACCGTTGGTGTCGACGGTGGGGTACTGGCGGCCACGTAGTGACACCCCATGGGTGTCATCGCGGTACCAGATTACTCAGCGGCTCAACTCCCGCGCGCAGGATTCGCTCACCGGCGCAGGCTGATCCTCCGGCGGCCACCGCTCCTTCTTCTGCTCGTCCGTTCGCGGCGGCTGGTTGCGATACGCGGTGAGCTCCTTATGGCAGCTCCACGACACCGCATCCTGCCCGGCAGGCATGCTCGAACACCCCGCCATCAACACAACCATCAACGCCACTAACGCACTGCGCATACGCACGCTCCTTCCCTGGTGAACCCCGAATCTAACGGCATCGCCACCGCATCGGTAGCCACGCGCCCACCGCCGTTAAGCCGGGATACCCAATGCCTCGCGCACCTGCGCGGCAATCCGCCCGGTCTCGCGCAGCGGCTCGATCGGCCCGGGATACCCCCAATCCAACCAGCGTTCCTGCAACCGCCCGCGCGCGCGCAGCGCCTGCTGGAACTGCACCATCCTTCCCTGCGCCTGCTGTTCCAGCGCCACCGCCACCGGCAGCCGCGTCCCGCACGCTTCAGACAGCAGGTTCACCGAATCGGGTGACACCACGATGCGGTCGGCCCAGCCCAGCAGCCCCGCATACGGGTTTACCCCGTCACCGCCATCGCCCCAGATCACCCCGGGCACATCGGCGAAGGCGCCACGCAGCGCACCCACCAGCGCCGGCGGCGTGCGCCGCGAGGTGGTGGCCAACAGGCTGCCGCCCTCGGCGCGCAGCTGTTCGGCCAACTGCTGGAACACCTTCACCATGTCCGGCTCGTGCCACGGCGCGTGCGCGGTCGGCCCACCCACCAGCAGCGCGGTGCGCGGCCCGGGCAGGTCGCCGAAGGGCGCAAACGCCGCGCGGCCCACCGTGAGCCAGTCGTCGTCCACCGGGTTCAGGCTGCCCAGCAGGGTAAGTACGTTGCTGCCACGCAGGGCATCGTGTTCGGGCACCACCAGCAGGTCCCAATGGCGCGTGCCCAGGCGCGGGTCCAGGATCTGCACCACCTTGCTGCCGTGCCGGCGCAGCTCGCGCAGCGCCCCGGCCGCCTGGCGGCCACAGCCCACCGCCAGCTCGGGCGGTTGCGCAGTCAATGTCGCGAATGCCGCGCCAAAGCCCCCGGCCATGCCCGGCAGCCAGCGCGGCGCCACCCACTTCCAGGGCGCGCGCGGCAGCAGCACCAGCGGGCGATGCACCCCCAGCTTCAATGCCGTGGCCAGGGCCACTGCCTGCCGCACATTGCCGGCACGGCCGTCAGTGATCGTCCAGGGCGGACTCCATCGTTTCACGTATGGCATTAATTCGTTTCAGCCAGGCTGGGTGTTGCAACAGTCGCGACACTCTACACTGCCAGCCTTCGCCGACCGCGCAGTGCCCCGTAAAGGTAGCGCACGGCGTGCGGGATTCCTTCTTCGTCCAACGTGTTTTACCGGAGGCTTCATGTCCAACGTGCTCAACGATGCTGCGCTTGACCAGTTGTTCCGTACTGCCCGTACCCAGAACGCTTTCCTCGACAAGCCGGTCGAAGACAGCCAGCTGAAGGCGCTGTACGAACTGCTGAAGTGGGGCCCCACGGCCGCCAACGGCAGCCCGGCGCGTTTCGTGTTCGTGAAGTCGCCCGAAGCCAAGGCCAAGCTCGCCCCGGCGCTGTCCGAAGGCAACCACGACAAGACCCTGGCCGCCCCGGTTACCGTGATCGTCGCCTTCGACGAAGACTTCCACGAAAAGCTTCCGTACCTGTTCCCGCACACCGATGCCAAGGCATGGTTCGACGGCCCGCGTGAAGGCCGCCACGAATCGGCGTTCCGCAACGGCACCCTGCAGGGCGCCTACCTGATCCTGGCCGCGCGCGCGCTGGGCCTGGATGCCGGCCCGATGAGCGGTTTCGACCCGGCCAAGGTGGACGAAGCCTTCTTCAAGGGCACCACCATCAAGTCGAATTTCCTGGTCAATCTGGGTTACGGTGATTCTTCGGGCCTGTTCCCGCGGCTGCCTCGCCTGGCCTTTGACGAAGCTGCCCGCATCGAATAAGCGTTTCCGCCGGACTGGCCCGTCCGTGCGGACGGGTTGTTTCCTTACTTTTCCCTTTTTCCCTACGAATTCGAGAGAGAACCGACATGACCGTGACCCGCAAACTGCTCCTGCCGCTGGCCCTGACCCTGGCCATCGCCGCCTGCTCCAAGCCGGCTGAAGAAACCGCTGCCCCGGCCGCCGATGCGACCCCGGCTGCCGCCACCACCCCGGCTGCCGAAACCGCTGCCCCGGCTGCTGCCGCCCCGGCCGCTGAAGCCATCCAGATCGCTTCGGGCACCTACAAGCTCGACCCGAGCCACACCGACGTGCTGGCCCAGTGGAGCCACTTCGGCTTCTCGCACCCGACCGCCCACTTCGGCAGCGCCGAAGGCACCCTGGTGTACGACGCCGCCGACGTGACCAAGTCCACCGTCGAAGTGAAGCTGCCGCTGACCGGCCTCAACAGCTTCACCGCCAAGTTCGACGAGCACCTGAAGAGCGGTGACTTCTTCGACGCCGCCAAGTTCCCGGCCGCCACCTTCAAGAGCACCAAGGTGGAAGCTGCCGGCACCAACAAGCTGACCGTGACCGGCGACCTGACCATCAAGGACATCACCAAGCCGGTGACCCTGGATGTGACCGTCAACGCCGGCGGCGAACACCCGATGGCCAAGGTTCCGGCCGCCGGCTTCGACGCCACCACCACCATCAAGCGCAGCGATTTCGGCGTCGGCGCGTACGCCCCGAACGTGAGCGATGAAGTGAACATCCGCATCACCACCGAAGCCACCGGCGAAAAGCCGGCTGCCTGAGCGGTAACGATGTAGAACGCAGAAATCCCGCCGAAAGGCGGGATTTTTGTTTGTGCGTAATGATCAACGGGGTGCTGCATTGGTAGGGTCGGTTCCCAAACGACTGCACGTAACGGTGCAACGCTCGGTTACGCATGACCTGCACCGAAGCAAAAGCCGTCCACGCCGATGTTCATGCCCCAATCGAACGCGGGCAATTCCACGGCAGTCGATTGGGATGCGACCCTACCGCCGTGCGTACCGTAGGTTAACGACGCGGTTACGCCGTGGCGATCTTCGCCAGCCAACCGGTGGCGAAATCCGTTGGCAGCCGGCGGGCCGGGGCGGTCAACCCGCTCTCGCGCAGGAACGCGTGCGTGGCCTGGGCAAAATTCTGCCGGGCAATCAACGCCGTCTGCTTCACCGCGCCCTGCTGCTTGCGCAGCTGCACGATCTGCAGGCTCGGCTTACCCGGCATCGCGTACTTCTGGTAGCGGCGCAGCTCGTCGGCCACCAGGGTGATATCGGCGTTGGCCTGCACCAGCGCCAGCTGGGCACGGGCCAGCGGCAGCACCGCCTCGCGCATCGGCACGGTGGCCTGCGGGGCGATCTCAGCCAGGGTGGCGTCCAGCGTGGCATCGGCGCGCTCCAGGCGCGCGATCAGGTCGGCCAGTGCCGAAAGAGAAGCTGCTTGCATCGAAAGGCACCGGCCCAAAACGCGATTGTCGCATGGCGGGGGTCACGACCAACGGTCGTGACCTACCGGGGATGCCGCCGCCGGCCCGGGCCGGGCGTGGTCCGCGGGTGCACGTCACACCCGCCGGGCGGGGTTCGCGGATACGCGTGGCACCCGCCGGTCGGGGTTCGCGGGTGCACGTGGCACCCGCCGGTCGGGGTTCGCGGGTGCACGTGGCACCCGCCGGGCGTGGTTCGCGGATGCACGTGGCACCCGCAGGGCCGGGTTCGCGGGTACGTGTGACACCCCGCCCGCCCGGTTCGCGTGTACACGTGACACGCCCCGCGGTAGCGCACGACCGTTGGTCGTGCGGCGCAGGGAGATCAATCCCCCTCGTGCTCCGGATGCGCCTTCCAATACCCCTTCGAGCGGATCCATTCCTTCGGCACCCCCAGGTGCCCCTCCACGTACTTGCGCATCATCCGCGCCCGGCGCGATTCGGTCGCAATCCAGTAAAACGTATCGCCCTCCGGCTCCTCAAAATCGGTGAGCACGTCCTCCAGCAGGGTGCTGGTGGCCGCATCAAACCCGTTGCGCTCCAGCCAAGACACCCGGATGCGTTCATCCTCAGGCAGTTCCTGGCGGTCATCCGCTTCCGGAATCTCGATGTACACATCCGCCCGCGCGCCCTCCGGCAGCGTCTCCAGCCAGCGGCCAATGGCCGGCAGCGCGGTCTCATCGCCAAACAGCACATAGGTATCGAAGTCATCAGCAGTGATGTGCGAGCCGCGCGGCCCACCCACCGCAATCGCATCGCCGGCCATGGCATTGGCCGCCCAGCGCGAGGCCACGCCATCGCCGTGCATCACGAAGTCGATGGCCAGTTCCTTCGCCTCCAGGTCCCACCAGCGCGGCGTGTAATCGCGGGCGGGCGAAGGCTCCTGGCCTTCCGGATAGCGCGGGCCTTCCGGGGTCATGGTGGGCACCACGAACTGGCCCTCCGCATTCGGGAAGAACAGCTTCACGTGGTCATCCGGCGAGGGCGACTCAAAGCCCTCCAGCGCCTCACCGCCCACGATCACCCGGCGCATGCACGGGCTGATTTCCTCGGTGCGCAGCACCTGCAGCGGGCGGAACTTCACGGTGTGGCGCACCAACTTGTTTTCATGCAGAGCCATGGCGATGTACCTGTTTCAAAGCCGCCGCAGCGGCGTAGGGGGAAAGACCTGGCTGGCGAAACGCGGGCGGGGTCGAATAAGGGGAAGAACGGTTCAGCGGCCCTGCGCGCGGATCTGCGCAGCCGCCTCGCGCAGCGCCTGGGCTACCGCCACGGCGTTGTCGTCCTGCCAGCGTGCGTGGTGCAGGCCCAGCGCCTGCTTCAGCTCGCGCATCGCATCGCGCACCACCGGCGGCAGGTTGGCCTTGGCGATCGCGCGCGCGCTGTGGCGCACCCGGTGCAGCGCCGCATCCACCTCCTCGCGCTGCGCGGCCAGCTCGGCCTGGCCCAGTGCGGTGAGCTGGTAGCGCTTGCGCCCGGCCTCTTCCAGCGCGCTCACCCAGCCGGCGGCCTCGAACTGCGCCAGCACCGGGTAGATCGAGCCCGCGCTGGGCGTGTACACCCGCACGAACATCTCACTGATGCACTGGATCAGCTCATAGCCATGGCGCGGCTGCGCCGCCAGCAGCGACAGCACCAGCAGGCGCAGGTCGCCGCGGCTCAGCGGGCGGGAAGTCAGCGGACGGGCAGGCCCATCCAGATCACGGGGAGCGGTCATTTCGATATATCGAATGAAGTCCGATAACGATATATCGAAAATGATCCCCGGTGTAGGGTCACGCCATGCGTGACTGCGCACACGTTCAGCAACCATTGACCCCGAAAGGACCGCGCCCAGCCAGGCATGGCCTCATCCCAACCGGTCCGCCGCCACCACAACGGTACGTCCCCCAGATAGAACACTCCTCAGGTTCCACGCCCCCAATGACAGCGCTAGCCAACGCAGTCGCCCAAAAACCGCCCACGCATCAACCTGAAGCCCCCCGTGGAACCCCCGCAACACCACGCTCCACTGTCGCCTCATGTCCCCAAGACACAACCGCAGCACTTCCATACGCACCCGTAGCGAAGTAAGCAAACCCATTGGTGCGCTACACTTTGCGGCTAGAAATCTAAAACAGTCGCGCGCGTGCGTGCGGTCATGGGAGCGCTAATGAACTGGTTGAACGAGGTGCTGAACAACGACCCGAATCCTGTGGAAACCCAGGAATGGATCGAGTCGCTGAAGGCCGTTATTGATGTCGAGGGCCCTGAGCGCGCGCATCAACTGTTGGAAGGCATGGTGGAACTGACCCGTCGTTCGGGTGCTTACCTGCCGTTCTCTCCCACCACCGAGTACGTGAACACCATCGCGCCGAACCTGGAGGCCAAGAGCCCGGGCAACGCCGAACTGGAATGGCGCATTCGTTCCATTATCCGTTGGAACGCCATGGCCACCGTGGTGCGCGCCAACCGCAAGCCGGGCGACCTGGGCGGCCACATCGCCAGCTTCGCTTCCGGTGCCACCCTGTATGACGTGGGCTTCAACCACTTCTGGCGCGCCCCCAGCGACAACCACCCCGGCGATTTGCTCTTCATCCAGGGCCACAGCGCCCCGGGCATCTATGCGCGTTCGTTCCTCGAAGGCCGCATCGACGAGCAGCAGCTGGACAAGTTCCGCATGGAAGTGGACGGCGGTGGCCTTTCCAGCTACCCGCACCCGTGGCTGATGCCCGATTACTGGCAGACCCCCACCGTCTCCATGGGCCTGGGCCCGCTGGCCGCCATCTACCAGGCGCAGTTCCTGCGTTACCTGGAAAACCGTGGCCTGATCGAAAAGAGCGACCGCAAGGTGTGGTGCTTCATCGGCGACGGCGAATCGGACGAACCGGAAACCCTGGGCGCCATCGCGCTGGCCGGCCGTGAAGGCCTGGACAACCTGATCTTCGTGGTGAACTGCAACCTGCAGCGCCTCGATGGCCCGGTGCGCGGCAACGGCAAGATCATCCAGGAACTGGAAGGCGTGTTCCGTGGCGGCGGCTGGAATGTCATCAAGCTGCTGTGGGGCGGTTACTGGGATGCCCTGCTGGCCAAGGACACCAACGGTGTGCTGCGCAAGCTGATGATGGAAACCGTCGACGGCGAATACCAGAACTGCAAGGCCTTCGGCGGCGCGTACACGCGCGAGCATTTCTTCGGCAAGTACCCGGAAACCGCCGCCATGGTGGCCGGTCTTTCCGACGACGACATCTGGCGCCTCAACCGTGGTGGCCACGACCCGCACAAGGTGTACGCCGCCTACCACGAGGCCGTGAACACCAAGGGCATGCCCACCGTGATCCTGGCCAAGACGGTCAAGGGCTACGGCATGGGCAGCGCCGGTGAAGCGCTCAACCCGACCCACCAGACCAAGAAGCTGGACGACGAAGCGGTCAAGCACTTCCGCGACCGCTTCAACATTCCGGTGACCGACGCGCAGCTGGCCGATGGCCAGGTGCCGTTCTACCACCCGGGCCCGGATTCGCCGGAAGTGAAGTACCTGCAGGAGCGCCGCGCCGCACTGGGCGGTTACCTGCCGCAGCGCCGCCGCAAGGCCACCAAGAGCTTCAACGCACCGAAGCTGGAAACCTACGAACGCCTGCTCAAGAGCAGCGGCGAGCGCAGCTACTCCACCACCATGGCCTTCGTGCAGAGCCTGAACATCACCCTGCGCGACAAGGAACTGGGCCCGCACATCGTGCCGATCGTGGCCGACGAAGCCCGTACCTTTGGCATGGAAGGCCTGTTCCGCCAGATCGGCATCTACGCCCCGTTCGGCCAGAAGTACAAGCCGGTCGACGCCGACCAGCTCATGTTCTACCGCGAAGACCAGAGCGGCCAGGTGCTGCAGCAGGGCATCAGCGAGCCGGGCGCCATCAGCTCCTGGATGGCCGCCGGTACCAGCTACTCGGTTTCCAACGTGCCGATGCTGCCGTTCTACATCTACTACAGCATGTTCGGCTTCCAGCGCGTGGGCGACATTGCCTGGCAGGCCGCCGACATGCGTACCCGCGGCTTCCTGCTCGGCGGCACCGCCGGCCGCACCACGCTGAACGGTGAAGGCCTGCAGCACGAAGATGGCCACAGCCATCTGGCCGCTGGCGGCATTCCGAACGTGCGCAGCTACGACCCCACCTTCGGCTTCGAAGTCACGGTCATCCTGCAGCACGGCACCAAGCGGATGATGGAAGACCAGGTAGACGAGTACTACTACCTGACCCTGATGAACGAAAACTACACCCACCCGGAAATGCCGGAAGGTGCAGCCGAAGGCATCGTCAAGGGCATGTACCTGCTCACCGACGCCGGCAAGCCGAAGAAGAACGAGCTGCGCGTGCAGCTGATGGGTTCGGGCACCATCCTGCGCGAAGCCATTGAAGCGGCCGCGCTGCTGGAAAAGGACTTCGGCGTCACCGCTGATATCTGGAGCTGCCCCAGCTACAACGAACTGCGCCGCGATGGTTTCGACGCCGAACGTTGGAACCGCCTGCACCCGGAAGAAACCCAGCGCAAGGCCTACGTGACCGAGCTGCTGGAAGACCGCCAGGGCCCGGTGATTGCCGCTACCGACTACGTGCGTGCGTATGCGGACCAGATCCGCGCGTTCGTACCGGCCACCTTCACCGTGCTGGGCACCGACGGCTTCGGCCGTTCGGATACCCGTGCGAACCTGCGTCGCTTCTTCGAAGTGGACCGGTACTACATCGCGCACGCCGCGATTGCGGCACTGGCCAAGGACGGGAAGATGACCGGGAAGGATGTGGCCCGGGCTATCAAGCAGTACAAGATTGATCCTGAGAAGGCTAATCCGGTTGGGGTTTGATTGAGTTTGCCTATCCTGCGATAGGCGTCTCAAGTGGCGAGAACGCAGGGGCATACACTGCCCCTGCGTGATCGGCCCACCTACTGAAGGAGCATGTATGTCTACAGGTACGCGAAAGATCAAAAGTGATCTGCGTGACTTCGCCGGAGAGGTGATGCGGGAGCTTCAGTCGCGCCAGACCGTTCAAAGCTTCAACGGCGCATTGAGGGTCAATCCTGATCGCGTCGTCATCGGCGAAGTGGAAGGCAGGCGCGCCATCGAGAAGCTTAGGCAGCGGCTGAAGTAAGGAGCGCTGTCATGGGAGCAGGAAGCTCGGCCATTGCGGTGCTGGTCCTTGTGATCAGCGGTTTTATCTTCAATTTGATTTTTCATCCTGTTCGGTACTTCTCCAGCCGGGCGGAGGGTCAAAAGTTGTTCTTCATGTCGGCGGGGTCCGGCATTCTCCTGGGTGCATTGGTCTTCCTTGTCGTATCGGGACTGAAGCCATTCTTGCCTACAGACTCCTGGCCGCTGCGGCTTGCCCAGTTTGTAAATCAATCGATACCAGTGCCCTACGCATTTCGGTTGATACTTGCGCTTATCGGTTCGGCTGCACTCGCGTCATTCCTCAATCTGTTTTCCGTGCGGATTGTTCGCGGAGCAAAGGAAAGGCAGCAGCACCTTAAGGGCAAGCCCAGGAACAGGGCGCAGCGGGTCTATGATCGCTTGACGGACACCCATGGAAGCCCGATGGCGCAGCTATTCCGGCGGGGAGCGGACAACCAGACTCTTGTGATGTTGACGCTCAAGTCCAGGAAGATTTACTGCGGTCGGATCTTTGAGGCGCCACCGAACATTGACGCCGCAGATGCCTGCATCGAGATCCTTCCCTCGTTCTCCGCATATCGCGACAAGGACAGCTTGCGGATGGGCGAAGCGCGAACCGAGTATCCGGTTATCGAGCTCTGGATCGCACGCCAGCGGCTGTACACGCTCGATGAGAATATCCGGCTTTTTGACCAGAACTTCGCCCGTTTGTCCTCGGAGTTGATCGGACCTCAGCGTAGCTCGGCGATTGTGGAGAAGTTCCTGCGCCGCACCCGCAGGTTGCTTGAGGTGCAGCGCGCAGAGGCAGATGAGGTGGTTGCCGGATTCCAAGGAAGGAAAGACTTCGACATTCAAGACTGGATCAAGGTCATCAGCATAAAGGAGGTCGAATCTGCTTCCTTCTATGACCATGAGGCTTACGCAAAGTGGTTCTCGAAAGATTCTCCCGCGCAGGTGCTCCCTGCGAACGGCGCTGTCGATCCGGCTGTGGCATGAAGTTGAACGGACGTGGCGCGCCATTCGCCTGAGCTAAAACTGCAGATAGTGTGCGGAAAACGATCTGCAAGTCACGGGTTTTTCTGGTGGAAAGCCTCACGGGCGATGCCCGGGGGCGCTTGGCTAAGCTCCGGAACTGATCGCATCATCTTCATCGGCTCGCGGGGACACTGTTGGCGAGACAGTTCAGGTCCTTGAGGTCCCTGATGATTGATGTGGTTAGCCCCGTGATTCGATCGAGGATGATGTCCGGGATAAGGGGCAAGAACACGAAGCCAGAGGTTCGAGTCCGGCGGTACCTGCACGGCCAAGGCTTCAGGTACTCACTCCATAGGCGAGATCTTCCCGGACGACCAGATCTGGTACTTCCAAAGTATCGCGCTGTAGTATTCGTGCACGGGTGCTTTTGGCACGCACACGCGCACTGTCGCTACGCCACTATTCCCTCAACGCGTAGAGAATTCTGGACTGCGAAGTTGACCGCTAATCGCCTGCGGGACGAGTCCGTTGTCAGCCAGCTGACTATGCAGGGTTGGCGAGTAGTAGTTGTCTGGGAGTGCGCACTCAGGCGCACCCCCGATGGGAGCTTGGCAGACCTAAGCGAGTTTTTGTGGTCCGATAGAAAGTACGAAGAGATTGCCTGGAATCAGGATTCCAGGATCGCGTAGACCACATCAGCAATCTGATTTGCCATCCATGGTGGCACCGCGCTTCCGGCTTGCCGTAATTGCGCTCCGCTCGACCCCTCAAGGAAATAGTCGGGGAAAGTCTGAAGTCTCGCTGCCTCCCTCACGGAAATGCTTCTGAGCTGCGAAGGACCAGGGTGGATGAAGCGGTGACCGTCCTTGGAGAGGTGGCTAGTTGCAGTGGAGCCAGGCCCTTTCCATTGCTGGACCTCAAAGCGGTCAACGAACTTGCCGGATGACCAGTTCGCGTGGTCTGGATGCATTGAACGGTGGAACTTCGAGCGCAACTGGGTCTGCGCTGGGCTACGATTCCTCGGCCAGCCAGTGCTGGACATCGGAAACGCTCGTGACTCCAATCGTTCTGAGCGCAGCAACGATATCTACGGCGGAAACGATTAAAACCGGATGGTCGTCATCCACAATCTCTTGGTAGGCTTGCGCATTGACATACGACGTCGTAATTAACACGCCAAATTGACGATGACGCAGCCTTGAAATCAGTCGGGCTGTCTGCTTGATGCCAACTGAGTTATCGAGTGAATAGCACTTCGCTTCCATTGCAAACTCAACCTCAACTCTTGAGCCAAGCGAGCCGATTCGATATCGACCGACAGCATCCCGCCCCCCATCTCTCGAAGGCCGAGTGATGTCTAGTGTGGTTGTGCTGGGAAGGAGGATTCGCGTAATCCGCGCCGCGCACCGCTCGAAGCCGATGGGATCCTCCCCGTAATGAGACAGAATGGTTGAGATCAGTTTCAGCTCTGCCTTCGTAGTTGGAAGCTGCTGGGTCTTTGAACGATGTGCTTGAATGGGTCGAGAGGCTAGAGGTTCAATTACCCCTTGAGCGGTCCAGCGCAGCCACTCCGGGGGCGCATGTATCGATTGTGCTGTGCCCTTCTGGATATCTCTGATCCAATCTCGATTGATCGTTCCGACATTAAGTATCGTAAAAATTGCTCTATAGTTCTGAAAGCGTAGGCCACTTGACTGGTGCCAAGTTGCCACAAGCCTCTCGCTTGGGCGAATGCCTTCAACCGCCGGAACCGCGAGACCTAGAAAAACCACGTCCCTGTAAGTTCCAGTGTTACGAAACACTAGCACCGGTGGCACCTCTATGCGACGCGAAGGATCGGCGCCACGATCGAACAAGTTGCGGAGCATCGCGTTGCCCCAACGTCGCGTGTCATGTAGCTCCTGCCCTGGCTTTCTGTTGTCGCCATAATAGGTCAGCACACCAGTTTCGAGATCCAATCGGTCTGGCCACGCGTGCTCATTCATCGTACTAGTCAGTACGATGAGATTGGGCCTTTCCCGAGTTCCCAAAATCCTAAATCCGCCCTGATTGCTGAGGCCAAGCAATGGCACAAGGGGGTCGTCTCCAGCGTTTCCTCGACGCCCTCCTTCGTAGATGAAATCTACGGTAAGATCGCTCGAGCGCAAGCGGTCAGTCCACTCCGGGCTGGCTGGAACACAAGTCGATTGACGGCGTTGACGTTTTTGGCTCATAGGGCAATTGTAGCCACAATGAGCAGGACGAAATATCGCCTGCTTCTATCAGCTTGTGGACAAGAACTCCCCGCTCACGCGGGTTCGCTATGAGGTGTAGACGCTTCGGATAGTTGCGACATGATCTGTTGCGCGAGGCGATATGCCATCAAAGGTGGAACCGCGTTGCCTATCTGCTTAAACGCAGCATTCATTGCTCCATGGAAGATGAATCCATCTGGGAATGACTGAAGTCGTGCCGCTTCTCTGACAGATATGGTGCGACCCTGGGAGTAATGAATATGGCTATAACTATCTTTGCCCAAATGAGCCATCAGCGTACGTGCGGGCAAGTCGCGCCACATCTTTCTCCATTTGTTTGGAAACTTTCCTGGATCGTACGGTGGAACGATTTTGGCCTGCAGTAGCTTAAAGGCATTTGAATTAGGCTTCAGCGCAGCGCCCATGGCTTGCTGCCGCAACACCTCCTCCCTAAACATCTTCTGGGCCAACGCGTGAGCTTGCGGATACTGGTCACCCTCCCGCATTCTAGAGAAGATTTTATAGTCGCGTGGCAGATATCGAATGGAGTGTGCACTGCTGGTGTCCCGCTCTTCGAACCCGGGCCAGCTGCGCATGTCGCGCTGGTAATCAGACTGCGAAACCGCACGATATCGCACGCGCCTATTGAGGTCGGCCCGGCTCCTGCCGAGGATGCCATCTTCAAGTTGTTTCTGAGGGTTAATGGGAGGTAGGTCAGAGAGGGCTTGGGCCGCGCTCACAGCCGCTTGCAACGAGGAGCTTGCGGTTGGTGGGGGTAGGTAGAACTCGGAAGGTCTATCCATAGCCCTTAAGGCCTTGAGAGCCACGTTTCTAGAGCCGGTGTAGCCAGGCGGCAGCTCGACCCAGTGCGAAGGCTCTGGGAAAACAGGCACCAAGTTCAGTTCCTTATGGTACGCAACTAGGAACATTCGCTCGCGCATCTGGGGCACGCCATACAGAGCAGCGTTTAGCAATGTGTAGCGAGGGACGTACCCAAGCTGCTTGAGGCTGGCGCAGATCTCCTCAGCCACGTTGTGACCACCATGATTAAGAATGTCGGGCACATTCTCCATCAGTAGAGCAACTGGCGCGGACTCCTGTACATAAGCAAGGTATCGATGAAAGAGTTGGGCTCTCGGGTCATGCACGAAGGCCTGGGGGTGAGAGTCAATCTCTCTAAGCTTAGATCGGCCCACTCGGGCAAATGCTTGGCAGGGCGGCCCGCCAGTAACGATATCGATGGTGTCGCGCAAGTTGCCGATACCCAAAAGTTCAGTCAACCTCGTCGGAGAGGTGACTGTGATATCGATCGGCTGAGAGTGCGCCGGACTGGATCCGTGAAAGTTGATGCCGTGTGAGCGCGCCGCGTGGGGATCGAGCTCAACAGCGCCGCCAATCGAGAAGCCTGCGCGCTGGAATCCTAAAGAAATCCCACCACATCCCGAAAATAGATCAAGGGCCCGGGGGGGCTGCCCTGCAAAGATCCGCGCAAGTTTTTGCTTGATGATGCTATCCATTGGCCGTAGGTACTTGATCCGCCGAGTATTTTGAGCCGGAACTCGTCAAAAATCCAGCTTTGTACGGTCTCGTGCGTAGCTGGATCCATCCATGGTGAAAGCCTCGCGCTGCCCCGGGCCAAGCGGATATGATCAAGCAGGGATGCCGCGCTCACTCTACGGCAATACTGCCGGACAGGTGGCCGCAGCCCTTCATCTTCCTTAGAGGCGAACATGGATAGTGGGACCAAGCACAAGCTGAGGGCGCGAAGCCATCTGCTTCATCTTTTGGGTGAAGAGCTAATTGGGGACGACAGACTCGCCGTGTTTGAGCTGGTAAAGAATAGCTACGACGCGGATGCTACGTTTGTCGACATCACTGTGGATTTAGAAAGCTCCGTACCAACTATCGCGGTGCAGGATAATGGGTCCGGCATGACTGAGGACGACATAACTGGGAAGTGGCTTGAGCTTGCTACTAGCTCGAAGCGAAGCGCAGACGGTCACAGGTCGCCGATCTACTCCCGTCGACGATTGGGAGAGAAGGGCGTCGGAAGAATCGCGGCGTTGAAGCTAGGGAGCGGGTTGCGCTTAGTTACGAAGGCGCATGGGTCTGATGAGTGTGAGGTAAAGATCGATTGGGACTCGTTGATCGACCAAGATGACTACCTTGAAGGGTTGGAGGTAACTGTAGTTAGAAACTCGCGCGCGCCACGAATATTCAAGGACGGCACGGGCACTAGGATCGAAATATTCGATCTGCGTAGAAAGGACTGGTCAAGGCGAGACTTGAGGGGGTTGTATCGGCTAGTTACATCGCTTTCCAGCCCTTTTGAGGCTCCAGATGCCTTCCAGGTATCGTTCGATGCGCCAGGGCGGAACAGCGAGCTCAAAGATTTAATTGCCCCTAATGACTTCCTCGAAACGTCGGTTTGGAAGTATAGGTTCACAATTGACGCAGGTAAGTTCAGTTGGGAGTATGAGTTCAATCCTCCAACCTGGAAGGATGTTAAAGCGAAGAAGTACGGCGAGAAGAACGATAGCTTGCCCCTGACCGCAGAAGACTCAGGCGCGAAACCGAAACGAAAGACGAAATCGGGTGATGACCCAATTTTCGTCTCCAAGGAGGATCTGGAGGGAATCGGACCCGTATCTGGTGTGATATTTGCCTATCACCGCAGATCAGAGGTGCTCAACTCGACCGGTAGCTCGTCCCAACTGCGTGCATGGCTTGATGACCAAACGGGCGTTCGCGTGTATCGCGACGGCGTGCGCGTCTTCAACTATGGCGAGAAGGGAGACGATTGGCTTGGTCTAAACGCTCGAAGAATCAATACGCCGTCAGGGAAGTTGGGCGCGAGCTCGGTAGTCGCCGCTATCCACTTAGATCGAAACGCCAGTGACAGTTTAAAGGAAAAGACCAACAGAGAGGGGTTTGATCAAAGTCCAACCTACTTCCGTCTCAGGCGAGTGGTCCTGAGCGCGTTCGAGCATCTTGAGCGCGTCCATTCCGATGATAGAAAACTGCTGGATGATGTCATTAGGGGCGGCGCCGCAAAGAACACGCTTAGATTTGCAGACGCAATAAAGAATATTAGAAGTTCTGCGAAGCGCCATAAACTGGGTAAGGAATTGCTGGATGACATAGACGTCATCGAGAAGGAGTTCGGTGAGCTGAGGGATGTGATGACGAATGCGGGGATGGCTGGGCTTAATTTGGCGGTCATCTTTCATGAGGTTGAACGCGAGGTCGAAGCCATCGCTTCTGCGTTGGATCGGGGGGCCAATGAGATTGCGCTTCGGTCTCAGGTTGAAAATCTGCATCAGTTGCTACAGGGATTCGCGCCACTTCTTAGGAAGAGTACCCGGAAGGGTACGTTTGCGTCGGGCATTGTGCGGGCAGCTCTCATTACGCGACAGCCACGATTCGAACATCACAAGGTGGTTTTATCTACTCCGGTGACCAATAAAGAAGGGCCGGACTTCAAACTGAAAGTCGTGCCGAATCTAGTCTCCGGAGCATTGGCCAATCTGCTGGATAACGCGCTCTATTGGGCAAGATACAGAAGAGAGAAGGAGGCTCGCAAGGAACCCGCAGCAGTTTTGGTTCTAACTCATTGGGATGAATCACAAAGTCGCGGTCTTATTGCCGTTGTAGACAATGGCCCTGGCTTCAGTTTCGATCCCGCGAAAGCGGGTGAGGCATTTCACACGACAAGGCCGGGGGGAATGGGGCTTGGGCTTTACTTCTCAAGACACGTTCTCGAGCAGTGCGGCGGGGAACTTACCGTAGAGCGTGCCAGCGACTTGCGAGATGAGATGGATGTTCCGCAGGCTTACGACGGGGCTGCGGTGGTAATGCGGTTTAAGGGAGATTGACCATGTATGGAACAGTTAAAGCGATAGCGATTGATGACGAACCCTCACATCTGCTTGCGATTACTACCGCGTTGGGAGCGCTGGGACTTCCGGCTATCGGGCATTGGTATGACCGCGAGAATTCGGAACTGCAGCCATCGCCCCCGGCCGGTGGTTACGGCCACCTCCGGTTGGTGTTCACCGATCTCAATCTCGCGGAGCTCGGTGGAGTGGCCAATACTGAGTCGCTTTGGGGCACCATTGTGTCTGTGCTCAAGCAGGTGATATCGCCTGATTCCGGGCCGTATCTGCTGGTCTTTTGGACGCGCATGGAAGCAACCGCTGCGTCTGTGAAGACCTTGCTTTATGATCGGCCAGAGCGTCTTAACGGGGCGCCGCTGCCTTTGGACGTGATGGAGATTCCGAAGGGCCCTTTTCTAGTGAGGCCGGTTGATGGCGGGGACTTCGAAGATCAGCTCAAAAGCTACTACTCGGAACTCCACTCTAAAATGGCTGAGCTGAAGCAGCTCATCGCTCAGACAATCGTCGGCGATAAGCGGGTGCACATGCTTGCGGCATGGGAGGCAAGAGCAGCCGAGGCTGCTTCTCGAGCAGTGAATGAAGTGTCCCGGTGCGCTCGAATTGATGTCGATAACGATCCAGTGAGGGCAAGTGAATCTATAGCTGTCACGCTTTCGCGTATCGCTGTCGCTGCTGCTGGCGCGAACGGGGCGAAGAAGCATCCTGCTCGGGCATTGGACGCGGGTTTGCTAGATATAGTGGCTGACCAGTTCAGCGCGTCAGTTGTGGACGGTGCATATCAAGCTGCGGTAGCGGACGCGATTGGCGAACAAATTGAAGGTGATGCTGCCTTCTCAAAGCCGCTGCAGATGAGCGCCGAGCTGAATACATTTTTTCATGTTGATCGTGTGCTGGAGCACCTTGGCTCCCTTGACAGGGGAGCTGTTCTCTTCGTTAAGTCGATGGATAGGAATGTACTCGGCGGCTTCAGGCCGATGAAGTACCTCACCTCGGAGTTCTTTTTCCCAGCTGACATGGTGAGTGCAGATAATCTGGATCAGCACCGTGCCGATATCACGGAGATCAGGGACTCAAAGTCTGCTGTTTTGGTCGAGTTGGGCGCGGATTGTGATCATGCGCAGGACAATCAAAGGACGAGCCGATTTTTGCTCGGCTTCTGCGTTCCTGAGCGGTTTATGTACATAATACGTTCGAATGATCGCTTGAGGAGCGGTGCATTGGAACTGTTGGGCCCATGGGTTATTGATGGCGAATCCAAGTACCTTTTGGTGTCTTGCCGGCGTTTCTGGACTTGGCAGGACTCTGTACTTGGCGGGTCAGAAATCGCTTTCCGTCTTCGAGCTTCCGTAGTTGAGAAGCTGCTTCATCGCTATTCTAGCTGGGCTAGCAGGCCGGGCATCATCGAGTTTCGGTAGCGTACTGCTCTCATTCACAAGATACGCGCGTCGCCTGCCTCTGCCAGGGGGATCCGTCCCCTGTGCCGTTCTGCGATACTTTGAGAGGCTGTAGTCATGAGAGCCCCCTAGGTTGCGTGACTTCGTTCTCAGATCCTCTAAGTAGCCAAAGGCGTCATTTGGTAGGTCCTACCTATTGAAGTCCTAGAATCATGAGTAACAAACGATTGGCTATCTCATGCGCACCAGTGCATGTTGTGTCACGGAGCGTAGAAACTCTTCTGGCGAGACAATTTTGGACGTGTCTTTGTCAGGAGGGTGGCTACTACAACACTCCTGTGGAAATGCGCTCAGTGTGCCTCGCCAGTCGGTTTCTAACCTCCCGACCCCCCTCGCCATCCCGGCGAGGGGCGATCCTTACAGGAGGTCCAACATGCAAACGCACTGGGACGACACGTCCTTCGATGAACTGCCCTCACGCCGGCGCGCTCGCCAGGCGCATCTGGCCGGCACCGCTAAGCCTGCAGCGTGCTCACCGCCCCCGGAGTTCCAGGAGGAGCTGAAGGTGCCCTACCTGAAGATCCGCGGCCGCTGGCTGCGGCAGATGGGCTTCAATGTGGGCCGCAAGCTGCAGATCGAGGCCTGCGCAGGGGTGATCACCATCAAGCTGCTCGGCCCGCCAGCGGTGGAAGACCCACGGGTGCCCCGTTTCGTGGAGCGCACGATCTACCACGGTGAGATCAATTCGGAGTCGGGGCAGTTCGTCCCCGAGGACGTCATCCAATGAAGAAGCAGGTGTACATGAGGGTGAAGGTAGACCCCGATCTACGCCGCGCCTTTCAGCTGTCGGCGTGGCGTAGCGAGCGTTCGCCTACGAACGTGCTGCGGTCGTTGATCCAGGACTGCGTGAACCTGGATCGGAGCGCCCAAGGCGTTGATCTCTACGTTTGGGGGGATTCGTTCCCGGTGGGGAGCGAGGTACCGAAGGGGCAGGGCAGCCCCCGCTGAGGGCGTGCCGGGCCGGCCTGCGCCACCGGCCCTGATGGGTAATTCCGCGAAGCCATGTGCACGTGGCTTCCGGAGGGATGTTTGCCTCACCCCATTCGCATGCTGCGGGCTTCCAGCTCCTGCTGGTTCTGCTGCGTGCGCTGTTCGGTCTGCGTGGCCAAGGCTTGCCGTTCCTGGCCTGCTTCACCCAGCCGCTGCAGCGATTGCTCCACCGGCGTCTGTACGGCTATTTCAGTGGCCATGGCGGCGCGCTGCTGTGCCGGGTCATGCAGGTTGCCCTGCACCACGAACACGTTGCGGCCGGCCGCACCCTCTGCGGTGGCTTGGCTCAGTACCACGTGGTCAGCCCGGTCCAGCTTGTTCTCCACGGCCAGCGCGGTGAGGCTGGCGGTCAGCCGTTCGCTGGTTTCATCGAAGCTGCGCCCGTGTTTGGCGTCCAGCGCGGCCACGTGTTCGCGTATCTGCAGGTAGAGCGGGTAATGGGCATCGCCGGGGCGCAGTGCCGCCAGCCGAGTGTTCGGGTCCTGGCCGGGCAGGTCGTTGAGCACCACCTTCGGGGTTTCGATGCGCTGCCGGTACGGGTCGTCTGGGTGGAAGTGGGTTGCTTTCTCCTCGCGCTCCAGGCGGACCTCGCGGGTGTCGTTCAGGCCTTCCAGTACGCGTGGATTGCGCTCCTGCATGGGGAAGCCGCTTTCGGTGTGGTGCGACCAGGTGCCGGCCTTCGGGTCATACACGTGGTAGGAGCTGCGTATGCCGATGACGTTGGGGTTGCTGGTGGGCAGCGACTGGTCGGCCATGCTCAGCTCATACACGCCCAGCTTGGTCACGTAGGCGGTGGCCTGGCCCCACGGCATGGCGTCGTAGGCATGGCCGGCGGTGTTCCATGCCCGCGCGGTGCCCCGGTAATCGTTGTTGAGCATTTCCTTCCAGACGTTCTCGGCAGCGTCTTCGCTCAGGTTCTTGCGGGTGGCTTCCAGCAGGATGCGCGGGGTCCAGCAGTTCGGGTCCAGGTTGTGGCGCTCGAAGGCCAGATCGTGCGCCTTCTGCACATCGCGGCCGGGAAGGTTGAGCGCCAGGGTGGGGTTGCCGGCTTCCAGCCAGGCCTCGCGGCGCTCCAGATCGCGGTGCAGCAGGGTCTGGCCGAACGCCTCCCACTGGCGCTCTGTCAGGGTGCGGTTCTGCAGCTTTGGGTTGCGGTCGTGCTGATCGGCCGCTTCGAGCTGGGCATAGGCATTGGCCACCTGGCCGGGCAGGTTGTCGTTGCGCACCACGCCCAGCGCCAGCAGGCCGTAGCCATCATTGCCCTGCTTCTGGGCAAGGTAGTTCCAATACCGCTCGCGGTTGCCGTCGTCGGCATACGCCCGCAGGATGTCGAGATCCTTTTGATTCAATCCGCTCACGCGTTGTTCCTCCTGAACATCCTGGGTCACTCAACCTTGTATGCGCTCAGCACGCCGCGCGCGGCGGCTTCGATGGCCTTCCAGTCCTTCAGGAACACCCGGGGATAGGAGAGGGTCACCGAAAGGTCGTTGTCGGCATCCACGAAGTTATGGGTGCAGCCGGAGACCGGGACACTTTCGTCGATCTCAACCTGGTCGCCCTTCAGCGTGAGTGAGTCCCGCCCATCCTGGAGCTTGTCGCACTTGATGAAGGTTGCCAGCTCGCCGCCCGGGGTGCGGGCGATGTACCAGTCGCTTTCCACGTTGGCGTTGCGCTTGGCCGGCATGCCGGTCTGCTTTTCGTACGCCTGGGCGAATTCGACCATCCGCGCTTCATCAATGGCATAGGGCGTCAGCCCGAACTGTTCGGCGCCGGGGGTGCGCATGTCCAGCCGGCGGCGCGGATCCATGCGGTAGGCCGAGCCTTCCTCGCTGGTGGCGTCGGTGCTGGTCATGCGGCCCAGCAGATCCGTGATCGGCACGCCGTCGATGTAGTCCACCGACATGGACATCGCGCGGTGATGGTCGGCCATGGAGCGGGTGCCGCGCGTGCCAGGAGCGGCTGCCTTGAGCTCGGGCCACATCAGGGTCAGGCCAACGCCGCCGCCAATGGCCGGGCCGATCTGGTCGTCGTAGAGGTTGGCCGGGAACGCGTAGCGGTGGGGGCCGAGCTGTGCCACTACCGGCGCGGTGGTGTAGGTGTAGCCATCCACCGTGCGGCTCTGGCTGGCGTCTTCAGACATGGCAGGTTCCTTGTTTCCCTTTTCCGTGGGTGGGGCCTTGGCACAGGCGCTGGCGCTCAGGGCGACGGCGAGTGCAACTGACAGGCACCGGCCGGATGACATCACGCTCATGGGCCATTCCATTGCATTGGTTGGGGTCAACTATAGGGAATGTGGTGTCAACGGGATAGGAATGGGTGCTTGCTGCTGCCCTTCCATGGTATTCAACGGCTGTAGCCGCGATGGCAAAGGGAGTTGGCGCTGTGGTTGGAAGAACCAGAGGTTGGCTGGCGGTTGGCTTGGTCGCCGCAGTGGTGTGCATTGCGCTGTGGTGGAATGCGCCAGCGACGCAGGGTGACGCGCCGGGCGGGAAAGCCCAGGTGGCGCCGTCGGCCGTTGCGGCCACGGTGCGCGCCAATGCAACGGAAAGCCGCACCAGCCGAGGCGGGCCTGCTGAAATAGACCGGGTAAAGACCTTCGAGGACCTGAAACAGAGGGCCAAGGCGGGCGATGCCGTGGCCCAGCGCCTGTTGGCCGACACCTATGAAGGCTGCTACTTCGTCAATATTGACCGCGAGCACTTCATGGACAGCCTCGATTTCTATAGGCAGATGATCAGGGCGCCTGCCCAGCTCTCCGTGCTGGAGCAGGTGGCGGCCGAACGTTTCGCCCAATGCGGGGCAGTGGACGGTGGCGCCATCGTGCCGATGCAGCTGGTCACGGGCTGGTACGCGCAGGCTGCCGAAAACGGCGACCTGGCCTCCCGGTTGATGGAAAACGCGTTCAAGCAGAAGAGGCTGGATACCGCTGAAGCTGCCGAGCAGCTTGAAGAAGTATTGGGCTCCAATGATCCGGCGGCCGTGTTTGCCATGGGCAGCACGTTGCACAGCAACTACCCCGCCAGCGCAGGCGGCCCAGCGGCGGGCTTGATGACCGGCGAGCACGCCGGCGAGGCATGGATGGTGGCTGGCTGCCGCATGGGGTACGACTGCGGGCCCTCGGGCAAACTGATGGGAACGCTGTGCCTGATGCAGAACGCTTGTACGGGTGAGGACTTCGAGGCCTACCTCAAGCGGGCGATGATGAATGAAGCGGAGCGAAGGGACTTGGAGCGTAGGGTGACGGAGATATTGCGGTTGATTGAGGGGTAGCCCTCCCGCCGCTGTCTACACCATTCCCGCAGGAGCAAGCGAGCCAACGAAACGCCGAGCAAGTGGTAGGAATTCTCCGATGGCCGATCAGACCGCTGGCATGGCACTCTTTACCCGATGGACCCACCTGAACGCCGTTGTTTGGGTCCAACCCGGGTCGATGAACGGAAACACTTAACATGAACCTCTCGCCGCCACCCGTGCCAGGCAAACTCCGTGAGCTTCTGAGCGCATATCCCGAACATATCGAGCGGCTGCAGTTGGCCATGGATAAGGCAGCCTCCGAATCCGGTGCCAGTGCACCTCGGATTGAGTACGTTGTTTGGGCGTTGGAAGACTGTCTTGAAGGTTTCGTGGCGTCGGCTCGTGTCGAACTTGATGCTGCTAAGGCCAAAGGCAGTGCCGATGGCATTTGCCACGCCGAAGCAAAGGAAATGCTGATGCTTCGTGCGGCATTGAAGCAGCAATGGATCGGCGATAAGGGCTTGCTTGATTATCTGGAGCGGGAGGAAGACCCCGTGCCGAATCGCAGGCAGAGGCAATTAAAGGAAAAGTGATGCGCATCCTGGCAGAGCTGTTCGTCCCCGCCCGCGCGGTGTAAGGCAGGGCTTGAGCGAAGGGAGCTGGAGCGTAGGGCGACGGAGATACTGAGGTCGATTAAGGGGTAGCCCCGCGCAGCTGCTCACACCAATCCCGCAGGCGCCCGCGGACCAAAGTCGCTCCAGGCAAACGGTAGGACTTCTCCGATGGCCACCCAGCCCGTTGGCGTGGCACTCTTCACCAATTCAATGGGGGCTGCCTGGAAGGAGCTGCTTGGGCCCACTCCAGATCGAACAGGCTGCCGTGTAGGGATCTACATTCAGAGATGACTCATGCCTCTCCACTTCGAAGCTAAATCGAATTCCTCATTTGATCCCTTCAGCGGTGTCACCATACCGGAGCCTCGCATCCTTCCTGGAAAGCTCCCGGACGGCAGCGCAGTCACGGAGTATCAGTACGCGTTCTATCGGGGCGATGCACGTATCGGCGGCTTGGGCTTCAATGGCCCCGATATGTCCGTTGAAGTCGACGGGATGGCGGAGAGGGTGTTTATCTTCGATCTTGGCCACGATTGGCTGATCAAGTCCATGCTGGAGTTCAAGGAAATCATCGAGAATCAGGATGATGCCTTCACGTTTCTGCGTGGACTCGCGCAAGGGTTGGTGTTGGCGTACGCGGGCCAAACTGACAATGAAGAGAATCTGCGATACATAGCTACTACAACCCCGGTTGCACTGGTTGGAGCGGGTGTACCTGCTTCGGTGGAAACGGCGATGAAGCCGCAGGGCCCCATCGTCCTCGCCGAAGTACGCATTGCCAAACACGCTGGATGAGGGGGTTTTCGGGACGGAGGACGTTATAGAGGCGTCTGGGCAGCGCGAATGGGCATTTACCATCAATTTGAGCTCCGAGTCGACCTTGCGCTCAATGCTTCGCTCCAAAGAGAGCATCGGGAGCACGGATGACGACATCAACTTCATAACAGCGCTCGCAAGAGGTCTTGTGAATGTGTTTGCAGGGCAGGATGACAATACCGATAACCTGTCTTACGTCCCATTTAACTCGGTTGAAGCGCTCTCGGCCTTGGGCCTTCCCGTGCCTGCAAGCGTGCGCGTCATGGCACAAGGGACTGTCGTTCTTGCCGAAGTCCATGTCCCCGCGCACCGGGGCTGAGGGCGGAACGGTGAGCAGTTTCGCGTTTCCACCTGGAGGACGTCAGGCGGGGCGCGCATCTGCCCAATATGGGATTCGGAGTTCCCCGATAGCCCCAAGCAGGGAAGCTGTGACGATCGTGTCTGTCGTACTCTGTGCGGAGATGGTGCGCAGAGCTAAGCGGCAGATGGATATAGTAGATGCGTCGAAAGCGTCGGTGAGCTCCTGCAGAGCTCCCTTCCTCCAACTGCGCCGGCCCCGCTGCTTTGGAGCGGAGGAAGGGCAGGCGACGCCAGAACCGAAACAGACTAAGGAAGAGCGATGTCGATCCACTTCAAGCCCATCGAAAACACCTCATTTGATGAGGGCAGTGGCGTCACCATCTCGCATCCTCGAATTCTCCTAGATGCGCCGCTGAATGGTGTTGCCAGCCTCGAGTACCAATACACGTTCCGCCGAGGCGGGCAGCGGGTGGGTGCCATGGGGTTTTTCGGAACCGAAGTCGCTGCCGAGTTGGAGGGGCAGCGCGGCTTGATCTACACACTCGATCTTCGCCCTGCTGAAGTACTCATGGATATGTTGAAGTTCAAGAGGTTCCTGGACGACACAAGCGACGACTTTGATTTTGTCCGATTCCTGGCACAGGGCTTGGTGATTGTTTTCGCGGGCAAAACTACCAATCCCGAGAGCAGGCGCTATCTGGTCGTCGCTAGCGCCGAAGACCTGGCGCGCGTTGGTGCGCCTGCACCTGCCGGCTACCTGGAGCTGCCTGATGGCAGCATCATCCTCGCTGAGTTGTTTGCTCCTGCGCGTGTTGCCTGACGTGAGGCACCATGCCCAGTTCTGTGTTTGACGATTTTGCTCGGACTACCCTCTCTGCCACCACCAATATTGGTGACCAGAGTCCCGTCTCGAATGCTCAGGTTGAGTCGGCAGACATGCCCAGTAGCGGCTCTTGGTGACCATAGACCCCTGACCACGGTACTAGTGCCAAGGCCAATGCCGATGGCATTCACCACGCCGAAGCGGGGCAAACGCTCATGCGTCGTACGGCATTGAAGCAGCAATGGATTGGCAGGGGTCTCCTTGATCTCCTGGAGCGGGATGAGGGCCAAGATAAAGCCACTGGCGATGCTTAAAGATGTCGCTTGTGCGGGCGTGAAGGTATAAGGGTTTTCCTATGGTTTCATCGCCAGTCGTTATGGCATCCTGAGGTCCGGGACCGGCAGCGTCCGCCAGCTCGTTGGGCACGCGGCTACCCTCCGCGCGCGCTTCCAACAGCGTGATGTCAGCGCTTTGGGGTCCGCAGCCTGATTGGAATGACCGTCACGAGACACAATGGATACTGCAAATGACCGCTTCGCTGCCTCCAATTCCTCAGAGACTTTGCGAGATGCTGAAGGAATACCCGGGTCACCTGGCCAGAATCCATGACGCATTGGCTTCCGTGGCGAAAGAGCCTCAGGTGGCGCCACGCTTCGAGCTGGCCATCTGGGTACTGGAAGATTTGGTGGGCGCTTTCTTCGAGGAGGCAAGGCAGCAGCTTGCTGTGGCAAAGAAGGAGGGTGACTCCGAGCTCGCCTCTAAACTTGAAGCGGAGGAGGCGCTCATGGCGAAGCTTGTCCTTCAGAAGCCTTGGTTTGGTGACAAGGACTTCTCAATCTTTTTTGGGAAGTAGCGTGGGTGTCGAATGAGCGCTGCAAGTGACCAGCTGAGCAGCGACGAGCACGCGCGGATACTGAGGGACAAGATACTTCCCGCAAGTGATCTCGAGTCGTTGCAGTCTCATGTTCGGCCAACGGCGATCATCTTGGCCGGCCAACCCGGTGCCGGTAAAGGCGGGTTGAGCGAAGTGGCGAAGGGTGAGCTGTTTCACGATGCCGCCGTGATCGATCCGGATGCGCTTCGCAGATTCCATCCAGACGTCGTTGAATTCCGTAGACAAAACCCTGTTATCTGGTCGGGCCGCACGCATATTGATGCGAGTGCTTGGGCCGATGAGATTCTTGATGTTGCTTCTGCAGCCAGAAAGAACCTAATTCTGGACAAGACCCTTGGGAATGGCGAGCGAGCGGTAGAGCTGATCCGGGGTCTGCAGCAGAAGGGCTACTCCGTTGAGGTTCGCGTAGTTGCGGCGCACAAACTTGAAAGCGAGCTCGGGGTGGACGGCCGTTTCACCCAAAGCGTCGATAGGCTTGGTCATGGGCGCCATGTACCCGAGGGCGCCCGAGAGGAAATCTACAACAACATCCCACGCAGCCTTCGTACCGTGCAGGAAGCGACGGACGTTCCCATCATCATCTACAGTCGGGAGGGGCAACGGCTGTTCGATAGTCAAACGGACAATCGCCCGGCGGGCACCGCACTTGAAGAGGAACGCAGCAAGCGGCTCCGAGATCCAGCTGTAACGCAGTACCTGAGGGCCTCTTGGGGCAAGCAGGTGGAGTGGCACGAAGGATTGCCTGTACGCGCCGACGCCATCCCCGGGATGGATCCCGACACTCATGCCAGATTGCTCCAGGAGCAGGCGTCGCAAGGGCTGGTCGATGGCGCGAGGCTTCAAGCTCACGTTGGTGCGACGGTTGACGAGGTGTTTCGTCCTGGCGCTGCGCCGGCGTTGGTCATTCGGGAGCCCCGTGCCCCCAACGTTCTTCGAACTGGCGTTGGCGTGGGGGCAACCGTCGTTGGGTTGGCCGCAAGCGCCTACGACGCCCATGAAACCGGGGAACGCGTCGGCGCCCTGCTGCAACAGCAGAATCTGCCAGCGGCGCAATCCGAGCTTACCCACTTTGCTGCACGCGGGATCGGCGGCTGGGCTGGTGGGACGTTGGCGGCTGGCATTGTGGGGACCAGCGGTGCAGGACCGGTGGCGCTGGTCGCTGCAGATGCCTACCTTTTCTCCAAGGCATTCGAGAAGGCGGCCACCCTGCGGGACAGCCATGCCATCTATCAACAGAAGGACAAGGCAGGCACGGAGTGGGAGTACAACGGCTACAGTTGGGTGCGGGAAGTTGCGCTTGACCGTACGCAGGATGGAATAGATAACCCCATCAAGCAGGACGTGAGTGCCAACTACGAGAAGGCACGCGAGCTTAATGCGCTGGCAAGCGCCAGGGCCGTGGAACTTGAGCTGGGAAGAGTGCCGGCGCCGCAGGACCCATTCAACATTCCTGCTCGAGCCGATGATCAATACGGACTCGACAACCCGAATTGGCGGCGTGATGCACAGTCCGAGCAGTGGGTGCGACAGGTCAAGACCGGTGTAACCAGCGTTAATGACCGTGGAACCTACGCCCAACAGATTGCCAGCCCGGAGCGCGCTGAAGCGCTGGACCGTGAAGCCATGGCGCGCGTCGAGGGCAACATCGCCAATGGGAAGGAAGCTGTTGCTGCTGCATACCTTGAAGGCCATGCCGCGCTTCGATCTGGAGATTTTGTAGAGATTCCGCCAGCGGTGGAGTACGCAAGGGCAAAGGCCGACTCCGTGTTCGCGTCAGACGGTCACCTGTACCGCTTGAACGAAGACGGGCAGTGGATGCACGGGGGTAGTGTGGCCCAAGGCAACCTTGCGCTCGAGTTGAACCTCACGAGACAGATCCGTCAGCCGTCGCTTGAGCAGTTCAACGCGCGACTTGCTGAGACAAGTGCGCGTCCAGCGCCCTCGAACGCGGAGGTTGACCGAAGCGAATTGCTCCACCGGTATCAGAATTACAACGTGCGAGTACCCGAAGAGTGGGTTCCGGCGATCGAGCTTGCGACACAGCGTACTCGCGAGGCCATTGGTCTCACGGGCCGCACGCTCCAGGAACTCCAGCGCGATGGGAATTCGCCGTACAGTGCTGAAAGCGCTGTCGCCCACTACCAAGCCGGTCCGGACGGTGTGGCGCACCGTGTTGCCGTAACCAGCGCGGAGGATATTCGCCAAGCGCACCGTGATCTCCAGGAGAGGCAGGAAAAGCCTACGCTCCAGGACACGCCAGAGCTGCGAATCGACGCGCTATCGGCGGACGAGCGTGACGCATATCAGCAGGCGCTGCGGGAGGCCAACCGGCAAGGGGCCTCCACCGATGTGGCCGCACAGCTGGCTGCATTGGCGGCGATGCGGGCGGATGGCAGGGACGTCGCTGAAGCGCGCGTACCGGAGCTGCTTGAGAACGAGCCAAGCACTACCAATGAGCCACCTCCCTCGCAGCCATCCCCTCATCTGGCTGCAGCAGCGATAGCGGCTTCTGTCGAGCGCTCCGCGGTCGAGGAGCAGTCCACGGCCCAGCGAGAGCCCCAGACAGCTCAGGGGGCTGAGCAGGGCGCACGTGAGCACGTCGAAGAGCAGCGTACCCAGGAGGCGCTCGCTCGTACTGCCGAGGAAGAGGAGGCTCGGCGCGAAGCGTCCGTGGCGGAGGCACAAGCTCACACGGCGCCCACTTCACCCGACATCGCCTCGACACCGATACGGCCACTGCCTGAGGCCGAACCTGTCGAACGGCCACCGGTGGAAGTCCCTGACCTCGCTGCGACCGTCGCTGCATCAGAAGCGAAGGTCGAGCACCCGGTAACCCCCGAAGCGGTGCCGGAGACTGTCATCCGCGTGGACGCCAGCCAGCTGGAGGTCGCGGTGCAGGCTGAGACGTCCGAGCGACCGGGCATGGATGATGCGGCGTCAACGCAGCACCCACTGAGGGATGAAGTTTCGGTCGACGAGCCTGTTACAGAGGCACCGCCGAGAGACGTGGTTGAGCGGGTGGTGGTGGCCGAGGAACCGGATGCCGTTCCGTTGAAAGAACCCGCGAACGACGTCATCGCGAATCAGGCTGTGCTGGAGCAACAGCCGGAGCCAGAACCAGAGCCTGCCATGGAGCGGGTGGCGCAGCCCGCTGATGAGCAGGAACCTTGGACACCCCTGAACCCCGAGCACCCCGACCACGCCCTCTACCAGCAGATCCGCGAGGGCGTAGAGAAGCTGGATGAGGCCCACGGCCGCAGCTACGACCAGACCAGCGAGCGCCTCACCGGCAGCCTGATGGTGTTGGCCAAGAGCAACGGCCTGGACAGCGTGGACCACGTAGTGCTCAGCCAACCCACGGAAAGCCAACCCGGCGGCCAGAACGTCTTCGTGGTCCAGGGCGAGCTGGACAACCCCGGTCACCAACGCGCCGGCATGCCAACGGCGCAGGCAGTGAAGACCCCGTTCGAGGAGTCTCTTGAGCAGTTTGACGTTGCGGCGTTCGAGCAGGAACAGCGCGCCGCGCAATTGGCAACGCAGCAGCAGGAAGAAGATCAGCGCGTGCAGCAGGAGATGCAGGTTGCGGCGGCAAGCATGGGGTACTGACTGCGCTCAGCTGTTCAGCGCCAGCCCCATCGGCGGCCACAGCGGGTTCATCCGGTCCAGATCGTAGTCATTGCCGAACGCCAGCGCCGCCTCACGCGGCTCCAGGTCGTAGTAGCTCACCAGCAGCTGCTCATCCATCCCGGCGTCGCTGTGGTTGATGGCATACAGCCCGAGCATGGCCTGGTCGAACTCTTCCAGCCAATCAAGGTCGATCTTGTTCATGTTGATCCTCCGAAGCAGATCGCAGGATCGCGCAGGGGCGTCTCATGGCGTGGGACGGAAGAATCCAGCCGCTGGCCACGCCTGTTAAGATGTCCGGGCCAGCCAGCCTTCCCACGTCATTCGACCGTGTGGTTGGCCGCTCCTCCCAGCGGCCACGCGAGCCAGGATCCTTCCTCTGCCTCTCACAAGGACGCTCGCATGCACCCTCGTTCCCTGTTCCGTTCGGCCGCCCTGGCGCTGGCCGTCAGCCTGACGCTTGGCGCCCCGTCTGCCTTTGCCGCCGAAAAGGCCGCCACCACCGCCGCCGCTTCCTCCGTGCAGCGCGCCGCCGTGGCCCAAGGCCTGTACGAGCTGGCCTTCAGCCCCACCCAGAACGCGCTGTTCGTGGCCTCCTCCGGCGGCTTCGGCGATGCCGCCGGCCCGGCCCAGGTGCTGCGCCTGAATCCGGATTCGCTGGCCGTTGAGGCGAAGATCCCGCTGGAGCGCAAAGCCTTCGGCGTGGTGCTCGACGACGCCCACAACCGCCTGTACGTGGGCAACACCGTAGATACCTCGGTGACCGTGGTGGATACCGCGTCGAACAAGGCTGTAGGCATCGTGCAGCTTATGGAGAAGAAGGTCGGCAAGGACGGCAAGGCCGGCTACACCCACGACCTGCGCGAGCTGGTGGTGGATTCCCCGAACAACCGCCTGTACGTCACCGGCCACTCCGGCGAGGGCAGCGTGCTGTTCGTGGTGGATACCCAGTCGCTGAAGCTCATCAACACCATTCCGGGCCTGGGCAACGCCAAGGCGCCGGGCTTGACCTTGGATGCGGCCAACAAGCGCGTGCTCACCTCCAACCTGCTGGGCGAAGTGGTCACCGTGGGCACCGACACCGGCAAGGTGGAGCAGCGCTTCAAGGTCAGCGCCGAGCAGCCGATGAACCTGGCGCTGGACCCGAGCGGCAAGCGCCTGTTCGTGACCGACCAGGGCCTGGAGATGATTCGCAAGTACCAGGGCAGCAGCATTCCGGGCTTCGTGTCCAAGCACCCGGGCCAGCGCGTGCTGGTGCTGGACCCGACCACCGGCAAGGAACTGGCCAGCATCGCCACCGACGCCGGCCCGCTGGGCCTGCTGCTGGATGGACCGCGCAAGCGCCTGTACGTGACCAACCGCGAAGCGGGAACGGTGACCGCGTATGACAGCGAGAGCTACAAGCAGGTGGGCACTTATGACGTGCCGACCCACCCGAACAGCCTGGCGCTGGATGCGAAGAAGAACGTCCTGTACGTGACCATCAAGAATGGGGACAAGGACGAGAAGGGAAGTGAGGAGTCGGTTGCGCGGATAGCGCTGTAAGGGCTGATTTCAAGGGCGATTCCCGGTATCCCGGCTGGGATACCGGGCAGGCGTTTTATGGGAGGCCGCCATCCGATGCATGGCCCCTTGCAGAGGGTTAGGGTTGCGCCCATAAACTGCGGGAACCCAATGTGAGGCGGTTCCGATGCTCGAACAGCTACTGCTCCGGTCTGATTTATTGATGCAGAACATCCAGGAGGTTCTTCATCATCCTCTCTACGACCACAGCGCTCGCATAGGACTGTCCGCTGAGTACGTGATACTCAGTTTGGAGCATGCGGCGGCGGTAAGATGTCTTTTGGAGGCGGGCATAATGTCCAGTGCGCCGGTTCTACTTAGGTGCCAATTCGAATCGCTGCTGCGTGCAATGTGGGTGTTCTACTGCTCGTCGGGCGAGACCTTGGAGAAGCTCGAGACCTCATTGCTCACAGGGCCTGATCAAGCTAATGCTTCCATGCCAACTGCGTCAGGAATGCTGAATGAGCTGGATGCAGTGCCACTAGTTGCAGCCGCAGTAGCGACCCTCCGCGAGTTCCAGACGTACTCGTGGAAGCCTCTGAACTCCTATGTCCATTCAGGGGATCACCCCCTCTGGAGACAGGTCACTGGCTATCCGCCAGAGCTCTCCTGCCAGCTTCTACAACAAAGCAACGGGCTGGCGTTCATGGCTGCAATGCAACTCGCCATTCTGACCGGCGTGAACGGACTCCAGAAGGAACTTCTGAAACTCAATGATCGCTTCAGAGAATGCCTGCCTATGCAACCAGAGGCCAACCCGAGCGCCACGCCGACGAGCGTTCCGTAACACTGATATGAACCGTAACATTGCCTGAAGTTACGGTTCATTCTCACGTTACGGAGGCTAAAGACTCATTGCCTTCTCAGCGGCTGGCACAGAAACGATGTGCTCAGGCGTTCACATCCACCACCAACCGCCCACGCACCTTGCCTTCAAGGAACGCCGGGAATACCTCCAGCACCTTTTCCAGCCCGATCACTTCAACGGTGCTGGCCAGCTTGCCCAGGTCCAGGTCGGTCGCGAGCCGCTTCCACGCCTCGGCACGCACGGCGTGCGGCGCCTGCACCGAATCGATACCGGCGAGGGTCACGTTGCGCAGGATGAAGGGCAGCACCGACGTAGGCAGGTCGGTACCCTGCGCCAGTCCGGCGGCCGCCACCACGCCGCGGTATTTCGTCTGCGCCAGTGCGTTGGCCAGCGTGTGGCTGCCGGCGACATCCACCACGCCGGCCCAGCGCTCGGCATCCAGCGGGCGGGTGCGCGGCTCGGCCAGCGTGGCGCGGTCGATGATCTCGTCGGCGCCCAGGTCCTTGAGGTACTGCGCATGTTCGGGTCGGCCGGTGGACGCCACCGTGCGGTAGCCCAGCTTGGAGAGGATGGCCAAGGCGATGGAGCCTACGCCGCCGTTGGCACCCGTCACCAGGATGTCGCCGTGCTCGGGCTTCACCCCGCCGTGTTCCAGCGCCAGCACGCACAGCATGGCGGTGTAGCCGGCCGTGCCGATCGCCATGGCGTCTTTGCTGCTGATGCTGTCCGGCAGCTTCACCAGCCACTCCCCGGGAACGCGCGCGCGCTGCGCCAGCCCACCGTGGTGGGTCTGGCTGAGGCCGTAACCGTTGAGCACGACGCGGTCGCCCTGGCGGAAGCCGGCATTGCCCGATTCCAGCACGGTGCCGGCCAGGTCGATGCCGGGAATGAGCGGGAACGTACGGATCACCGGCGAGGCGTTGGTCATCGCCAGCGAGTCTTTGTAGTTCAGGGTGGAGTAGTCCACCTGCACCAGCACATCGCCTTCGTGCAGGTCGGCTTCGTCAAAGGCCACCAGCTGGGTGGAGACCTGGCCGTCTTCTTTCGTGGCCAGCAGGGCATTGAATTTCATGGGCATCGATCACCTCGGGGGACATGACCTGCATGCTATGGTCGCACCGTGGTTGCCACAAGAACTATGCTTTCCCGTAGGTACTATGGTTTTCAGGAGTATCCCGTAATGGCGCGGCGCGTATATGGCAAAACCGGCTGCAGCGTGGAAGCCACGCTGTCGGTCATCGGCGGCACCTGGAAGCCGGTGATCCTGTTCTACCTGGTGTCACGCACCCGGCGATTCATGGAGCTGACCCGGCTCATCCCCAATGCCACCCAATCGATGTTGACCAGCCAGCTCCGCGAGCTGGAGGCCGATGGCGTGGTGGTGCGGCATGTGTATCCGGAGGTACCGCCGAAGGTGGAGTACCGGCTTTCGGAGCTGGGCCGGACGCTGGTGCCGGTGTTGTTGGCGATGCGGGATTGGGGGGATTCGTACAAGGCCCAGAACTCGGGGCAGGCGGGCGAGGGTGAGCAATGAGAAGGCGTAGGTGCGTATCAAATCTGCTGAGAGCACTCGCCATGCTTGCCCTGGCGGGCCTCGCGGCATGTGGGCAAGGTGCGCAGGGCAGCCACCAGATTCAGCCCGTCTCCAACGAGGATGCACTCATGCGTAATGAAGCTCCCCTTGTCCGGCCAGTCTCTTTGGATAGGGCCGGAGAGGTGGTGAGCCTCGAGTTTGAGTTGCCGCCGCCGATTGAGAACGCCTCGTCTGCGCTCGTCGTGGGCCTCCGCGTGGTCGCGCCAGATGCTCCGACCGGAATCAGGCAATCCGATGGAATCATCCGTGCTCAGCTGTCCGCCCGTGTTCGGCTGCTTCGAGTGGAGGAAACCTCCATTACTCAAGTGGCGCTGTTCCGTAACAGTCCGGATCTGCAGGACCGCATTGTGGTTGGCGATGATGGTTTGGTGCCGGGAGTTACAGCGTCGGACGTCGAGCGCACTCAGCTGGAGAGCGCTGGGTTGGTTGATCCCTCAAAGTTCTACGATGTTCTTTTGCTCGCAGGCGCAAAAGACGCCAAGCCTGGCCACTACCGGCTGACTGTTGAGTTGCAGCAGGACCATCCAGAGCTGGGTTCGGAGCCGGTCCAGCTGCTCATTGCATACATGGGCAAGGGGAAGTAACGAATGGCCAAGGATGCGCCGTACACCGTAACGGTCTATGTAGCAGCACCAGGAACACCGCTGAAGAACGGTGGCACGTCGGCAGCGGGCCACATGTATCTAGGTACTATGCTTTTCAGGAGTATCCCGTCATGGCGCGGCGCGTATATGGCAAACCGGCTGCAGCGTGGAAGCCACGCTGTCGGTCATCGGCGGCACGTGGAAGCCGGTGATCCTGTTCTACCTGGTGTCACGCACCCGGCGATTCATGGAGCTGACCCGGCTCATCCCCAATGCCACCCAATCGATGTTGACCAGCCAGCTCCGCGAGCTGGAGGCCGATGGCGTGGTGGTGCGGCATGTGTACCCGGAGGTGCCGCCGAAGGTGGAGTACCGGCTTTCGGAGCTGGGGCAGACGCTGGTGCCGGTTTTGCTGGCGATGCGGGATTGGGGGACGGCGTACAAGAGGATGAACAGGGAGTAGGAGTTCTCCTATTCCTTGCACCCGCCACTTCCCCCAGACTACGCAAGCCATCGGATTGATAGGCGAGGAGAAGCACGGAATGAGGCTTTCATCGTTGCTGACCAAGGTTGCAGTCAGAGTTGTGATTGGAGCGTCGCTGGTGCTCATCATGGGCGCGACGCCTGCACCCCGATTTCCGAAGGAGCTTCAGGGCACGTGGGACTTGGGTCCGTCCTCCTGCAAGCTTCCGGTCAATGCTGATTCGGATACGCCCATCCGCATCGAGGCTGGCCGGTTGGCCGGCTATGAGAACATCGATTCCCCCAAGCGGATCACCCGTGTTTCGAAGAAGCCCAGCGTGTGGGTGATTTCGTCGGAGTCGAACATCGCGCCAGGCATGGTGCAGGACGAGGTGTTCGTGCTGGTGGATGACTATCTGACGATCACTACTGGCGAGACGGCCAGAAGCTACCGCCGTTGCCGCTGAGGCGCAGACAAGGAAGGCCGCATGTCACAGGACGAACAGACCCAGCAGGCACTGCCACACTACCGCGTTACCCAGTTGCACAGCCCACAGAGGGGCAATCAACCTGTTGCGGATCTCGAGGGGCTGGTGACGCACCACCCAGGGTCCAATGCTCGTGCGCGGGTTGATGACGGGGTGCCGGTGGGTGTTGAGAATCCGCGGACCCGCTCTTACGGTGTCGTTGGCGGCGAGATCCAGGAGCTGGAAACCCGCCGCACCGATGGCGGCCCTGCCAGCGCGTTGCGTGAACACCAGGTCTTGCTCACTAAGGACTTCATGCTGGAGGACAGCAGAATTCCGGTCGGCGCGCGCGGCGTTCGCGAGGTGGATGTTCCCTCGCCGTTCGCTGGCTATGTACAGCGTGTATCGCCAGTACTGGGCACTGTGGACATTTACGACCGGGAGGGCGGCGAGCTGATGGCGCGGGTCCTGCACATGGATCCTGTGCATGTGTCGGCAGGAGACACGATCGAGTACGGACAAGCCTTGGGGACGCAGAGCAACCAAGGGTTGCCTACTGCAGGCAAGCATGTCCACATGGAGGTGGACACGCGCTATTACCAGCAGTACGAGAACTACGTAGAAGACCTGGCAAGTGGGCGCTTGGCCATGGATCCTGAGCGCCGCAACGCAGGGATTGAGGCAAGGCCCGTGGTCGATGACGGGATCATCCGCATCGGCGAATCCGCGGATGTGGTCCGTGCGATCCAGCAACGCCTGAATGCGGAAGGGTATACCGGTGCCGATAACCAGCCGCTGGCCGAGGATGGCATCTACCGGCTCTCAATGCAGCGTGCAGTCATCAATTATCAGAACGCGAATGGTCTGCCTGCCACTGGCGATCTTGACCCGACAACTGTCCGCACCATTGCACCGCCGCTGCTGCCGCCCGTGGTGAATCCGGAGAGCCCGGGTGAGCTGCCGCCTTATGTTCAGCCCTTCGGGCAGTCCGGCGAGTCAACGCCCCGAAGCGCGGAAGATCCGTTACTTGCCCAGGCACGCGACGCAATGCGGCGGCTGGAGTCCGGCCTTGGCCGCGAATACGACGGCAACAGCGAATGCATGGCAGCGAGCGCTGCTTGCCTGGCAAAAGAAAGCGGGTTCAGTCGCATCGACCACGTGATGCTCAGCCAAGCGACAGCTAGTACCCGGCAAGGGGAGAATGTGTTCGTAGTCCAGGGTGAACCCGGTGATCCGGCACATCGACGTGCGCACATGGGTACGGCGGAGGCTTTGGCCGTGCCTGCTGAGGAGTCCATTCGCAGGCTGCAGGAAGATGGGCCCGGCGCGGTAGTCCGCAACCAGCATCAGGAGCAGGTAGAGCAACTTGCCCAGCAGGAACAGCAACGTCCCAGGGTCATGGGCTGAGCGCAGTTGGATACCCAGATGCTCAAAAGCCGTAGAGCGCTCCTCGCATGCGCGATGGTGTTGTGCATGACGGGCCTTGGTGGATGTGACCAGGAGTCGAAGAGCCGGCAGCCAACTCCAAAAGTCACGAAAGAGGAGGCTGCGATGCGGTTTGAGGTTCCACTTATCCGCCCCCTCGATCTGGACAGGGCAGGGCAGATTGTGGATCTGCAGTTTGAGCTCCCACCTCCGGGTCCTAATGCGGCGCCGACGCTGATGATTGGGTTCCGCACCGAAAGCCCTGATGCGGAGGCAGGCGTCGCGGTGACGAGCCAACTGCTTCAAGCAGACTTTCCGGCAAAGGTGCGCCTTCTCCGGGTGACCGAAGGCTCCATAGCCACTGTCCCTCTCAGCCGGCCTACTGGTGAGCCGGGTGAATGGATTGCGCTCCCGCCTGATGGGGCGGTGCCGGGTGTCACTGTGACCAGTGTCGATATGCCCCTGCTTGAGGAGGCGGGCTTGCTGGACTCGACGGACTTCCAGACTTACTTCAAGTTTGCGGCTGCGAACCAGATCGAGCCGGGTCACTACCGGCTGACGGTTGAGCTGATGGATGACCACCCGGAGTTTCAGGGCCAGAAGGCCGAGTTGTTGGTTGCCTACCTCAAGCGCGGGAAGTAGCTCATGATGCCGAACGAGCACGCACAGTCCCAGCAGCGCGATGTCACCGCCCGGCAGATGGGCTGAGGCCGGTCGTGCTGCCGCTTTCCCTCAACGCAGGACGATCTTGAAGGATCTCGCCGTCACTTCCCAATGGTCCACCCATGAAGACGGCTCGGCAAGATAACCTTCAAACACGTGTGCGATTCCGGAGCTCTCACCCGGGTCTCGATTTGCCGGGAAGGCATCGATCACAGTGCGCGGGTCCTTGAACCCCTCCGGATTCATTGAATCGCCAATGTATTCAATGATGACCCGGCGGGAGCTGGACACACCATCGAATACGAGGGTTCCCTCATGGGGACCCGGCCCGCTCTGCGCAAGAGGGTGCTCGGGAAAGACATAGAGGCCACTGGCAGAAATCGACAGCGTGTCGCCGGCAATGGTGGGTGCCAGAAGATTGCACTCGGTGAAATGAATTTCATCAAAGAAGCCTTCTACCGAACGCATTGTCCGTCTCCCGAAGCGGCCTGCGCATGGTAGAGCACACGCAGGCTGATGTCTCGACGGGTCCAGGCGGTCAAGGCTGTGGAAGTGTGCAGACCACGTCAGCGGCGTCGCTGAAACGTTCACGGCATCCGTCTGTGCGAATTCCTAGCATTGGTGCCTCCATGATTGGTTTACGGAGTTCCCCAATGACTGCACCCCGCGTTCGCCTGCATGTTGAAGATTCCGGCGGCACCGGTCGCCCGGTTGTGCTGATCCACGGCTGGCCGCTGTCGGCCGAATCCTGGCGCGCTCAGGTGCCGGTACTGAAGGCCGCTGGCTACCGGGTGGTGGCCTATGACCGCCGTGGCTTCGGCCGTTCGGAAAAGCCGGCCGATGGCTATGAGTACGACACGCTGGCCGACGACCTTGCCGGGGTGCTGGAACAGCTGGACCTGCAGGACGCGACGCTGGTGGGCTTCTCGATGGGCGGCGGCGAAGTGGCGCGCTACATCGCACGCCATGGCGAGCAGCGCCTCCGCAGCGTGGTGTTTGCTGCGGCGGTGCCGCCGTACATGCTCAAGACCGCCGACAACCCGGACGGTCCGCTGACCGAAGAAAAGGCCGAGCAGATGCGGATGGGGCTGGAGAACCACCGTGACGAGTTCTTCGACGGGTTCACCAAGGACTTCTTCAGCGCCAAGGGCGAATTGAAGGTGACTGAAAAGCAGCGCCAGGAAGCGATCGAACTGTGCAAGCAGTCTGACCAGACGGCCGCGCTGGGCTGCATGAAGGCGTTTGGCACCACCGATTTCCGCGAGGACCTGAAGAAGGTTACGGTGCCTACGCTGGTGCTGCATGGTGACAGCGACGGCACCGTGCCGTATGAAGGCTCGGGCCGCCGTACGCATGAGGCGATTCGCGGCAGCGAGGTGGTGCTGCTGAAGGATGCTCCGCATGGGTGTAATGCCAGCCATGCCGAGCAGTTCAACGCAGCGTTGGTTGCGTTCCTGGCGCGGTGAGGTAGGCCGGGCAAAGGGGTGATTGAATGCGGAAGACCGTTACAGCGCCTTGGGAGAAGCCCAATCCCAAGGGGAAGAAGGGGCAGCCGCTGTCGCCGTCGCAGAAGGCGGCGGCGCGGCAGCGAGCTGAGGAGAACGGGCGGGCGTACCCGAATCTGGTCGACAACATGTGGGCCAAGAAGCTCCCACGCGGCGACTAAAACACGCCACCCGAAGACTGAAATGCGGCCTCTGGGGACTGAACCACGTCATGCGGGGACGAAACCGCGTAGTGACACGCCATGCGTGCCAGCTTTCCGTTCCGGCACCGCGAAGCCAGGCAGGGCCTGGCTCTACGACCGTGGTCTTTCCTCAGGCGCGTAGCGCGTCTTTAGCGGCGCTCAATGCCTGGTCAGCCCGAAGGAAAACAGCGGTAGTGGCTTCGCCAGTGCTGGTGGACGCGGCGCCCAGCAGCAGCGGGCTGCCCAGGCTCTGGCTCGTTTCACGAGCCACCCGCTGCAGTTTTTCCACGGTGTCGTCCACATGGTCGCTGCCGAGCACGGCGATGAACTCACCGCTGCCGGTCACGCGGTTGATGCTGTCCCCACGGTCTGGCTGCAGGCAGTGTTCCAGCGCCTGGTCCAACTGCTGCAGCTGGCGGTCCAGGGTGCGCTCGCCGAGGCGCTGGGCCAGCTCGGACAGGTCCTGCAGCTCCAGGATCACCACGGTGTAGGCGCCGGCAGCGTCCGGGGCAACGGCGGTTTCTTCGGCCACGCCCTGGTCCAGGATGGCGGCCACCTGCTGCTCGCGTTCGCGGCCGCGGCTTTCCATCAGGGTCATGGTCAGTCGGGCCAATGCCTGCAGGGCTTCGCGCTGGGTCGTGTTGAGCTCGCGTGGGTTGACGTCCACCACGCACACGCTGCCCACGGCGGCGCCATCTTCGGTGACCAGCGGCATGCCTGCGTAAAAGCGGGCGCCCAGGTCCTTCAGGACGGGGTTGTCGGCGAAGCGCGCGTCCTGGTTGAGGTCGCCTACTTCCATCAACTGGGTCGGCTGGCGGATGGCGTGGTCGCACACGGCCACGTTGCGTTCGGTCTGCACGCCTTCCAAGCCGGTGCGGGCCTTGAACCACTGGCGGTCACGGTCGATCAGGGTGACCAGTGCCATCGGGGTACCGCAGACGGCGGCAGCGACTTTGACGATATCGTCGTACGCCGGTTCGGGCAGGCTGCCCACGATGTGCAGCGCATCCAGGGCGCGCTGGCGTTCGGTTTCATCGAAGGCGACAGGAGTGCTCGGGGTCATGCAGGTACCTGGGACGTGGAACGAAACCGTAGCGTAGGTCAGCGGACCCGCGCCGGGGTTAAGCGCGGGTAGAGGCGTGGCCGCCGGTTCACCTGCGCGTCGGCCGGGATCAGCGCTTGACCGCCAGCACCCCGTCGAGCGCCAGTTCAGCCTTGAAGCCGGCCTTTTCCAGGCGTTTGGCGACCTCACGCGGCACATCGCGGCCGCTGGTCAGCTTGTTGGGCGCGCCGGTGTAATGGAACATGCGCCCGCCCTTACGGATCACCCGCGCCAGCTGGTCGTAGAACACCTGCGAGTACAGCTCGCCGGCGATGCCGAAGCGCGGTGGGTCATGCAGGATGGCGTCCACCGAGCTGCTTTCCAGCGCTTCAATCGCCTGCGATACATCGCCCTGGGTGAGCGAGAGCCGGCCACCGCTGCTGGGCGCATCCGGGTCGGGCGACCACGGGTTGAGCGTGCGCAGCCACAGCACATCGGGGTTCTTCTCGAACGACTGGATGCGGGTGACCCCGGCTTCCAGGCAGCAGGCAGCGAAGTAACCCAGCCCGCCACAGGTATCGAGCACGGTCTTGCCTGCCGGGGCCACCAGCGCCACCTTGCGGCGCGCATCCTCGTAGGGCGAAACCTGCGCGCTGGGCAGCATCTTGATGCCGTCGATCTCGAAGGTGGGCGCGTCCCACTCGGTGGGCACCAGCTTGATCAGCGCCGAGCCGAACCGGGATACCGCCAGGAATTCCTCGCCATCCCAGTAGTACAGGGTGCGGTCCTTGGTCTTGCCCGGGTAGGCGTAGGTTTCACCCTTCCACTGCCAGCTCTCGGCCCCCAGCGTGGCGGTACCGCTGGAGCGTGCCAGATCGAGCGAGCCGGTCCACTCGGTCGCACCGGCGTCGCGGGCGCGGACCAGGGCTTCGGCGAGGGGGCGGGTGAGCAGGGGGCCGGTGTAGTGCGTCACGGGATCAGGGCGGACCGTGCTGCAGCGCAGCCGGCCGACAGGCAGGAAGGGGTGGGCATCGTAACCGAGATGGCCGCCGGGCTGGTTCACGCAGGTCTAGAATGCCGCCATGACTCCTTCGATCCTTACCACGTTGCGCCTGTTTGCCGGCATTCCCGTGTTGCTGCTGGTGGCGTGCACGGTACCGGGCAGCGGGCCGCCGCCGGCTGCAATAGACAACGTGCGCTCGGTGGAGATCCAGTACCAGTACAGCGGCTGGAGCCACGCGGATGAAGTCCATAGACTGCAGCGCAGCGGTGGCCAACGTGCGTTTACCCGTACCTCGAAGGTGGAAACGGCCGAGGGCGTTGAAACCACGCAGGCCACGGTGCCGGCGCAGCGGGTGGGCGAGCTGGTGTGGGCGCTGTCGGCACCACCCTGGCCGCGCGAGCGGGGTATGCAGGTGATGGCGCGGCGGGTGCGCCCGCTCGGGATGCTGGAAAGCGCAGCGCCCAGCGCGAGCCGCAACGTACCTGCGTGTACCGCCGAAAACATCCGCAATCGGATGTTCGACCTCATGAAGGGGAGCGCGTTGCGAGCGCAGCTGGATACGTACTACACGCAGATGGAATGGACCGACGACTACCCCATGATGCGCGTGGTCATCCGTTTCCGCGACGCGCCCGATCAGGTCATTTCGTCGCGATCGCAGAAGCTGCAGATGCTGCCGTGGACCTTGGGTGACCTGCCGGAAGTGGATGTACCCTCCACGCCGCGCAGTTGGTCGGTGCCGGTCAGCGATGCCCTGCGGCGTCTGCTGCCGCCTGCTTCGCTGGCGGCGAAGCGCTTGGGCGAAGAGAACGCCCTGATGCTGGGCGAGCAGATCAGGCACGCAGCTCAACAGGCATGTGAAAGCGAACTGGGACCGCCACGCGCCGCATCCTGACCGCGGGCCGGGCGGCGCACTGACGCCTGCGTGCGGCCTGCCCCGATCGTTCGCGCTCGCGCAGATTTGCACACTGCGCCCATGGCTACTGAAAACCCCTCCTGGCAACCCGGCAGCGCGTACTTCTTCAGCGCGCATCTTCGTGATCGCTATAGCCGCCTGCTGGTGGAGCACGCGCAGTTACTGCGACTGGCATTCCGGATAGCGCAGCAGGCGCGGCCGTTCCGGATCAATGCCATCGTGGTGCTGCCCGATCATCTGCACGGCGTGTGGACGCTGCCGGATGGGGACGAAGAGGGCCACCGGCGATGGCTGCTGATCCAGGCCGTGTTCGACCGCCAGCTGCCGGGTCATCCACCGCGTGCGATGGTGCGCCGTGACCGCACAGTGCGGCCGCTATGGCACACCGACTTCCGTGAGCGACGGTTGGTCGATGCCGATGACGTGCAGCGCCACATCGCCTACGTGCACAGCTATCCCGTGCAGCACGGGTTCGTGCGGGAGGCCTGCGAGTGGCCCTACAGTTCCATCCACCGCCGTTGTGCCAGGGAGGGCGGGCCATGCTGAAGTACGGGCGGACCGTGCCGCGCGGCGTGCGCTGGATGGTGGGCGGGCGACTCGGATGGCTGGCGCGTCCCGTGCGTAGGGACTCGCGCTGCCGTACGCCACTACCGGGGGTGGCCGTGCAACGGGGGCGTACGTGGCGTTGGGCGGGTCGGCCGTACAGGGGAGCGGGAGCACGGCGGCACATGCGCCGCTACGTGCGGAAGTCACACCGGGGTTTGGTGCGGTGGGGATCCGCGCCGACGAGGAAACCCCGGCGGCAACTGCATATCCGCGGTTCGCCGCAGGGCGGCGCCTTGGGTGAGGCGCTCAAGGGCAGGTCACCTGGAACACCGGGCCGGCACCGATCAGCACCAGCGCCATGTAGTCGCTGTCCTTGTCCTTGCCCTTGAGGGTGGCGCCGGGATTGAAGTGAAAGATGCCGAAGCCGCCCGTGGGGCGCACCAGCGCCTTGTCGATCTGGTCGGCATCATCGTTGAAGAAGCGGGCGATATCGGCGCGCGAGGAGAGCTGCAGCGGCGTGGCGTCACGCTGCCATTGCTCGTCGCGGTTGAAGGAGACGAAGTACTGTCCCTGCTGCTGTTCGATGCGGAACTCCGCCGGCTTGCGGGGGTGGGTGGCAAAGCAGCCCAGCAGCGGGTCGGAAGAGAACATCCCGGCGGCATTGTCGCGGTCGCCGCAGGCTGAGAGCAGCAGCAGGCCGGGCAGCAGAAGCATGAACGGTAATGTGCGCATGGCGGATCCCCCCAGGGACAGGTTTGCGGGCATCGTGAGCCTTTACCTGCGCAGGCGGTGTGTACGCGTTGCGTTGGGTGTACGGTGGGAGAGACCTACGGAGCACGTACATGCCGCAACCGACTTCCCAGCCGCTGCACACCCGTGTCGATTCCCGCGCCGCTGGCCAGCGCTGGCCGCTGCTCGGCACCGCCAGTTGGCTGGTGGCCCCGGTGATCCTGGCGGCGGCCTATGCAGTGGCACAGGCATCACCTGAAATGGGGCGCCTGCTGGTCGGAAGTGCCGGAGTATCGGTGGGCGTACTGGCGTCGTCGGTACTGGGCCTGCTGCTGACCATCGGCTCGCGCGTACGCCGCGAGCGCTGGCCATGGGTGGGCATTGTGGGCGCGATCATCAGCGCCTTGCCGCTGCTGCTGTTCCTGGCGGGAATGTTGCTCCGCCTGTAACACCAAGCATGCGGCGTAGAGCCATGCGGGTTCAATGACGGTGGCGGCGCCAGGCGTTCCAGATGTGGGTGCTGGCGAGGAGCAGGCTGCCGGTTACCGTCATCGGCGTCTCCGCTTCGTGGCTCGGCCACCCGGCTGCGCCCGCCAGAAGCAAAAGCAGACCGGCGGTTGCACTGACGATCGCCGCGGCCGGCAGCGGTTGCTTGCGGTGGGCGCGCCATAGCGCGAAACCGGTGGTCGGGGCGGCGATGGCCACGAACACGATGTGCACCCACTCTGCTTCGGCCCACACCCCCATCAGCGGCAGGGCGGCGGCGAGCAGCGGCAGGGCCAGGCAGTGCAGCAGGCACAGGCTGGAAAGGGCGATGGCGCCGGCGTCGAGCAGGGCGTTGGTGGTCTTCATGGGGGAAGGGTCTGGAACGAATGGTGTTATATAGTAACATTTCAATCCAACTTTAAGCTTTCGCCACCATGACTGCCTCTGCCATCCCTTTCGACTCCCGCCTGCGGGTCACCTGGGCGCGTGCTTGAGGTACGCGACTACAGCAGCTTTAACTGCCACCCCTCCTCGCCGGCATCCAGATGATGGGTCAGCTGCACCGCATCCAGCAGTGCCTGGTCGTGCGAGACGATCACCACGCTGCCGCAGTACTGGTTGAGCATCTGCTCCAGCGCGGCCAGCGAGGCCAGGTCCAGATGGTTACCCGGCTCGTCGAGCAGCAGCAGTTGCGGCGGGACGTCCGCATACAGCACGGCGGCCAGCGCGGCCTTGACCCGTTCGCCACCGCTCAGGCTGGCCAACGGACGCAGGCTGCGCTCGGCATCCAGGCCGAGCAGGGCCAGCCGGGTGCGCAAGGTGCCCTCGCTGGCCTTCGGGTTCGCGCGCTGCAACAGCTGCAGCGCGGAATCCTGCGCGGGGAGCGCGGACAACGTCTGGTCAAGCAGGGCGATGTCAGCCCCGCGCCTGACCTCGCCACTGAGCGGCGCCACCTCACCGGCCAGCACCCGCAGCAGGGTGGATTTGCCACTGCCGTTGCGGCCACGCACGCCGATGCGGTCGCCGCGCTGGAGGTGCAGGGTGATGTGCTGCCAAGGCGCCTCCACCCATGGCAGGTGCACGTTGGCAAGCGTGGCGACCTGTTGCGGACCGGGCGCAGCCAGGCTGGGCCCGAGCATTGCAATCTGGGCGGCCTCATCAACCCCCGCTGCCGCCTCCCGTACCCGGTTGTCGGCCGCTGCGCGCCGTTCAAGCTGCTGCGCCTGCAGCCGGCCGGCGCTGTTCTCGGCGCGGTTCTTCATGCCGCCCAGCAGGATGGGTGCCTGGTTGGCGGTGCGGGCATCGCGCTGGGCGCGTGACTGGCGGTGTTCCTGCCGCTCACGCTGTTCGCGCAGTGCGGCCTGCTCCTGTCGGCGCTCGCGCTTGCGCAGGGCAAGCTCGGCTTCGGCGCTGGTCTGTTCGGCCTGCTTCTGCGCGGCATACAGGTCGTAGTTGCCGCCGTAGCTGCGCAACCCGCTGGGCGTGAGTTCGACAACGCGCCGCATCTCCCGCAGCAACGCGCGGTCGTGGCTGATGACGATCAGGCTGCCACGCCACTGCGCCAGCGCATCGATCAGCCGGGTGCGATGTGCGCTGTCGAGGTGGTTGCTGGGCTCGTCCAGCACCAGGGCATCCGCGTCTGAGAGCAGTGCACCGGCCAACGCGACCTGCATGGCCTGGCCGCCGCTGAGCGTGGCGGCCGGTTGCGCGGGATCCAGTTCGGGCAGGCCAAGCCGCTGCCATTGCGCCTGCAACTGCTCGCGCAGGGTCCAGCGTTCGCCCACCACGGCGAAGTCGTGCGGGTCCACGCTGCCGGCTTCGATCCTGTCCAGTGCATCCAACTGCGGGGCGACGCCCGCCAGGTCGGCGATGCGGCCGGGCAGCACGCCACTGTGCTGGGCAAGCAGGTGAACGTGGCCTTGCCGTTGGATGTGCCCACTGCTGGGCAGCAGCTGCCCAGCCAGCAGGCGGCCGAGCACGCTCTTGCCCACGCCGTTGCGACCCACCAGGCCGATGGGGGTGGTATCGAAGGAAGCAGAAAGCTCAGGGAACAGCACCCGGCCATCGGGCAGGGTGAATGTCACGCGGTCGAGCGTGAGGGTGAATGCGGTCATGCGACCTCCAGCAATGCCAAGGACTCCCCCTGCGAACAGGGCGGGAAGGAGACTGGCCGTCCAACGACGGCGGCATTACTGGCGCATGCAGGCACACCTCATGACGGGGGCGGCTGGATGCCGCGTGCCCATTATAGGGCTGCATTCCAACCGGCCGATGAACCTGCTATTCGGTGATCGAGTTGGGGTTCTGCATGTCTTCCGGCGCCTTCCCATACTGCATGCGCCGCTGCTCATGGAAGGCCACGAACTCCGGGGCTGGCAGCGGCCGCGAGAACAGCCAACCCTGGCCGAACTCCACTTGGCGCGACTGCAGGTAGGCGAGCTGGGCCGAGGTTTCGATGCCCTCGGCCACGGTGAACAGGCCCAGCGTCTTGGCCATGTCGATGATGTGCGAGGTGACCGGGCTGGTCACGCTGTGGGTGCCGATGGAATCAATGAACGACTTGTCGATCTTCAACGCATCCAGCGGCAGCTGCTGCAGGTACTGCAGGCTGGAATAGCCAACGCCGAAATCATCGATGGCCACGCAGTGCCCGGCACGCCGCGCGGCGGCAAGCGACGTACGCGCGCCCTGGATATCGAGGAAGCCACGTTCGGTGGCTTCCAGCCAGATCTGCTGCGGGTGGATGCCGCTGCCGACCAGCTTGCCGGACAGCACCTTCAATGCCCGCCCGCTGCTGACATCGCCGGCGGACAGGTTGATGGCGATATGCGCGCTGCGATCATGGATGAGCAGCTCACGCATGTCGCTGATCACCAGGTCCATCACGTGGTCGGTGAGCGCTTCGATCAGGCCGGTTTCTTCGGCGACCGGAATGAACAGATCCGGCCGCACCTGGGTGCCGTCGGCGCGCGACCAGCGCACCAGCGCTTCGGCGCCCACGCAGATGCCGGTGTCCAGTTCGATGATGGGCTGGTAGTCCATGCGGAACTCACGGCGGCGCACCGCGCTGGCCAGTTCGTTGCGCAGCGACAGGCGGCGGCGCGAGAGCCAGACGCCGGCGACGCTGGCCAGCACCGCGCCGACCAGGCCCAGCGGCACCAGCTGCCACAGCTGCTGCTGGAAGGCGGCCAGCAGCCCGACCCGTGGGGCGATGGCAATGGCCAGCCATTCCTGGTCCTGCGCGCTGGCAAACAGCGTGCGTGGGGTATGCCCGTTATGCGGTTCGCGCAGCAGCCGCTGCAGCAGTTCCGGGTCGGCCATGGGCTGCTGGGCGATCAGGCGGCCATCGGGGGTGGCCACCGCCAGCCGCACGTTGGGTTCGGCGATGACATCCACGAACCGGGAGGGGTCCATCAGGATGTCGTGGCGGCCGAGCTGCAGGGAGAGCAGCGAGGCGGCACCATCGCCGGCCACCGGCCGCACGCCAAGGGTGATGGAGGCGCCGTCGGCGGTGATGTGGTCTGGGGTGGGTTCGGGCACCAGGTCCTCGACCATGCCCCAGGAGGTGCAGCGCAGCCGGCCTTCCTCGAAATACCCCACCTGTTCGGCGGAGGTGGTGCTCAGCGTGAGGCTGCGCATCAACTTGAGGTGCTCGGGCGAGCAGCCGGGCAGTTGCGCCTGGTTGAGCTTGCGCAGCGCCAGCAGGCCGGCCTCGTAGGCGCGGTGGGCACGTTGAAGGGTGCGTTCGGCGGTGCTCTCGAGGCGGTCGGTCTCGGCGACCTGGGCGCGGCTCCAGCTGATGTAGACCAGCGCGGCCACAGGCAGGATGGCCCCCAGAAGGGCGGCAAGCGCGATGGCGGCGATGGTGCTGGCGCGCTTCAAGCGGACCTCTCTGCCCGGCGGGCGTGGATTGAGCCCTATATGACCATCTGGAACGTCGGTTTGGAACAGGGCTTCACGTAGATTCCTGTCGGTATTTCCCCAGTGTCGGCATCAGGTCGCATGGGGAAGGTGAAGCCGTCACCCCGGCAGCCATGGCTTGTGCTTGCTTCGCCCACCCCGTCGGCCAACAGCGGCATTTTCTCAGCCCCCCGCATAGGCTTCACCTGCGGTTCGCACTGCCCGCCCGATGATCGCGCCACCCCTCGATCTGGCCGCCCCCGGGCGGCCCCGGAGCCATGAAGCCCCTGCTGCCTGCCGTGCTGGCCCTGTTGCCGTTGCTGTTGCCCGGCACGGCGGCCGCGCGCACGGTGTACCGCTGCGTACAGAACAACACCGTCAGCCTGGCCACGGCGCCGGAGCCGGGTTCGAAGTGCAAGGCGCAGCAGATCGACGACAACGCGGTGCAGGCGCCCAACCTGTGGGGCAACATGGGGGTGTTCAGCGGCACCTTGTATGAGCGCGAGCAGGATGGGCAGCTGGTGTACTCCACCCGCAACCTGCCCGGTTCGCGGGTGTTCCTGAAATTCACCGTCGCCACGCCACCGGGCGAACCCGCGCACGAAGGGCTGGGCAAGGTCGGCGCGCCGCAGCTCAACCGGCATGCGAAACAGTTCAAGGCGGCGGCGCGGGCCACGGGCGTGGACGATGCCTGGCTGCGCGCGATTGCCCATGCCGAAAGTGGCTTCGATGCCGGCGCAGTGTCGCCCAAGGGCGCGCAGGGGGTGATGCAGCTGATGCCCGATACCGCCACCGAACTGGGCGTGTCCGATCCGCTTTCCGCCGAGCAGTCGATCAATGGCGGCGCGCGGTACCTGAAGGCGCTGCTGGCGCGCTACAAGGGCGACCGCACGCTGGCGGCGGCCGCCTACAACGCGGGCATCGGTGCGGTGACCCGCTACAAAGGCGTGCCGCCGTATGCCGAAACGCTGGCCTACGTGGAGAAAGTGGGCGCGCTGTACGCGCGCTACCGCGAGGCGATGGGGTTCAAGGCGGAAACCCCGGCGCGCTGACCTGCGCTCAGAAGGCGAACAGCGGGTAGGACTCGATGCGGCCGACACGACGCACCGCAGCCTGCACATCGGCACGTTGCTTGAGCTGCTTCCAACGCGCCGTAAGCAGGACTTCCTCCGGCAGCGGTGGCGCATCGCGCGTGTCCTGCAGCTCAAGCAGGGCATCGCTGCGGTCCATCGGGTCCTGCAGCTGGACGATCAGGCCGGCCGCGGCTTCGTCCATCCGATTCTCCAGCAACAGCGCCTCACGGTAGTGGCCGGGGGTTTCAACGCGGCTGGTGAACAGCTGCTCGCGCGCGCGCGACGCTGCGGCGGCATCGTCGAGCTGCAGGGCGGCCTGCAGTTCGATCACCGCCTTCGTGCTGCGGCCGTAGGTGCTCATGTTGTCCAGGCCCTGCATCGTTTCGCGTGCCATCGACGGACGGTGCAGGGCGGCATACAGGTTGGCCAGGTTGAGGCGCTGGCTGACCGTATCGCCCTCAGAGTCGGCCATGCGGATCGCCAGCAGCTGCGCGCCTACCGCGTCGTCGGCCTTGCCCAGGCGCCGGTAGGCGCGGCTGCGGGTGTCGAGCATCCACGCAATGTGGCGCGCCATCTCCGGCGGCGCCGAACGGGCGGCTGCGGCAGCCTCGGCGATGGGTGCGGTCATGCCCACCACTTCCTGCAGCTCGCCGGCCACCATGAGCGCCGAGGTCAGTTCAACGGCGGTTTCATTCACGCCCGGTGACAGCATGGTGTCCACGCGAAGCCGGTCGATATGGCGACGTGCGGCGGCCACCGGGTCGTAGCGGGGATCATCGCGGCGCAGGAAGCGGTCAAAGCGCTTGTCGGCGCGCAGACGCACCAGCGGGATCGGTGCATCGATGCGTTCCAGCGTGGCAGCGACCTTGTCGGTCTGGCCGGCCTCGACCTGGAGGATGGCCAGGATGGACCACAGTTCAACCGGTTCGATGCCGTCGATCTTCCACTCGCGGTCGAACAGACCCTGCAGCACAGCCAGGCGTTTGGCCGGCAGGTGCTTCAGGTCCGTGTCCAGCTGCCACACCATCTCGGCGGACATGTCCGGCTGCCCTTCGCCATCGGCCAGCGCGAGAATGACGTTGTCGGCGGCGTTCTCCGGCGAGCCATCGACCATCTGCGTCCACGCCAGCCGCAGCCGCGCGTAGGCGTTGCGTGGATTGATCGCCAGCGCCTGCTGCAGGCGCTGCAGGGCGATGTCGTCCTGCTTCTGTGCACCGGACACCATGGCCGCCGATGCCCATACGTCGCTGCGCTGGGCCACCTCCAGCTGCGCCATGCGCGGATCGACCAGCAGGCGATCCAGGGTAATGGCCGCGCCCAGGCTGTCACCCGCGTCGGACTGCTGCAGGGCGGCGCCTACTTCGGCCAGGAACGCGGCGTTGGCGGGCGATGCCTCAACAGTGGAAGCATCCAGGGTAGCGCCACTGGCAGCGGCGGTCGCGCCTGCGGCCGGCACCCCGCACAGCGAGAGCAGCAGGACGAGGGCAGTGCCGGTATGGCAGGTCATGCGGTGCTTCCTTCCTTGGTCTGAGCCACGATTGAAACCGGAACGCGGCATCCACACAAGTCGCTGCGGACGCACGCAGGGTTTGCAGGCACGCGGCGAGCGGCTAAGGTCGTGTCCCGAACGGGTAGCAGGCAAGGACAGCGATGACGCGCGCACGATGGGCAATGGTGGCGCTGGTAGGCGTGGCGGTGGCAGCTGCACTGACGTGGACCTTCCTGCGCGAACCGGCCGCGCCGGCCCCGCCGCCGGGCCCGGTGGCCACGGTGCTGGGCTGGACCCCGCAGGTCAGCCTGCTGGCCGGTGACGGCGTGGGCGGGCTGCGCGATGGCGCGGCGGCGCAGGCCCGGTTTGCCGACCCCTACGGCCTCGCATTGGATGCGCACGGCGTGCTGTATGTGGCCGATGCGGGCGACAACAATCGCATCCGCCGGGTGTTTGCCGATGGGCGGGTGGACACGCTGGCCGGGCAGGGCGAGGGCTGGCGCGATGGCCCGGCGCTGCAGGCGCAGTTCAATACGCCGTCAGGCATTGCACTGGATGGCGCCGGCAATGTGTTCGTCGCCGATACCGGCAACCACGTGATCCGACGGATCGGCACCGATGGTGTGGTCAGCACGATTGCCGGTGATGGCACCGCCGGTTACGCCGATGGCCCGGCCGCACAGGCGCGCTTTGATGGGCCGATGGGCGTGGCGGTGGATGCCGGTGGCCGTGTGTTCGTGGCCGATACCTGGAACGACCGCATCCGCGTGATCGAGCCCGATGGCCAGGTGCGCACGCTGGCCGGCGGTGATGCGCCGGGCAACGTGGATGGGGCAGGGGTGGGCGCGCGGCTGGATACGCCCGTTGCGTTGGCGCTGGATTCGCACGGCAATCTGCTGATCGCCGACCTGCTCAACGCCGCGATCCGCCGGCTGGCGCCGGACGGCACGCTGGATACGCTGCTGGCCCGCGGCAGCCTTCTCAACGGGCCGCTGGCGCTGGCGGTGACCCACGATGACGTGGTGTATGCGAGCGATTTCGACGGCAAGGTAGTGCAGTTGTCGGCACTGGGCCATGTGGTGGACCTCACCGGCGCGTCGGCGCAGCCACGCTTTTCGCGGCCGGGCGGGCTGGCGCTGGATGCCGATGGCGGGCTGTATGTGTCCGATGCGGCGTCATACCGGGTGCATCGCCTGCGTGCGCTGGCGGCCGGCGCCACGCCGGCGCCGTCATTGATCGGTCCGGCCGCCGATGCGGCGCTGCCGGACACCGGTGGGCGCTGGCCGCTGGCTCCGCAGCTCGGCTGGCATGAGGTGGTGGGCACGCTGGGTGAGGTGCGCGGCAACTTCAGTGGTGAGAGCCGCCACCACCTGCACGATGGCTTTGATATCCGTGGCGATGTCGGGCAGACGGTGCTGGCGATGGCCGATGCGAAGGTGAGCAGTCCCTTCCCGAGCTGGTCGGTGGGCGGGCAGGCCGAAGGGTTGTCGCTGGACCGTCTGCGCTACATCCACATGAAGGTGGGCCGCGATGCGCGTGACCGCGCGTTCGACGCGCGCTGGCCGCAGCTGCGCGACCTGGACGGCAAGCTGGAGCGGGTACGCGTTCGCCGGGGCACGCGCTTCAAGGCCGGTGAGCCGCTGGGCAGCATCAACCGCATGGCGCACGTGCACCTGAGCGTCGGCGCCGGTGGCTTCCAGCGCAATGCGGTGGCGCTGGGCTTCGTGGGCTACGCCGACAGCTTCGCGCCGCGCATTACGGACGTCGCGGTGCTGGATGACCTGGACCAGCCGATCAAGGCCGGGGCGAACGGGCGCGTGCCGATTTCGCGCGTTGGGCCGGGCGTGCAGATCGTGGTGGAGGCGTGGGACCAGGTGGACAACAACCTGCCGCGGCGTCGGTTGGGGGCATATCAGGTGGGGTACCAGATCCTGGACGCGGCTGGCACGCCGCTGGCGGGGTACGAGCAGCCGCGCTTCAACATCGTGTTCAACCGGATGCCGCGCGAGGACAGTGCCACGGTGGTGGCGTATGCGCCGGACAGCGGGATTACCGTGCACGGCAGTGCGGTGACGCGGTTCCGCTACCTGGTGACCAATACGGTGCGCGATGGCCTGGTGGAGACCGGGCGCTGGCAGCCGGAGGCATTGCCGGCGGGGGACTACATCATTCGTGGGAGCGCGCGGGATTACAGCGGGAACGAGGCGATCGGAGAGCGCGAGTTGAAGGTCACGGTGTTGCCGTGATTTCCAGGCAACCTCAGGCGCCGACCCGGCGGCGTTCTGCTTCGAAGTCGGCTACCGGGCGGACTTCGATGCTGCCGTAGCGCGACCACGGGAACCCTTGGGCGATGCGCAGGGCTTCATCGTGGTCGCTGGCGTTGATGAGGTTGAAGCCGGCGAGCAGTTCGCGGGTTTCGGCGAATGGGCCGTCGGTGATGCGCGCCTGCGCCTGGCGCGTGCGCAGGGTGCGCGCCTGGGCGACCGGCTCGAGCTGCTGCGAGGCGACCAGCGTGCCTTCGGCCTTCAGCTTGTCAGCATGCTGGATGCAGCCGCGCATCATGGCGTCGTATTCCTCGGCGGGCACGTCCTGGATCAGGGATTCGTCGATATAGATCAGCAGCAGAAATTGCATGGCCGGCGCACCGCTGGGCAGGGGATGCCCATGATGCCCCAGCCTGCGCTGCGGTCCTGTTGCAGTGCAGCGCTGCCGGCCCGTTCAGGGCCGTGACCGTCAACAGCTGCCGGCATCGGAATATTTTTTGGCAGGCATGTCGATTTCCGTTCCACTGGGGCGTCGTATCTCATGAAGGGCCCGCCAACCGGGCCGACAACGAGGAAAGCCGATGAAAGTCATGGTGATCGTGAAGGCGACCGAGGCCACCGAGGCCGGGGTGCTGCCCACCGAAGCGCAGTTCCGGGACATGGGCGCCTTCAACGAGGAGCTGGTCAAGGCCGGGATCATGCTGGCCGGCGATGGCCTGCGCCCCAGCAGCCACGGCCGCCGGGTCGCCTACACAGGCACGGCACCGCAGGTGATCGACGGCCCGTTCGCCGAAACCCGCGAGCTGGTGGCCGGGTTCTGGCTGTGGCAGGTGCGTTCGGTGGACGAAGCCACCGAATGGCTCAAGCGCGCCCCGTTCCTGCCCGGCGACGTGGTGGAGATCCGCCCGTTCTATACCGAAGAAGATTTTGGCGAGGTTTTCACCCCGGAATTACGTGCGCAGGAACAGCGTCTGCGCGAGCAGATCGGCCAGGCCGACTGACCCACCCCCGTGCTTTTCAGGAGATTCCCATGAAACTTATTCCGTTTCTTGGCTTCAATGGCCAGACCCACGAAGCCATGGCGTTCTATGCCCAGGTGCTGGGCGGCAAGGTCACCTCGGAAATGAAGTACAGCGACATGCCGCCCAGCGACAACATGGACGGCTGTGGCGACAACCCCGGCCCGTCCGATCCGAACCTGATCGCGCACAGCCAGCTGGAAGTGGGCAGCGCGATCCTGATGGCGGCCGATGGCCCGTCCTCTTCGGGCCAAGGCACCACCACGATCAACATCGAAGTGGAAACCGAGGAGGAAGCCGAGCGCGTGTTCAAGGCGCTGTCCGAGGGCGGCAAGGTGACGTTCCCGATCGGCGAAACGTTCTGGGCCAAGCGCTGGGGCATGCTGGAAGACCGCTACGGCAAGCCGTGGATGGTCAACTGCATGAAACCCTACTGATCACGGGAAACCCATCATGACCGACACGCCCCAGATGATCTTCGTGAACCTGCCCGTCCGCGACCTGGACAGGAGCAAGGCGTTCTTCAGCGCGCTGGGTTTCACGCCCAACCTGACCTACACCGATGACAAGGCGGCCTCGTTCAACATCAGCGACACCATCATGCTGATGCTGCTGCTGGAGCCGTTCTTCGCCACCTTCATCAACCGGCCCATCGCCGATGCGCGCAAGCAGGCGCAGGTGATTCTTGCGTTGTCTTCGCCCAGCCGCCCGGCGGTGGATGAAACCCTGGAGAAGGTGCTCAAGGCCGGTGGTAGCGAACCGACGCCGCCGCGCGATTACGGCTTCATGTACCAGCGCAGCTTCGAGGACCTGGATGGCCACCTGTGGGAAGTGGCGCACATGGATGGCGAACCCGGCTGATGCCAAGTGCCGCGCCGCACCTTGTGCGGCGCGGTGACGGATGCTCTCATTCGCCGCATGGAAGCTGCGCTGACACAACGACTGGATACCCTCTGGCGCATGGAGTCGCCGGCGCTGATCGCACGCCTGGCGCGGATGCTGGGCGGCGATATCGGGCGTGCCGAAGAACTGGCCCAGGACACCTGGCTGGCCGCGCTGGAGCGCTGGCCCACCCAGGGCGTTCCGGATAATCCGGGAGCGTGGCTGATGACTACTGCACGCAATCGCGCCATCGACGTGCTGCGCCAGCACCAGCGCGTGGCCGGCCAGCATGCGCAATGGGGCAGCGAGCTGGAGCCGCAGCCCTTGCCGCTGCCCGACGACAGCGACGCCCTGCAGGACGACATCGGGGATGACCTGCTGCGGCTGATGTTCGTGGCCTGCCACCCGGTGCTGTCGGCCGATGCACGGGTGGCGCTGACCCTGCGTCTGCTGGGCGGCCTGACCACCGATGAGATCGCGCGCGCGTTCCTGCAGCCGGAGCCGACCATTGCCCAGCGCATCGTGCGCGCCAAGCGCACGCTGGCCGACAAGCAGGTGCCGTTCGAAGTGCCGCGCCAGGCGGCATTGCCGGAGCGGCTGGGCTCGGTGCTGGCGGTGGTGTACCTGATTTTCAACGAAGGCTATGCGGCCAGCAGCGGCGATGACTGGATGCGCCCGGCGCTGTGCGAGGAGGCGCTGCGGCTGGGGCGGGTGCTGCAGCAGCGCCTGCCGACCTGGCCGCAGGTGCACGGCCTGCTGGCGCTGATGGAACTGCAGGCCTCACGCGCGGCCGCGCGCGTGGATGTGCACGGCAACCCGATCCTGCTGCCCGACCAGGACCGCAGCCGCTGGGACCACCTGCAGGTGGCGCGCGGGCAGGCGGCGCTGCAGCAGGCCGTGGCGCTGGGTGGGGCCGATGATGGCTACGTGCTGCAGGCGGCCATCGCCGACTGCCACGCGCGCGCGCACCACGCCGATGCGACCGACTGGGCGCGCATGGCCGCGCTGTATGCGCGGTTGGCGGAAGTGCAGCCCTCACCGGTGGTGGAACTCAACCGCGCGGTGGCGGTATCGCGCGCGGAAGGGGCGGCAGCGGCATGGCCGCTGGTGGAGCGGTTGGCCGGCGATCCACGGTTGCGGGACTACGCGCCGATGGCGGCGGTGCAGGGTGACCTTTTGTCGCAGATGGGCCGGCACGCAGAGGCGGCCGATGCCTTTGCGCGGGCGGCGCGGCTTACTCCCAACGCGCGCGAACGCGCGCTGCTGCAGGCGCGGGCGGCGCAGCTGCAGCCGGACTGACACAATTCTCCTCTTGCCCGAAACCTGAACAGGCACTATGGTGGCGCCTCACAAAAGTGACCGGGCGCCTTGCCGGGTCCGTTCGAGAAGGATTGCGGGACGATGGTTTCAGGGAAGAAGCGTACGCGCGCGCGTAGCGCGTGGCTGCTGTTGTGCGGGTTCGTATTGGTTGGCACTGCCACCTTCGCCAGCGCCGCGCAGGCTGCCGACAAATCGCAGCAGGCCTATTGGGCCGGTTTTGCCTACACCGCCGACCAGAGCGCCGTTGAAGCCAGCACCCCGCGTGCGGCTGCGGTGCTCAAGGCGCGTGGCCTGGCCCCGCTCAACCAGGCCCTGTGGGCCCGGCTGCAGGCGCAGCGCCCGGCCAGCCTGGAACTGATCGACCAGCCGCTGGCGATGCTTGATGGCACCACCAGTGCCACGGTACTGGCCACCGCGCTGGACCGCGAGCTGGTGTCGATCGAACCGATCGGTGGCCAGTACAAGGTGCTGGTGGAAGTGGCGCTGCAGGCGCTGTTCTTCGATTTCCGCGAACGCCAGGTGGTGGCGTCCTACCCGATCACGCTGCAGCGCATCGACGTGATGGAGTTCCTGCCGGACGAGGACGACATCGACGCGATCGTGGCCGACCTGCTGTACGGCAAGGCCGCCACCGGCCTGCCGCAGGTGCTGGCCGATACGCTGGCCAAGGCAAAGCTGCCGGCCGCGTCGACGCGCCGCCTGCAGGTGGGCGAGGTAACCCTTTCCGATGCGGTGCGCGCCAAGCTGCCCGATGCGGTGGATGAGCAGGTGCTGCGCGCCACGCTGGCCCATGAACTGTCCAAGACCCTGTCATCCAACACCGGCATCGGGCTGCTGCCGCCGGCCACCGGCCAGGCGATCGGCGGTGCGATGGCCGCGCGCTTTGCCGACGGCAAGGTGTACCAGCTGAAGATCCCCGAGCCGGATTACGTGGTGAAGCTGCGCCTGGATGCGCTGAAGAACGGCGTGATCAATGAAACCCCGGCGATGAAGACGATGCTGTTCGGCGCGTTCTTCCAGGCCACGGTGGTGGAGCCGTTCTCGGGCAAGGTGTTCTTCGACCAGCCGCTGCGCAAGGGCGCCACCAAGGTGGTGCCGTCGACCCAGTGGCACGTTGACCAGTGGTCGGCCAGCTACGAAACCACGCTGGCCGGCCTGGACGCCTTCGCCGGCGCCGCCGCCAAGCGCGCGGATTCGAAAGCGTGGCTGGACGAACAGAAGCCCGGCGGCAAGCCGCTGCAGCAACAGACCCAAGCCCTCCAGGAGTTGATCACCTCATGCCGTTGATTCGTGCCGTACTGCTGATTCTCATTGCACTGCTGGTTGCCGCGCCGGTTTCGGCGCAGACCGCCAGTTCCCGTGGTACCGGTTCGGCCAGCTATGGCCTGCGCCTGAGTGCCGATACCCGCGCGCAGGCCCTGAACAAGGCCAAGGTCAATGCACTGGAGGCGTACATCGCCGAATCCGGCGCGGCCAAGCTGCGCCTGTTCGAAGACCGCCGCGCCGAGTTCATCGGTGAAATCGACCGCTACGTGCTGTCGGCGGTGCCGCTGTCGGACACCGAAGACAAGAAGGCCAAGACCTACACCGTCAGCGTCCGCGCCGAAATCAACACCACCCTGCTGCAGACCAAGCTGGATGCCGGCTCGGCCACCGCCGGTGCACGCAGCAACGAGCGGTCGATGCTGACCTTCCTGTTCATGGCGCGCTCGCAGGACACCGTGCAGTCGTTCCAGGACAAGGAATACCGCCGGGTCGACGCCAGCCAGAGCTACGACGAGAAGACCCGCGAAGGCGACAGCTTCCGTGGCAACTCGGTGAGCACCAACGGCAGCATCAACCAGAACGCGTCGGTGTCGATCACCGCCGGTGGCAGCACCACCGCGCGCAGCGACAACATCGCCTGGAAGGTGGCCAACGCCAACGAGATCAACACCGCGATGACCGGCGCGTTCAGCGCAGCCGGCTATGAAGTGGTGGAAGCGGAATACGTGGAAGGCGAATCGCGTGGCCTGCTGAGCATCGAGCGCATCCGCAAGGACTTCAGCACCGGCAACGACCTGTCGGCCGCCACCCTGCGCGATACCGCCAATGGCATCAAGGCGGCCAACATCCCGTACCTGGCGGTCGGCACGCTGGACGTGGGCATGCGTGACCGCGATCCGGTCAGCGGCAACACCCGCGTGTTCGTCACCGTCACCGGCAAGGTGCTGGACGTGAGCGGCCGCTTCCCGAAGACCGTGTCGTCGGTGGGTCCGGTGCAGTTCTCCGGCACCGGTCCGAACGAGACCGTGGCCCGCACCAATGCGCTGCAGATCGCCGCCGAGAAGGGTGCGCAGCAGATGATCAACGAATTGAACGTCAAGGCCGTGCGTTAAGGCGTACCGACCAACGGTCGGTACCCACCGGTTCGCGCCAACATTTTCCAACAAGGAATTACCCAATGATCCGCAAGACCCTCATCGCCCTGGCCATCGCCACCACCTTCGCCGCCCCGGCGCACGCGCAGTTCGGCAAGCTGAAGGACCTGGCTGGCGGCGGCAACAGCGCCGCGGCCGCCTCGGCCGGCGCCCCGGACGAAGCCGCGCAGGAAGCGCTGGTGCGTCGTTTCGTGTCCTCGCAGTCGCACTCGATCGACGCCCAGACCTCCTTCGCCAAGGCCTTCGGCCTGGCCGAGCAGGTCAAGCTGCTGGAAGCCGAGCGCATGGCGCTGTCGTCCGGTTCGGTCAACGTGGACCAGATGAAGAAGTCGGTGTCGGTCAGCGAAGCAGCCCAGGCTGCGATCGACGAGCGCGTGGCCGCGCAGCCGGAGCTGAGTGCCGAATCCAAGCAGCACTACACCACCGGGCTGGTCGCCCTGGTCGCCTCCGCTGCCGAAGGCCAGAAGCTGAGCGGTGAAGCCAGCAACTTCGCCAACGGCATGAAGAGCCTGAGCGGCACCCAGCTGGTCACCGTGGGCCGCAAGCTGGCCGCCGGTGCGTGGGTGGCCAAGGAATCGCCGGGCTACCTGAAGGGCCTGTACTCCTCGTCGAAGGCCGCGCTGACCTTCGCCCGCGCCGCCAAGATCAAGGTGCCGGGCAACGCCGAGTCGATGCTCGACAGCCTGTAATCGAAAGGAACGCCACGCATGCAGACCTCATACCGACTGTTGAGCCTGGCCCTCACCGCTGCCCTGCTTGCCGCCTGCGGCAAGCAGGAGGCACCGGTGGAGACCGCGGCGCCGAAGGCCGAATCCAAGCTGGACGCACCGGCTGAAAAGCCGCTGCGCGGGTCCCCGGATTTCGGCGGCACCACCCAGGTGGCGCGCGAAGCCGATGGCATTGGCAGCACGCCGGAGCTGGCGGTGCTGGCCGCGCTGCAGTCGGCGGTGGCGCAGGTCAACGGCGTGCGTGTCGCCAGCCAGATGCAGAGCCTGCGTGCGGGCCTGCATGTGGACGTGGACGGGGAACACGTCGGCGATATCCGCGCCGACGCGTTTTCCCAGCAGATGATTGCCGCTTCCCAAGGGGCGGTGCTGGGTTACGAGATCCTCTCGCAGGAAGAAGTCAGCCAACTCGATGAGGAAGTGATTGCCCGCGTGCGCGCCAGCGACGCCGGCTACAGTTATTCGGCGTCTGCCTCGGCCAGTGGCTCGGCGCAGGCGCAGGCAGAGGCTGCCGGTGGCGGGAGTTCCGCATCGGCCAGCATCAAGGAAAGCTACAAGGAACAGGCCAGCGTGGATGCCAAGCGCGGCGCGCAGTCGTTCGAATCCGATGTCAGCCGCCGCACGATGCGCAGCTACTGGAAGGTGCGCGTGCGCGCCGATATCGCCAAATACCGCGCCCCGGACGAACAGGGCCGGCCGAAGATCGTGGTGGCCCAGCCACACGTGCGCAGCGGCACCTATGCCGTCGGCGATGGCCGGGTGGCCAGCGATGAAGTGGCCGCGGCCATTCGCGCGCGCCTGAACGACACGCTGACCCAGACCAAGCGCTTCATCGTGCTGGACCGTGAGTTCGGCGAGGAGATGCAGGCCGAGATCGACCACATCAACAGCGGCAACGTGCGCCTGCAGGACACCGCGCGGCTGGGCCAGCAGCTGGCCACCGACCTGATCCTGATTCCGACCATCGAACGCTTCGAGTACCCGCGCAGCGTGCGCAACCTGCGCATGTCCGACCGCCAGGTGACCTCGTATTCGGGTGGCGGGCGCATCACCCTGCGCCTGATCAACGCGACCACCGGTGAGGTGGTGATGTCCGACAGCTTCGACCACCAGCTGGCCTCGACCGGCCCGAGCACCCTGCCGCGCGTGGTGGATGGCAAGGGCATGGCGGCGGCGATGATGGATTCGCTGTCCGGGCAGATCGGCACGGCGATCATCACCGAGATCTTCCCGGTTTCGGTGGTGGCCATGACCGGCGACCAGGTGGTGCTGAGCCAGGGCGGTGAATCGCTCAAGGCCGGCCAGCGCTGGCAGGCGGTGATGCTGGGCGAGGAACTGAAGGACCCGCAGACCGGGCGTTCGCTGGGCCGCAATGAAACCCCGTGCTGCACGATCCGGGTGGACCGCGTGGCATCGCAGACCTCCTACGGCACCATCGAAGGCGGCGCGGACCTGGGGGGGGCGAGCTTCAAGCCCGGTTCGATCGAGCTGCGTTCGCAGGCCGGTGCGGTGAAGCCGGCCGCGTCGGCGGCGACGGTATCCAGCGGCAGCGCGAAGCCGAAGCCCGCGCGTGCGGCGGCCCCGTTGGCGGCGGCGCCGGTGGAAGATCCGAACGGGTGAAACAGCGTACCGACCAACGGTCGGTACCTACCGGGGCGTAAGGGTTGTTGAAAGGCGTACCGACCAACGGTCGGTACCTACCGGGGCGTAACGGTCGTTGAATGGCGCACCGACCAACGGTCGGTGCCTGCCGGGGTAGCGCACGACCGTTGGTCGTGCGGCGGCGCGCAGCGCCGGGCGGTTGCGCGCGGAAGGCGGAAACGCCGGGAATGGGTATGATCAGAGGATGATGCCCCTGTCCCGGAGAAAACGATGAAGCGAGTGGTTTTGAGCGTGCTGGCACTGTCGGTGTCCAGCGCCCTGATGGCGGCGACGCCGAAATTCGATGGCGCGCGGATCTCCGCCGACGTCAAGGAACTGGCCTCCGACGCCTATGAGGGCCGCTCGCCCGCCACGGCCGGCGAAGCGAAAACCATCGCTTTCCTCAGCAAGCAGTTCGCGGACGCCGGCCTGCAGCCGGGCGGCGACCTGAAAGATGGCAAGCGCCTGTGGACCCAGGCCGTGCCGCTGCTCAAGGGCGATATCGTCGGCACGCCGAGGCTGGCGCTGTCCAGCAAGGGCAAGCCGCAGTCGCTTACCCAGGGCCAGGAAATCGCGGTGCGCGCGGCCATGAACGGCGCGTCCGAAGTGGATATCCAGAACGCCCCGCTGGTGTTCCTGGGCTACGGCGTGAACGCGCCGGAGCGCAATTGGAACGACTTCAAGGACGTGGACCTGAAGGGCAAGATCGCCGTGGTGCTGATCAACGACCCGGATTTTGAAACCGGCGAAGGCGATTTCGACGGCAAGGGCATGACCTATTACGGCCGCTGGACCTACAAGTACGAAGAGGCCGCCCGCCAGGGTGCGCTGGGCGTGCTGATCGTCCACGAAACCGCGCCGGCCTCCTACGGCTGGGCCACGGTGGCCGGCTCCAACACCAACACCATGTTCGACGTGGTCCGCGACAACCCGGCCGAAGCGCACCCGCTGCTGGAAGGCTGGATCCAGCGCGACCTGGCGGTGGACCTGTTCAAGCGTGCCGGACAGGACTTCGAGGCGCTGAAGAAGCAGGCCCAGCGCCGCGATTTCAAGCCGGTGGAGCTGAAGGGCGAAACCCTGTCGGCCAAGTACGCGGTGAAGACCGAGGTGATCACCTCGCACAATGTGGCCGCGCGCCTGGAAGGCAGCAAGCACCCGGATGAAACGGTGGTGTACAGCGCGCACTGGGACCATATCGGCGTGGGCAAGCCGGATGCGAACGGCGACACCATCTTCAACGGCGCGCTGGACAACGCCAGCGGCACCGCTTCGCTGGTGGAACTGGCGCGTGGCTTTGCCAAGGGCAAGCGCCCGGAGCGTTCGGTGCTGTTCCTGGCCGTGACCGCCGAAGAGAAGGGCCTGCTGGGTTCGGAGTTCTACGCCAGCCACCCGCTGTACCCGCTGGCCAAGACCGTGGCGGTGATCAACATGGATGGCATGGCGCCGTTCGGCCCGTCGCGTGATTTCGGCATCTATGGCTCGGCCAAGCTGGAACTGCTGGACCAGCTGAAGGACGTGGCAAAGGGCTGGGATATCCGCTACACCCCGGACCCGAAGCCGGAAGCCGGCCTGTTCTTCCGTTCCGATCACTTCCCGTTCGCCAAGCGTGGCGTGCCGGCGGTGTCCTACTCGGCTGGCCAGGACTGGGTGGACGGCGGCGTGGCCGCAGGCAAGGCGGCCTCGGACGATTACACCGCCAAGCGCTACCACCAGCAGGGCGACGAGTGGCAGCCGGACTGGAAGTTCGCCGGCGCTGCCCGCGATCTGGAAGTGCTGTACACGCTGGGCAACCAGCTGGCCAACAGCCGCGCCTGGCCGAACTGGAGCGATGACTCGCAGTTCCGCGCACCGCGCGACGCCAGCGCCGCCGAGCGCAAGTAAGCACCACGCCCCGCCGGCACCTGCCGGCGGGGTATGGTCTTCGGCCTGCTGTACGTGGGACACGCATGGCGTGTCGCTACGCCCCCGGACCGGCCGTAGGGACACGCCATGCGTGTCCACGCGGTGCCTGGCACCCCGGCGCCACGCCGGCACCGTTTCATCCCTGCTTTCCCGGCTTCCATCGCATGGCGCTTGTGCCCTCCACGGGCACGGCTATCCTCACACCATCCCATCGTGAAGACGCCGCCGTGTTTGCCAGCCTTTCCCTGATTCTCCGTATTCTGGTGGCCTGGGCCGCGGCGATCGTCGTGGCCGGGTTCGTGTGGAGCGGCTTCTTCCACGGCATGGATGAAGGCCCGGGCTGGGTGTTCGGACTGCTGGCGCTGTTCCTGATGATCACCGCGCTGGGCAGCTGCATCACCCACCTGCGCCGCGTCTCGACCCTGGCAGGGCGGCTGGATGCGGCCACCCTGTCCAGCCGCCAGCGGCGCCAGATCGAACTGCCGATGGACGCCGGCGAGGCCTTCAGCCTGGTTGAACAGGCGATCAAGGAACTGCCGCGCGTGGAAGACATCGAAAGCGCCGCCGGCAGCCTGCAGGTGCGCGCCTATGTGCGCCGCGTGGACCCCTACAACGGCCGCCCGCCGTCGCGCTGGAACCTGCCGGCGCGCTGGGCGATCAAGCGCAACAGCGTGCTGGCCACGGTCACCCCGGGGCAGGGCACCAGCAGCGTGACCCTGGTCTTCGAACCCGATGCCGGGGTGTGGGCCGACCTGCTGGCGGTGGACGAAGGCAGCAACTACGAGAACGCCGAAGCGGTCAGCCGCGCCATCACCCGCCGCGTGTCTGAACAGCGCCGCGACGAGCAGGCAGCGGCCGAACAGACCGCCACGGAAAAGGAACTGTCGGTGGCGCGGCTGAACCTGCTGCACGCACAGGTGGAACCGCACTTCCTGTACAACACGCTGGCCAACGCGCAGGTACTGACCCGCACCGACCCGCCGCGCGCCGACCAGATGCTGGGGCACCTGATCCAGTACCTGCGCAGTTCGCTGCCGAGCGTGGACGAATCGATGTCCACCCTGGGCGTGGAGCTGGAGCGCACCAAGGCCTACCTGGAAATCCTCAAGATCCGCATGGGCGCGCGGCTGGCACTGCAGGTGGATGTGCCGCCGGCGCTGGAAACCGTACCGCTGCCGTCGATGGCGCTGCAGACGCTGGTCGAGAACGCGATCAAGCACGGGCTGGAGCCCAAGCCCGGTGGCGGCACGGTGTGGATCATCGCGCGCGCCTTCGATGACCACGTCACCCTGACCGTGGCCGACGACGGCCTGGGCTTCGGGCAGGGCAGCAGCGGCACCGGCATCGGCCTGAAGAACCTGCGCGAACGGCTGCGCCTGACCTGCGGTGAACGCGCCGGCGTGGCCATCGTGTCCAACTTCCCCAGCGGCGTGGCGGCAACGATCACCTTGCCGCGCGACGCACGCGAGGCGATCCATGCTGCTTGATGCTCTCATTGCCGAAGACGAAGACCTGCTGCGCCAGTCGCTGGTGGCCCAGCTGCAGCGGTTGTGGCCGGAACTGCGGCTGGTGGCCGAATGCGAAGACGGCGCCAGCGCGTTGGAGCGGCTGGCCGAACTGAAACCGGACCTGGCCCTGCTCGACATCCGCATGCCTGGCATAAGCGGCATCGAGGTCGCGCGCGCGCTGCCGGAAATCAGCCCGCGCACGCAGGTGGTGTTCGTGACCGCCTATGACCAGTACGCGATCGATGCCTTCGAGCAGGGCGCGATGGATTACCTGCTCAAGCCGGTCAGCGACGAGCGGCTGCTGGCCACGCGCGAGCGCATCCTGGCGCGCATGCAGATGGGCCGGCCGGACAACGCGATGCTGGAGCAGCTGCTGCAGCGCCTGGGCCAGCAGCCCGGGGCGCACTCGAACGCGCCGCCGCTGGCGTGGATCACCGCCAGCAATGGCCGCGATACGCAGCTGATCATGCTCGAAGACGTGGTCTACTTCCGCGCCGACAGCAAGTACACCACGGTGGTGACCGAGGCCGGCGAAAGCCTGCTGCGCACGCCGCTGCGCGAGCTGCTGGAAGTGCTGGACCCGCAGCGCTTCCGCCAGATCCACCGCTCCACGATCGTCAACATGAAAGCGGTGGCGGCGGTGAGCCGTGATGACACCGGCCGTGGCCAGCTGCGCCTGAAGCAGCGGCCCGAAGTGCTCAACGTGAGCCAGCCGTTCATGAGCCTGTTCCGCGGCATGTAAAGAAACAATGCCACCGTGTTCGCGCACGGTGGCATTGGGATCCCCCTGGACCTGGTGGGGTCAGAAGGCCGGTTGCAGGTGCAGGTTCTGGCCGGGGTCGGGTTCGCCGACGTGGTTGAGCTGGCCGACCAGTTCCGAATGCTGCTTCATGCGCCCGATCTCCCGCATGATGCGGATGTCTTCGTGGCGCAGCTCACGCCTGGCGGTGACCGCCTGCTTGTAATCGAGCACTTCCGGGTAGAGCTGGGCCATGTCCAGCGCTTCGGCCACGCATTCCACGGTGTCGGCATCGGAGGTGATCCGCGCCCGGCTGTTGAACGCCTTCATCCAGCGCTCGAAGCCGGCGGTGTGGTCGAACATGTTGGCCATGAACCAGATCACGAACAGGATCGAGACCCACGAGCCGAACACGATCACCACGCGGGTGAAGGTGATATGGAAGTCGTCCTTCCACAGGTAGTTGGCGATCAGCCCGAGGATCAGCAGCGAGGCCGCCTGCCAGCCGACGATGGACGCCATCAGCCACTGGCCCTTGGCCTTGGCCAGGGTGGCCACTTCTTCGCGGATCTGCTGCTCACTCTTGTTGCGCCAATGCGCGACCTGCTTTTCGAACGGGCTGCCGTAGAGCTCGTTGTCCTGGAGCAGTAAACCTAAACCTTTGAACAAAGCGATCATCACGGGCTCCTTCGGGAACGTGCAGCGGCGCATTTGGACGGACGGTGAGGCGGGTTCAGTTCTAGCACTTTCATTTCGCTTGGCAATGGGCAGTGCGACAAAACGCCGCAGGGGAGATAACTGAATACGCAAGACGCGGATTTTTTTGCGCGGTGCGGCATCGAAAAGTGCTCGAAAAACCGAAAAATCGGCCGGGTTTTCTGCTGCACTCGCACAATTCGCGGACGGGGCAGCGCCACAGCGTGGCCCGGGCGTCGCAGATCACGCAGAATTGACGCAACCGCGCAGGATCGCGGTCCTCTCGACCCCCTGGAAGGCCCCCGATGTCGTCACTGCTGCACCGTCTCACCGCCCCCGCCACCGTACCGATCCGGCGCTGGGTGCTGGGTGCGTTCCCGCGCGGGCAGAGCGGCATCGATTACGACCACCCGCTGGGCGACCCGGGTTGGTTCGGCCCGGACAGCGTGACCTGGCGGGTGCATGCCGAGTTTCCCGGGATGCTGGCAGGTGGGCTGTGCGCGCTGATGCTGCAGACCCTGCACCCGCTCGCGCTGGCCGGGGTGTACGACCATTCCAACTTCCGCGATGACCTGGTGGGGCGGCTGCGCCGCACCACGGCGTTCGTGGCATGTACCAGCTACGCGGCGTCGGGCGAAGTGGAGGCGCTGGTCGGGAAGGTGAAGCGCATCCACGCACACGTGCGCGGGCAGACGCAGGATGGGCAGGCGTATTCGGCCGATGATCCGGCGTTGCTGACCTGGGTGCATGTCACCGAGGCATACGGCTTCCTGCAGGGCTACCGGCGTTACTGCCGCGAGGTGCCGGAGCCCATCGCCGACCGGTACTACGACGAGTACCGGCGCGTGGCCGAAGCGTTGGGTGCCACCGATGTGCCGGCTTCGGAAGCGGAGGTGGAAGCGTATTTCGCGCGGCAGCAGACGCTGCTGCGGTTCGATGCGCGCTCACGTGAAGTGCTGGCGGTGTTGTCCAGCATCCGGCTGCCGGTACCGATGGCGGGGCTTTCGCGCGAACTGTTCCTCGGCGCCGGTGCTGCGCTGCTTCCAGAGTGGGCCACGACGATGCTCGAACGAACGCCGTTGCAGCGCACCCAGGCACGGGTTTCCGCGCGATTGCTGCAGGGCATGTCGCCCTTGTTCCGCCGCGCGCTGCAGGACGGCGTAGCGGCGCGCGCCTGCGCGCGTGTAGGCGTGCCAACAAGCACGCTCGCCCATTGGTGAACCGGATGACGGATCGGTAGGGTCGGTTCCCAAACGACTGCCGATAACGTGTGCGATTTCATTTACGCATGACCTGAAACGAAGGCGTCTCTCCTTCAACGTCATGCGTCCCCGTGCCGATCATCGCTATCGGCAGTCGTTTGGGAACCGACTCTACCAGCGGGCCCATGCCCCTCAAAAAAACGGGCGCCGAAGCGCCCGTTTTTGTCACCACACCTTGACCCGCTTTTCCGGGGCCAGGTACAGCTTCTGGCCGTCCTTCACCTCGAAGGCGGGGTACCACGCGTCCAGGTTGCGCACGGTGAGCGCGCGGAACTGGCCGGGGGCGTGCACGTTGGTCAGCAGCGAATTGCGCAGTGCCTGTTCGCGGGCCTTGCTGCGCCACGCCTGGGCGAAGCCCAGGAAGAAGCGCTGGTCAGGCGTGAAGCCTTCCAGGGTCTGGCCCGGCTTGCCCTGCAGCGACAGCTGGTAGGCGTCGTAGGCCGTGGCCAGGCCCGCCACGTCGGCGATGTTCTCGCCCAGCGTGAGGCGGCCGTTGACCGACACGCCCGGGAACGGCTGGTAGCTGCTGAACTGCGCAGCCAGCGCATCGCCGGCGGCATTGAACTTCTTCAGGTCCTCGGCCGTCCACCAGTTGTGCAGCTTGCCGGTTTCATCGAACAGCGCACCGGCGTTGTCGAAGCCATGGCTGATCTCATGGCCGATCACCGCGCCGATCGCGCCGTAGTTCACCGCATCATCGGCGGCACCGTCGAAGAACGGCGGCTGCAGGATCGCGGCCGGGAACACCAGGCGGTTTTCCAGCGGTACGTTCATGGCGTTGATGGTCTGCGGCAGCATCGCCCATTCGCTGTGGTCCACCGGCTGGCCCAGCTTGGCCAGGTTGCGGCGGTACTCGAACTGGCTGGCGCGCTCGGCGTTGCCCAGTGCATCGTCGCGCTTCACTTCAAGGCCGGTGTAATCGCGCCACTTGTCCGGGTAGCCCATGCCCACGGTGAGGCCTTCGACCTTGGCCTTGGCGTGCGCCTTGGTTTCCGGCGACATCCATTCCAGCGCATCGATGCGCTTGGCGAAGGCGGCGATGATGTTCTTTGCCATTTCATCGGCGCGCGCCTTGGTGGCCGGGTCGAAGTGCTTTTCGACATACAGCTTGCCGATCGCTTCGCCCACGGCGTTGTTGCTCTCATCCACCGCACGCTTCCAGCGCTCGCTCTGCTGCGGGGTACCGTTGAGGGTGGTGCCGTGGAAGGCGAAGCGCGCATCGGCCAGTGCCTTGGGCAGGTACGGCGCGGCGCGGTCCAGGGCGTGGAAGGTCAGGTAGTCCTTCCACACATCCAGCGGTTCGGTGGCGACCAGGCGCGAAATGCCGGCCACGGCCTTGGGCTGCCACACGATGAAGTCGTCCTGCTTGTCCAGGCCGGCGGCGGCCAGGAACGCGGCCCAGTCCATGCCCGGCGCCTTCGCGCTCAGGTCGGCCTGCTTCCACGCATTGGCACCCTTGGCCACGTCGTTGGTTTCTTCCTGGGTGGCGTGCGCCTGCGCGATGCGGGTTTCCAGCGCCAGGATGCGCTGCGCCTTGGCGGCCGGGTCGGCCACGCCGGCCAGCTGCAGCACCTGGGCGATATAGGCCTGGTACTGCTTGCGGATCTCGGCCATGCGGCCGCCCTGCAGGTAGAAGTCGCGGTCAGGCAGGCCCAGGCCACCCTGCACCAGGTAGGGCGCATTGCGGTCCGGCTGCAGCAGGTCCACCGACACCCAGGTGCCGAACAGGCGGTCGGTGTAGAAGTTGGTGGCGTTGAGCAGGTCCACATCGGCGCGCAGGGTGCCGCCCAGGGCGGTGGCCAGCGCGGCCTTGTCGCCGATGCCGCCGATGGCATCCAGCTCGGGCTTGATCGCGCCCATGCCGCGCGATTCGATTCCGGCCTCGTCCATGAAGGCGGCGTAGTAATCGCCGATCAGCTTGGTTTCGCCGCTGGCCTTGGTATCAGCGGCGGCGCCTTCGAGGATGGCGCGGGTGTCGGCCAGCGTCTTCTCGGAAATGACGTTGAAGCTGCCGTAGCTGGAGCGGTCGGCCGGAATTTCGGTGTTCTTGACCCAGCTGCCATTGGCGAAGCCGAAGAAGTCATCGCCGGCGGCGACGCTGCGGTCCATGCCGGCGGCATCGAAGCCGAAGCTGCCCAGCTGCGGCTTGGGCGCGGCGGGCGGGGCGGCGGTATCGGCCGGCGGGGCGGCGGTCGGCGCGGCCGCATCGCGGTCGCAGGCGGCCAGGCCCAGCGACAGGCTGGCGGCAATGGCAAGCATCAGGGTGGGGCGGCGCAGCTTGGACATGGACTTCTCAGGCAACGGGGAAACCCCAAGTCTAATCCGCCGCCCGGCCCGCGAACCGGCGGGATCTGGCGGGAGTTGTGGCCGCATTGGGCTGCGTCAAGGTGTGACGGCTGTCGCACCCCTTCCCGAGCCGGGCGGGCTGGTGCATGCTGGGGGCAAGGCGCTGGGCCAAGGCCTTGCCCGTTGGGAACGGGCAAGAGAGACGTCAAGAAATTGCGACGTCGGCCGCTCAGGTTTGGGGAAACCAGGAAGCGTTTACATGAAGTCAGGCCGTCACCGAGGTAGAGGTACGCGATGCCCGCGCTGAGCCAGCCCATGGCGCGGCCGCTGCGCACCATCGTGTGGCTGGGGATCGGCCTGGGCCTGCTGCTCGGTGCGGGCCTGGTGGTGATGCTGGCCAATGATTACCAGCGCCGGCTGGAGGCCGCCCAACGGCAGAGCACGGCGCTGGCCACTGGTTCGCAGCGCCTGCTGCGACTGGAACTGCGCAACCTGGAACGCGCCATGCGCGGCATCGCCGCCGACGGCGCGCAGCTGTTCGAGCACGTGCCGGCGCAGGCACCGGACCTGCTGGACGATGCGATCGATGGGGTGCTGCAGCGGCATGCGGAGCTGGAAAGCATCGTGGTGGTGGACCAGTTCGGCCGTGCCCTGACCAGCGGCGGCGGTGACCTGACCCTGCCGCTGTGGGCGGTGGAGGCGCATCGTGGCCAGGACAGCCAGCTGTATCTGGGCCCGCCGCAGGACCTGGACATGCGCCGCTGGGTGCTGCCGCTGGCGCTGCGCATGGGCGAGGACCGGTGGCTGCTCAGCCGGCTGCATACCAGCGAGCTGCAGTCGATCATCAGCGGGCTGGATATCGGCCTCCACGGCGTGCTCTCCATCAGTGATGTCACCGGCCATCTGCTGGCGCGCAGCCCCGACAACGACGGCTTGACCGGACAGCAGTTCAAACTGCAGCGGCGCGACCTGCTGGGCAGCGATACGGTGCTGCCGCTGGGCGTCGAACACAGTCCCATCGACAAGGTCGAGCGCATCACCACCCTCACCACGCTGGCCGAGTACCCGTTGGCGGTGTACGCCGGGCTGGGCCGGCAGGATGTGCTGGCGCCGTGGTGGCCCTACGTGCAGGCCTCGATCGGCCTGTACCTGCTGTACTGGGGGGCGTTCGCGCTGGTCTACACCAGCCTGCGCCGTGCCACCCGCCGCCAGGATGCGATGAGCGAGGAGCTGCGCACCGGCCATGCCGAGCTGCGCATGGCCCACCAGGTCGGCAAGATCTGCACCTGGACGGTGGACGAGGACGCCTCGGTGCTGCGCTGGTCGCCACTGGCGCGGGAAATATTCGGCATCCCGCTCGATTCCCTGCCGGTGGCCGATTTCTTCAACCGGGTGCACCACGAGGATGCACAGCGGTTGCAGGCGGCGTTCGACGATGCGTTTGCCGGCAATGGCGTGCTGGATGAGATGTTCCGCATCGTGCTGCCCGGTGGTGCCACGCACTGGGTATCGGCGCGTGGCCAGCAGGTGGGTGGCAGCGACCGCGAGCGGCGCATGATCGGCGCGCTCACCGACGTGAGCGAGCGGGTCCAGGCGCTGGCACGCGCGCAGCAGGCCGAGCGCCAGTTCCGCCTGCTGTTCGACCGCAACCCGGCACCGTTCTGGGTGTTCGATCCGGACACTCTGCGGTTCCTGGAAGTGAACGAAGCGGCGGTGCGCCAGTACGGCTACAGCCGCGACGAATTCCTGGCGATGAGCATCCTGGACATCCGCCCACGCGAAGGCTGGGAGGAAATCCGCGGCGCGATTGCTAACGCCACCAGCGGCGACCTGCAGGATGCCAAGGTGCGCCTGCACCGGCGCAAGGACGGCACCGTATTCGAAGTGCGCGCGCACCTGGCGCGGTTGGACTTCGACGGGCGCGAGGCCTGCCTGGTGCTGGCCGAGGACATCAGCGACCGCATGGCCTATGAGCGCGACCTGGCCTACCACGCCACCCACAACCCGGCCACCGGGCTGCTCAACACGCGCGCGCTGGCCGCGCAGCTGGATGAGGAAGGCGGCAGCTACACCATCGCCTACGTGCAGTTCCGTGGCCTGCAGCTGGTGGCCGATACGCTGGGCCGCGAAGTGGGCGACGTGGTGCTGCAGGCCATGGCCAAGCGCCTGGGGGGGCTGGGCGTGCGCTATGGGTTGCTGGCGTTCCAGCCGGCCGAGGATTTCATCTTCGCCATCCGCGACGACCACGAGCGCCAGACCGCGCTGGATACGCTGGTGCAGACCGTCTCCGAACCCGTGCGCGGACAGGACTGGCTGCACCAGTTCGAGCCGCGCATTGGCGTGGCGGTGAAGTTCGACGGCGATGTGGTCAGTGCCGAACAGGTGATCGGCATGGCCGCGCAGGCCGCGCATGCCGCGCGCGACGAAGGCAGCGTGATTGCCTGGTTCGACAGCGCGGTGAGTTCGCGGCTGGCCGACCGGCTGCGGCTGGCCGGGCGCATCCACAGCGCGATCGATGCCGAATTCGCGCTCTACTTCCAGCCGATCTGCCACGCCAGCGATGGCAGCCCGGCGGCGCTGGAGGCGCTGCTGCGCTGGCCGCAGGCCGATGGCAGCTTCATTCCGCCGGGTGAGTTCATCCAGCTGTGCGAAGACACCGGGTTGATCCTGGCGCTGGGCCGCTGGGTGATCCGTGAAGCAGCGCGTGCGCAGCGCCAGCTGGTGGATGCCGGCTGGGACCTTCCGATCGCGGTGAACGTCTCGGCGGTGCAGTTCTTCAACAGCGACCTGGTGGCCGAGTTCAGCCGCGCCAGCCAAGAGTTCGGGCTGGCGCGCGGCGCGCTGCACGTGGAGCTGACCGAGAGCAGCCTGATGCGCAAGCCGGGCCAGGCCAAGCAGACCATGCAGCGCATGCACGAACAGGGCATCCATATTTCGCTGGACGACTTCGGCACCGGTTATTCGAACATGTCCTACCTGCAGCACCTGCCGCTGGACATCCTGAAGATCGACCGCAGCTTCGTGGCCGATGTGGAAACCAACCCGCGCAACGCCTCGATCTGCCGCGCGCTGTTGTCGCTGGGCCACAGCATGGGCCTGACGGTGATCGCCGAAGGCGTGGAAACCCCGGGCCAGCACGAATGGCTGGCCGCGCACGGCTGCGACCAGGTGCAGGGCTTCCTGCTGGGCCGCCCGGCACCGCTGGCCGAAGTGATAGAACGGCTGGAAACCGCCGCCGCGTAAAACGGCGGCCGGGATGCCGAACGGTAGCGCCGACTGTTAGTCGGCTGCATCATCAGGCGCAGGGCTACGGGCAGCCATATGCTGTGGCGAAGAGCAGCCGACTAACAGTCGGCGCTACCAGTAGATGCCACCCAGCAGATGGCACCCAGTAGATGTCACCAGTAGATGTCACCCAGTAGATGTCACCAGTAGATGTCACCCAGTAGATGCCACCCAGTAGATGTCACCCGGTAGATGTCACCAGTAGATGGCACCCAGTAGATGTCACCCAGTAGATGTCACCCAGTAGATGTCACCCAGTAGATGTCACCCATGGTGCGCCATCAGTGGAACAATGCGCACTGGTTTTGGCGTTTATCATCATCGGTGAAAGCAATAAGCTGGGTCGGCATCGTTCTCGGTGCATTCGCCTGCTGGAGCCCCCATGACCCGCCTGCCGTCGCTGTACATCTCCCATGGTTCGCCGATGACCGCCCTGACGCCCGGGCTGGTCGGGGTGCGCCTGGCCGAGCTGGCCGCGCAGCTGCCGCGCCCGCGCGCGATCGTGATGGCCTCGGCGCACTGGCTGACCCGCCAGCCGGTGGTTGGCGCGCACCCGCAGCCACCGACCATCCATGATTTCGGTGGCTTCCCGCAGGCGTTGTTCGACCTGCACTACCCGGCGCCGGGCGACCCGGCCTTGGCCGAGGAGGTCGCGCAGCGGCTGGTGGCCGCCGGGCTGCCCACCGGCGTGGACCCGACCCGTGGCCTCGACCACGGCGCGTGGGTGCCGCTGCGCCTGCTCTACCCGCAGGCTGACATTCCGGTGGTGCCGCTGGCGCTGCAGCCGCTGCAGGGCCCGGCCCACCAGTTCGCGCTGGGCCGCGCGCTGGCGCCACTGCGCGAACAGGGCGTGCTGCTGGTCGGTTCGGGCAGCATCACCCACAACCTGCACGACTTCCGCGACTACCAGCGCGGCGGCGAAGCGCCCTATGTGCGCCCCTTCATCGAATGGGTGGAGCAGCGCCTGCAGGCCAACGACAGCGCCGCGCTGCTCGATTACCGCCGGCAGGCGCCGTATGCCGAACGCGCGCACCCCACCGACGAGCACTTCCAACCGCTGCATTTCGCGCTTGGTGCCGCCGGCAGTGAGGTGCTGGGCGCGCAGCGCATCGATGCCGGCATCGATGCGGGCATGCTGGCGATGGACATCTACCGCTTCGACGGGCAGGCGGCCTGAGTTCGCCGTTGTAGGACGCGGTTCGGGGTGGGTGTGGTAATTTTTTTCCAGGCTCTCTGGAAAATGCATGCATACGATTGAAGTCGTCCTGGCGATGCTGGTGGCGGTGGTCGCCAGCGGCTACCTGGTCCGCGTACTGCCGTTGTCGCTGCCGCTGCCGCTGGTGCAGATCGGCCTGGGTGCGGTGATTGCGGGGGTGTTCAACCGTGGCCACGCGCTGGAACCGGAGATGTTCTTCCTGTTGTTCCTGCCGCCGCTGCTGTTCCTGGACGGCTGGCGCATTCCCAAACAGGGCCTGTTCCGCGACAAGGGCGTGATCCTGGAGCTGGCCTTCGGGCTGGTGGTGTTTACCGTGATCGGCGCGGGCCTGCTGATCCACTGGATGATTCCGGTGATGCCGTTGGCGGTGGCGTTCGCATTGGCGGCGATCATTTCGCCGACCGACCCGGTGGCGGTCAGTTCGATCGCGTCGCGCGCGCCGATTCCCAAGCGGCTGATGCACATCCTGGAGGGCGAATCGCTGTTGAACGATGCCTCCGGCCTGGTCTGCTTCCGCTTCGCGGTGGCCGCGGTGATGACTGGTACCTTCTCGCTGGCAACGGCCTCGGTGACCTTCCTGTGGGTGGCGGTGGCCGGCCTGGCGATCGGCGTGGCGGTGACGCTCGGCGTGTCCACCTTCCAGCGCTGGCTGTGGCGGCGCTTCGGCGAAGAGCCGGGCGCGGCGCTGCTGGTCAACCTGCTGATTCCGTTCGCGGCGTACCTGCTGGCCGAAGAGGCCAACGCCTCGGGCATTCTCTCGGCGGTGGCCGCCGGTATCACCATGAGCTACGTGGAGCTTACCGGCCGCGTGTCGGGCAGCATGCGCGTGCAGCGCATGGCGGTGTGGAACATGCTGCAGTTCTCCTTCAACGGCATCATGTTCGTGCTGCTGGGCGAGCAGCTGCCGGGCATCGTGGACCGCGCCATGACCACGGTGAGCGAAAGCGGGCACCAGAGTGCGTGGTGGCTGCTGGTGTACGTGGTGGTGATCAACCTGGCCCTGGTGCTGCTGCGCCTGGCCTGGGTATGGCTGTCGCTGCGCTGGAGCGTGCTGCGTGCGAAGCATCGCGGTGAGGCGCGGCCAGGCACCTCGTGGCGCATCGTGGTGGCCACCTCGGTGGCCGGCGTACGCGGTGCGATCACGCTGGCCGGTGTGTTGACCCTGCCGCTGTTCCTGCCCGATGGCAGCGCCTTCCCGGCGCGCGACCTGGTGATCTTCCTGGCCGCGGCGGTGATCCTGGTGTCGCTGGTCGGTGCCAGCGTGGCGCTGCCGCGCCTGCTCAAGGGGCTGGAACTGCCGGCGGATTCGGGCGAGCGCAAGGAGGAAGACCTGGCGCGGCGGCTGGCCTCGAAGGCCGCGCTGGCCGGGGTCGAGCGCATGCGCCAGCAACTGGTGCAGAACCAGACCACCGACAACGTGCAGCTGTACAACGATGCGGCCTCACGGGTGAGCCTGCTGTACCAGCGCAACCTGGAAAAAGACCAGGGCCCGGATGCGGACCCGGAAAAGGTGCGGCGCATGGAGCAGGGCTACCGGCAGCTGCGCAGTGCCGGGTTGACCGCCGAACGCGAAGAACTGTTCCGGTTGACCCGGCGCGGGCGGATTTCCGACGAGATTTCGCGCAAGCTGATCCGCAACCTGGACCTGCTGGAAACCCGGCAAAAGGATTGACGGCGCAGCCGTCAATCCCGGGCAGCAACCGACCGTGGGTCGGGCGACCGATTATTCCGGCTTCTGATCCAGGTAATACGCCACCACGGTGCCCTTGACCTTGATGGTCATCGGGTTGCCCCGGCGGTCGCGGGCCTTGCCGGCCTGCACCCGGATCCAGCCTTCGCTGACCGAGTATTCCTCGACGTTGTCGCGCTCGACATCGTTGAAGCGGATGCCCACGCCGCGCTCCAGCGCTGCGGCATCGTGGAAGGGGCTGGTGGGGTTGATCGCCAGGTGATCGGGAGGGGTATCGCTCATGGTCATTGGATGCTGACAGCCACCACGGCCATCTTCAGGCGCACAGGATAACCGTAGGGTGGCCGTGGCAGAATGCCTGCCTGTCTCCAGGAATACCGGCCATGCCCGACAACAGCGAATATTTCGACTTCGAAGAAGACGAACGCGATTTCGACGAAGACGACTTCGAGGCCCGTATCTGGAACCTGTTCGTGCTGATCAACCCGGGCGACGAGGAACTGGGCCTGCAGCAGTTCAACCGCTGGCGCGAGGCGCTGCTGGAGAACGGTGAGGAGATCGACGAGGAGGCCGACTGGCTGCCGCCGCTGATGGCTGCCATTGCCTGGCAGTCCGGCTTCGAGGTGGAGCGTGAAGACACCGATGCGCTGGTGTCGGCGGTGAACGAGCTGTCCGCGCGCTGGAACCTGCAGCTGGACTGGGGTGGCGACCTGGATGACGAGGATTTTGCCGCCCACATCGACGCGCCGCGGCTGATGGGCACCGCCTACGACCGCCTGCGCGAGCACAATTACTCGCTGTGGAGCGTGGATACCGGCAACGGTGGCTTGGCCGGCTGGATGGCGCTGCAGCGTGATGATGACGCCATGCTGGCGCTGTGTTCGCTGCTGGGGGTGGAAGTGCGGCCGGGCTCGGATCCGTTCTGACAGGTCACCCGACCCACGGTCGGGTGCTACCGGCGGATCAGGCCGTGTATTGCGATCTGGCGTTGGCGATGACGGCTTTGACCAGCGCCCGGTCGGTGTGCCTGGAAATGGCGGTCGCACCCAGCGCGATGGCCTGCAGGCGCAGGGGCGCGGGGACGTCGTAATGGGCGCCGCTGCGGCGGTTCTGGAAGGCCCGCCGGGGAATCCCGAGCTGCGCCGCCATGGCGTGCAGCTCGGGCAGGGTGTCGGCCATCAGATGCGCCCAGCGCTCGCCGCGCCAGGGGTGTACCGCATCGTCGATATAGACCGTCACCGGGTGGCCGTGGCTCAGGCCTGCGGCTTGTCGTCGCTGGCGGCCGGGGTGGCTTCGGCGTCCTCGGCAGCCGGTTCGGCGGCCGGGGCGTCTTCGGCAGCGGTGTCAGCGTCGTCGCCTTCTTCGCCTTCCACGCCTTCGAACTCGGAGACCAGCTGGCTCAGGTACTCGTCGGCGGTCTTGCCTTCATCGGCGGCCAGGTCGTCGATCAGCTGCTGCAGCTGGGTCGAGTATTCCAGGGTGACCTTGCGGCCTTCCTTCTCCTGGACATTGGAGAGGTGCTTGAGCATGGCCAGCATCGGCACCGGGTTGTCGGCGTTGCCCATGGTCTGGCCGCCGATGGCCAGCAGCCATTCGGTGCCCTGCAGGCCGATCGCAGCGACCACCTGGCCTTCTTCGTTGGTCAGCACGGCATGGTTCTGGACCGGCTGCTGGGCGTTGAGGCGGTTGATCGGGCGCTTGGGCTGGAGCTTCTTGCGCTTGTCGCGCTTGGCCTTGGACTGCTTGGACATGGAATCGGTCTATCGGTACGGGAAAGACCGCCATTGTAGTGGGGGTTGCGCGGGGATGCTGGGACGAGCGGCTCATGGCCATGCACAACCCCCGGTAGGTAACGACCGTTGGTCGTTACGCCCGAAGGGCTCAGGGCGAAGCGGAGACGGGGGCAGCGGCCGGGGCCGGTGTCGGCGCGCCCTGGGCCGCCTGGATGTCGGCGTCCTGGACGGTCGGCGACAGCGCCACTTCCTGGCCCGAACCGGCCAGCGCGGCGGCTTCGGCGGCCTTGGTCATCACCACGATGCTGATGCGGCGGTTGATCGGGTTGTCCGGCTGGGTCTTGTCGAACAGCACCGAGGAGGACAGGCCGACCACGCGGGTCACCTTGTCGTCGGCCATGCCGCCATCCAGCAGCGCACGCCGGGCGGCATTGGCGCGGTCGGCGCTGAGCTCCCAGTTGCTGTAGCCGTGGGCGGCGTTGTACGCGGTGATGTCGGTATGGCCGGTGATGCTGATCCGGTTCGGCACGTGGTTGATGAACTGCGAGAGCTCGCGAAGGATGTCGCGCGTGTAGGTCTTCAGCGCGGCACTGCCCATGTCGAACATCGGCCGGTTCTGCTTGTCCACGATCTGGATGCGCAGGCCTTCCGGGGTCAGGTCCAGCAGCAGCTGGTCCTTGAACGGCTCCAGCGCCTGGCTCTTGCTGATCGCTTCTTCCAGTTCCTGCTTGAGCACTTCCAGCTGCTTCTTCTCACGCTCGCGCTCGTCTTCCTGCGGCACCGGGCGCTCGGCCTGGTGGTTCTGGAAGGGGTCGTTGCTGTTGCCGCGCGACACATCGGTGGCGCCGCCCAGCTTGATCATCGACGTGCTGGCGCCGCCCGGGCCCGCCATGCCCGGGGCGGGCGTGGGGCTCTGCCCGGTGAGCGGGCTGGGGTTGCGGAAGTATTCGGAAATGGACGCGCGTTCGGGCTTGGTGGTGGCCGCCATCAGCCACAGCACCAGGAAGAACGCCATCATGGCCGTGACGAAGTCGGCGTAAGCCACCTTCCAGGCGCCGCCATGGTGCGCGGCGTGGCCGCCTTTCTTGACCCGGCGGACGATGACGGTGGGTTTGTTCTCGGCCATGGCGGTGCCTTACTTGACCGTCTTGAGGTGCTGTTCGAATTCGCTGAAGCCCGGACGCACGTTGGACGGCAGGGTCTTGCGCGCGAATTCCAGCGCGATCTTCGGGTTGTAGCCGCGCAGGCAGGCCAGCAGGGCGGTCTTGACCGACTCATAGATGCGGCTGTCCTGCTCGGCGCGCGCTTCCACGGCCGCCGCCAGCGGGCTGACGAAGCCGTAGGCCAGCAGGATGCCCAGGAAGGTACCCACCAGAGCGCCGGCCACGTGCGCGCCCACTTCGGTGATTTCGCCACCGATCGAGCCCATGGTGATCACGATGCCCAGCACCGCCGCCACGATGCCGAAGCCGGGCAGGCCGTCGGAGACCTTGTTGAGCACGGCCGAGGGCTGCATGGCTTCGGCGTGGTGCTTTTCCAGCTCCATTTCCAGCAGCGGTTCCAGCTCGTGCGGTTCGATGTTGCTGCCGATCATCAGGCGCAGGCAGTCGGTCATGAAGTCGACCAGGTGGTGGTCGGCCTGCACCTTCGGATAGTTGGCGAAGATAGCGCTGTCGGCCGGGCGCTCGACATGGTCTTCCAGCGCCATGAAACCTTCGCGGCGGGCCTTGTTGAGCAGTTCGTAGAGCAGGCTCAGGACATCGATGTAGTCCTGCTGCTTGTAGCGCGGGCCCTTGAACACGCCCACCGTGGCCTGCAGGGTCTGCTTGACGGTCTTGAGCGGGGTGCCGACCAGGAACGCGCCCAGCGCCGCGCCACCGATGATGACCAGCTCATAGGGCTGCCACAGCGCGCCGAGCTTGCCGTGCGCGCCGACATAGCCGCCGAGCACGCTGAGGATGACGATGAGGAAGCCAACAATGATGAGCATGGGGCGGGCGCGGCGGTGGGGATATCACCATGTCGGCCTGGCGCGCGCATTCTGAAGGGGGGGCTTGGTCGGACGTCACAGTTTTGGCCGGCACGTCGTACCCACCAACGGTGGGTACCTACCGGGTACGTCGCCCGGAGGATGCCGACCCGCCTCGTCCGGAGGGTGCCGCCCCCGTGGTAGGTGCCCACCGTTGGTGGGCACGCATTGCCGGGGCGCTCAACCGGCTGGCTGGGCCTCGGCTCCCCCGCGTTGCAGCGGATCCGGGTAGGGCTGACCGTTGGCGGTGAACTGCAGCGAAACCGAATTCAGGCAATGCCGCTCGAACGTCGGCGCCGGGCCATCCGGGAACACGTGACCGAGATGGCTGTCACAGCGGGCGCAAACGATTTCAGTTCGCACCATGCCATGACTGACATCACGGATTTCGCGCACATGGTCCGGGTCGAACGGGGCGAAGAAGCTCGGCCAGCCGGTGCCGGAGTCGAACTTGGTGCTGGAACGGAACAGCGGCAGGCCGCACAGGCGGCAGCCGTAGACGCCGTCCTGCTTGTTGTCCAGGAACACCCCACAGAACGGGGCTTCGGTGCCGTGCTGGAGCAGGACGCGGCGCTCGTCGGCGCTGAGCCCGGCCACCAGCGTGTCGCGCTGGGCGTCGCTGGGTGGGGAGAGATCGAATGCGGTCATGGGTGGTCCTCGTGGGGATGGCAGGAAAATGGGGGCGGCGGCGCCCGGGGGCAAGCGCCGATGGCATTCATGGTGCTGACACGCGCGCTGGCGCAGGGTGAATGCATGTCCCGTCGTGAGTCCGCCGCCATGAAACGCTTCTTCCGGGGTGTCGTGTCGCTGGTCGTGCTGCTGCCGCTGGTCGCGGCGGCGCAGATGGCCGCGCCACGCAAACCCACCGATACCCGCCCGCCCACCCCCGTGTTGCCCGCGCAGGCGCCGTTGCCCGCGCCGGTGAACACCCCGGCGCAGACGACCCAGCAGCTGCGCACCCACCCGATCCAGAGCCAGGGGCCGGCCCGGGTGGTGCCGCCTGCGCCGCCGGCCACCACCGCGCCACCCAAGGTGTATGACCGACACGGCCGCATCGTGCCGGGCATGAAACAGGCTGGCCCCAACCGCGTGATGGATACGCGCACCGGCCGCTATTACGACGCGGTGCCCACCGGTGATGGCCAACGCATCAAGCCCTGATGCATGAACGTTTCACAACCAATGCCCGCAGTCATCGGTGTCAACGCCGCAGCTCACTGCAATTTCGCCTGCGATTAACCGCCTTTCGCCGAGTCTGTACGTGCGCCGCAACAACGCGCATCCCCAAGCTCAGAAGGTGCAGTTATGGCTAATCAGCAGAAGGGCAATCCCGGCAAGATGCCGCAGGAACAGCAGGGCCAGCAGAACCAGAAATCCGGCCAGCAGAACCAGCAGCAATGGGATCAGCAGAACCAGAAGGGTGGCAAACAGCAGGACCAGCGCCACCAGGACCAGAAACAGCAGCGTTGATGCCTCTGGTCGGCAGCTACACAGGCGGTGCGCGCAAGCGCGCCGCCTTTTGCGTTTGCGAGGGGCGGTCCTGGGCGGCTCAGTCCGGAATCGGGAGGGTCAGCGTTTCCTTGACCTCTTCCATCACGATGTAGCTCTTGGATTCGCGCACGTGCGGCAGGGTCAACAGGGTGCTGCCCAGCAGCTTGCGGTAGGAGGCCATTTCGCTGATGCGCGCCTTGAGCAGGTAATCGAAATCGCCCGAGACCAGGTGGCATTCCAGTACGTTGGGCAGCTTCAGCGCTGCGCGGCGGAACTCCTCGAAGATGTCGCCGGATTTGTAGGCCAAGCTGATCTCCACGAACACCAGCAGGCTGGCCTTGAGGTACTGCGGGTCCAGCCGTGCGTAATAGCCGGTGATGGCGCCATCGCGCTCCAGCCGGCGCACCCGCTCGGTGCAGGGGGTGGTGGACAGCCCGACGCGCTCGCCCAGTTCGGTGAAGGAAATGCGCCCCTCCTCCTGCAGGATGCGCAGGATCTTGCGGTCGATCTTGTCCAGCTCGCGGGCACGGGCGGCCATGGCGTCAGCCTCTCAGTGGTGTTGGCGGGACAATATCCTGCCTGAGACGCCAAAAACAGCAAAATTGCTTGGTTTGGCCGGAATATACTTCCTCAATTATGGTCCCGGCACGCTCCAGTGCAGGGAATGATCGGGTTGGAGAGGTCTCATGCGCGTTCTAGTCCTAGGCAGTGGGGTAATCGGCACGACCAGTGCCTGGTACCTGCGGCAGGCCGGGTTTGAAGTCACGGTGGTGGACCGCCAGCCCGGCCCGGCGCTGGAAACCAGCTTCGCCAACGCCGGCCAGCTGTCGTTCGGCTATACCTCGCCGTGGGCCGCCCCGGGCGTGCCGCTGAAGGCGGTGAAGTGGCTGTTCTCCGAACATGCGCCGCTGGCGATCCGCCCCGGTCTGGACCTGAACCAGTACCGCTGGCTGGCGCAGATGCTGCGTAACTGCACGCACGAGCGCTACGCCATCAACAAGGCGCGCATGGTGCGCATGTCCGAATACAGCCGCGACTGCCTCAACGAGCTGCGTGCGCAGACCGGCATTGCGTTTGAAGGCCGCGACCTGGGCACCACCCAGCTGTTCCGCACCCAGCAGCAGCTGGATGCCTCGGCGCAGGACATCGAAGTGCTGGCCCAGTACGGCGTGCCGTATGAAGTGCTGGACCGCGCCGGCATCATCGCCCACGAACCGGCGCTGGCCAGCGTGGCCGACAAGCTGGTGGGCGCGCTGTGGCTTCCGCGCGACCAGACCGGCGACTGCCAGCTGTTCACCCGCCGCCTGGCGCAGATGGCGATGGATGCCGGGGTGGAATTCCGCTTCGACCAGGACATCGCCGGGCTGGAAACCGACGGCGACCGCATCACCGGCGTGCGCATCGACGGCAAGGTCGAAACCGCCGACCGCTACGTGGTGGCGCTGGGCAGCTATTCGCCGTCGCTGGTGGCCCCGCTGGGCATGCACCTGCCGGTGTACCCGCTGAAGGGCTACTCGCTGACCCTGCCGATCACCAATGCGGCGATGGCGCCGACCTCGACCATCCTGGACGAGAGCTACAAGGTGGCGGTGACCCGTTTCGACGACCGCATCCGCGTGGGCGGCATGGCCGAAGTGGGCGGGTTCGACCTGTCGCTGTCGCCGCGCCGCCGCGCCACCCTGGAAAAGGTGGTGGGCGACCTGTACCCGGAGGGCGGCGACCTGTCGCGCGCCGAATTCTGGACCGGGCTGCGCCCGGCCACCCCGGATGGCACGCCGGTGATCGGCGCCACCCCGTACCGCAACCTGTTCCTCAACACCGGCCACGGCACGCTGGGCTGGACCATGGCCTGCGGCTCGGGCCGCTACCTGGCCGACCTGATGAGCGCGCGCCAGCCGCAGATCAGCACCGAAGGCCTGGATATCTTCCGTTATGGCGGCCACCACGCCGCGTCCGTCCAACACAGTGAACCGAATGCATGCGCCCAGCCCGCGCGTTGATTGACCTGGAGGCGTTGCGCTCCAACTTCCGCCTGGCCCGTGAACTGGGCGGCGGCCGCAAGACCCTGGCCGCGGTAAAAGCCGATGCCTACGGCCACGGCGCGGTGGCCTGCGCGCGCGCGCTGGACGGCGAAGCCGATGCGTTCGGCGTTGCCTGCATTGAAGAGGCGCTGGAACTGCGCGCGGCCGGCATCACCTCGCCGATCCTGCTGCTGGAAGGGTTCTTCGATGCCGACGAGCTGCCGCTGATCGTGCAGCACAGCCTGTGGTTCGCGGTGGCCGCGCCGTGGCAGGTGGACGCGGTGGAAGCGTTCCAGACCGACGCAACGCTGCAGATCTGGTTGAAGCTGGACAGCGGCATGCACCGCCTGGGCCTGTCGCCCGAAGATTTCCGCGCCGCGCACGCGCGGCTGTCGGCGCTGCCGCAGGTGGCACCGATGGTGCTGATGAGCCACATGGCCCGGGCCGACGAACTGGACAGCCCGCGCACGCGCGAACAGGCCGACCTGTTCGCCGCCACCATCGACGGCCTGGCCGGCGAAACCAGCCTGTGCAATTCACCGGCGCTGCTGGGCTGGCCGGACGTGCGCAGCGATTGGGTGCGCCCGGGCCTGATGCTGTACGGGGCCAATCCGTTGCAGAAGCACAATGCCTTCACCGAGCGCCTGCGCCCGGTGATGACCATGCAGTCGAAGATCTTCGCGGTCCGTGAGATCGCTTCGGGCGAACCGGTCGGCTACGGCGCCCGCTTCGTGGCCGAACGCCCCACCCGCGTGGGCGTGGTGGCGCTGGGGTATGCCGATGGCTACCCGCAGTTCGCGCCGAACGGCACCCCGGTCCAGATCGATGGCCAGCCCGGCCACCTGATCGGCCGGGTCTCGATGGACATGCTCACCGTGGACCTGACCGACCTGCCGCAGGCCGGGGTGGGCAGCACCGTGACGCTGTGGGGCGATGCCCCGCGCCTGGACGTGCTGGCCCCGCTGTGCAAGGTCAGCGCCTACCAGCTGCCGTGTGCGGTCAAACGCGTGGCGCGGGTGCTCAGCGGCGCGTAGGCGGCAGCAGGCGCCGCAGCCAGTCGTCGATCATCCGCTTCTCATAGCGCAGCGGGTCGTTGTTGCTGAGCAGGCCGGTGTTGCCCAGGTAGTTCATGTCGATCAGCTTCTCCTCGCCTTGGCGGACCACCCCACCGGTGGCGTCGCGCAGGGTGAAGGTCAGGGTCATCCGCGGCGGATAGATGTTGCGCATGATCCGCACGTCATTGCCGCGCGGGCCGTTCTGCGGCTCGAACTCGCCGGCCCGCTTGATGTCGGTGATCTCCACGTCCAGGGTCTGGCCCGGGGGCAGGCGCTTGCTGGCGCTGCTGCGCAGGTAATCGGCAAGCTGCTGCACCCAGTTGCCGCTTTGGGCCTCGAACCGGTTGGTGCTGCTGCGGATTTCAGTGAACTGGGCCGGGTCCGTCCACTTCACCTGGACCGGGCTTTCGCCAGTGAGCGCGCGGGGCGCCTTGGGGTCGGTGACGGTGCGCGGGGCGGCCGACGCGCTGCCGACAAGCAGCAGCAGACAGCCCAGAGCACCAGCCAGCAAGGGTTTGCGGTTCATGGCGTTGCCTCGGTAGGAGCGGCGGAAGAAGGTCGGTACTGAGTGTGATCCTGATCCGCCAGCGGGACAATTGCCGGAAACGGCAGGCAGGATCCCTGGTAGCCGGCAATTCACTTACGTCAAACCGGCAGGGGGCGCTTGACGCTACGAATACGCGCTCTGGAAGATGCTGTCTCCCTCCGTTCCACCAGTTGCCCCTCTTGACGCCCTTGCCCAGCCTGCCCGCCTCAACCCTGGAACGCGCCCCGTACGTGCCTTCGGCGTCCGATCCTTCCTTGCACCGCAGCGTGCTGGAAGGCCTCAGCGCTGGCTTCTGCATCATCGAGGTGATGATCGAAGACGGCGTGGGGGTCGACTACCGGTTCCTGGAAGTCAACGATGCCTTCGAGCGCAACACCGGCTTGAACCAGGCCTCGGGCCGGCTGATGAGCGAACTGCAGCCGACCCACGAGCCGGAGTGGTACCGGGTGTACGGCCAGATCGCCCTGACCGGGCGTTCCCAGCAGTTCGAGCTGGAAGCACGCGCGCTGGGCCGCTGGTATGCGGTCGAGGCGATGCGGGTAGGCGAGCCGCACGAACATCGCGTCGCTGTGCTCTTCTTCGACATCACCAACCGCAAGCAGATCGAAGTGGAGCTGGCCGAAAGCGAGGCGCGTTTCAGCGCGCTGGCCGATGGGCTGCCCATGCCCGTGTGGGTGCTGGACGAACGCGCGCACGCGCGCTTCGTCAACAGCGCCTTCAGCGAATTCTTCGGCGGTGACGAACAGCGCGTGCCGGAAGATGTCTGGCGCGGCCTGGTCCACCCCGACGATGTGTCCGTGTTCGATTACGAGCTGCAGGCCGCGATCAAGGCGCAGCGCTCCATGCAGGTGCTGGTGCGCGGGCTGCGCGCCGATGGCCAGTGGCGCTGGCTGGAAATGAGCGCCCAGCCACGCTTCTCGCGCATGGGCCGGTTCATCGGCCTGGCTGGCAGCAGCACCGACGTTACCGACCGCCGCGAAATAGAAATGGCGCGCGAAGAGCTGCTGCAGTCCGAGCGTGCCGCGCGCAATGCCGCTGAAAGCATGGCGCGGCTGAAGGACGAATTCCTGGCCACGCTCTCGCACGAGCTGCGCACGCCGCTGACCACCATCCTGGGCTGGAGCGAGCTGCTGCTGCAGCGCGTGGACAGCACCAGCCCGCTGTTCAAGGGGCTGGGCGTGATCGCCAACAGCGCCATGGCGCAGAAGCGGCTGATCTCGGACATGCTGGACCTGAGCAGCATGCTGCTGGGCAAGGTGCAGCTGGAAGTGGAAGTGCTGGATCTGCGCGCCCAGCTCACCGAGGCCATGCGCGCCCAGGAACTGGTAGCCGAAGGCAAGGCGCTGGAAACCCGGCTGGTCATGCCTGACGAACCGGCGCTGGTGCTGGGCGATGCCACGCGCCTGCAGCAGGTGCTGTGGAACCTGCTCAGCAACGCCATCAAGTTCACCCCCGCCGCCGGCTCGGTCACGGTCACCCTGGCCACCGACGGTGATCACTGGACAGTGACCGTGGCCGATTCGGGCGACGGCATTGCGCCGGAGTTCCTGCGCCATCTGTTCAGCCGCTTCCGCCAAGCCGATGGCACCACCACCCGCCGCCATGGCGGGCTGGGCCTGGGCCTGGCGATCGTGCAGCAGCTGGTGGAACTGCATGGCGGCACGGTCACGGCCAACAGCGAAGGCCAAGGCCAGGGTGCGGAATTCACCGTGCAGCTGCCGCGCTACCAGCCCCAGGCCGATGGCCGGCCGCTGCGCGAAGTGTTCAGTGGCCCGATCCGCGAACAGCTGATCGAGCCGTACCCGCTCAAGGGCCTGCGCCTGCTGGCGGTGGAAGACCAACCCGAAGTGCTGGAATACCTGCGCCGGCTGCTGGAAGAGCAGGGCGCACAGGTCACCGCGGCGGCTTCGGCCGGCGAAGCATTGGCACTGCTGGATGCCGGCGGCCATGAGGCGGTGGATGTGCTGCTGACCGACATCGGCATGCCGGGCATGGACGGGTATGGGCTGGTGAGTGCGCTGCGCCAGGACTTCGGCCTCGATGCCAACGCATTGCCGATCGTGGCGGTGACCGCGTTGGCCCGTGCCGACGACCGCAAGCGCGCGCTGGCCTCGGGCTTCCAGGAACACGTGGCCAAACCCTATTCGGTCGCCCAGCTGGTCACCGCAGTACGCAGCGTCCTGGCCGGACGGAATTGAATCAAAGGAACCGCATGTCCCGCATCGCCCCCCGCATTCACACGAACCCGGCCGACATCGCCCAGCTCGAGGCCCTGCTGCCCCAGCTCAAAGGCCAGACCCAGGTCGAAGTCACCATGAAAGATGGCCGCCGCCTGCTCGGCACCGTGGCGGTACAGCCCACCGTGCAGCAGTACCGCGATGCGGAAGAGAACGAAGGCAGCAACGGCCAGCTGCGTCTGGATGACCTGGATGCCCCGGTGCAGCAGCATGTGCTGTGGCTGGATGAGATCAGCGCGATCCGCCAGCTGCCCCCGGTGGAATGACGCTCCGGGCCGTGCCGGGCCTTGCCCGGCACGCGCCTTTCCTCAATGCGTGAAGACTTCCGGCTCAGCTTCGAAGCGGCGCGCGTAGGCGCGCTCATCCGCAATCCGGGCGACTTCGTCATCGGCCATGTCGGGCGCGCCGTACACCGCATAGGCCACGGCGCCATCGGCCTGCTTGCCCACCTGGTGCAACCGGTACCTCGAATGCCCACCACCGGTGTCCTCGGGGTAGTGCACCGGCGGCTGTGCGCCCTCCAGATCCATTTCGCTGTTGTCGACCACGCCACCGACGAACAATGCGCGCATGAGCTACCTCCGTTGCGAATGAGCCTTCACCCTGACCGACAGCCTGTTGCGATGGCATCAAGGCAGCGTTGAATAAACGCAAATCGGCCGCCGAACGGGGCCGATCGGCCGAAACGGTAGAATGGCGGTCTCTTTTCAAGATGTGCCCCCATGGCTGCCCAGCACGACGCCCCCCTGGAAACCCTGTTCCTGCCGTTCGGCGGCGCGCTGACCTGGCCGTCCGGGCCGGTGCTGTTCCTGCGTGCCCGCGATGGCTGGCCGCTGCGCGAGCACGCCCAGCCGGGCCAGCTGGTCTGCGAGCAGAGCTTCCGCCCGTTCGCCGATGCGCTGGAAGCCAGTGGCTGGACCGTGCGCGACGAGCAGCAGCTGGCCGACGACAGCACCCGCTACGCGCTGGTGCTGGTGCTGCCGCCGCGCCAGCGTGAAGAAGCCCGCGCGCTGTTTGCCCGCGCGCTGGCACTGGCCGCCCCGGGCGGCATCGTGGTGGCCTGCCAGCACAACAACGAAGGCGCCCGCTCCGGCGAAGGCGACCTGCAGCAGCTGGCCGGGCTGGGCGGCAAGATGACCAAGAACCACTGCCGGGTGTACTGGACCGCGCCGTTGGACGGCCAGCATGACGCGGCCCTGGCCCAGCGCTGGGCCGCGCTGGACGCGCCGCGCGCGATCCTGGGCGGGCGCTTCCAGAGCCGCCCGGGCATCTTCGCCTGGGACCGCATCGACCCGGCCTCGGCGCTGCTGGTGGAACAGCTGCCGGCCGACCTGGCCGGCCGCGGCGCGGACCTGGGCGCCGGCTTCGGCTACCTGTCCAGCGAAGTGCTGCAGCGCTGCCCGCAGGTGAGCGCGCTGGACCTGTTCGAGGCCGAAGGCCGCGCGCTGGCGCTGGCCAGGGTCAATCTGGAGGCACTGGGCAAGCCGGCCAAGCTGGGCTTCCACTGGCAGGACGTGACCGCCGGCATCGAGGCGCAGTACGACTTCATCGTCACCAACCCGCCGTTCCACACTCCCTCGCGTGCCGACCGCCCGGACATCGGCCAGCGCTTCATCGCCGTGGCCGCGCAGGCGCTGCGCCCGGGCGGGCGGATGTGGCTGGTGGCCAACCGCCACCTGCCGTACGAGCAGATCCTCAACGAAAGCTTCGGCCAGGTGCGCGTGGCTGCAGAACGCGACGGCTTCAAGCTGATCGAGGCGACCAAGGCCAGCAAGAGCCCCACCCCCGCCAGGGCCCCGCGCAGCGACGAGCCGAAGTGGGGCCGCGGGGGCCGCGCATGAAGCTGGTGAAACTGCTGGCCAACCTGGGTTATGGCAGCCGCAAGCAGGTGCAGGGCATGTTCCGCGAGGGGCTCATCACCGATGCGGACGGCGAGGTGCTGTACGCCGATGACCAGGTCGCCCACGATGCGATCCGGGTCGAGGGGGAGCCGCTGGATCCGCCGCAGGGGCTGACCCTGATGCTGCACAAGCCGCGTGACTACACCTGTTCGACCAAGGACAAAGGCCGGCTGATCTACGACCTGTTGCCGCCGCGCTTCCGCGAGCGTTCGCCGGTGCTGTCGTCGGTGGGCCGGCTGGACCGCGACACCAGTGGCCTGCTGCTGATGACCGACGACGGCGCCCTGCTGCACCGGATCGTGTCGCCCAAGTCGCGGCTGGACAAGGCCTACCAGGTCACCGTGGCCGAAGACCTGCGCGGTGACGAGGTGGCACGTTTCGCCAGTGGCGCGCTGATGCTGGAAGCGGACGACAAGCCGCTGCTGCCGGCCGAACTGCACGTGCGCTCGGCGCGCGAGGCCGAACTGGTGCTGCACGAGGGCCGCTACCACCAGGCCCGCCGCATGTTCGCGGCGGTGGGCAACCACGTGCAGGCACTGCACCGCAGCCGCATCGGCGGGCTGTCGCTGGGCGACCTGCCCGAGGGCGAGTGGCGCATGCTCGATGCGGCGGATCTGGAAATGCTGTTCACCGGGCACCTCACCGACGCGTCATGACCGCCATCGCCGCCCTGCCGTTCCTGCCTGAAGCGGTCATCTTCGACATGGATGGCCTGATGATCGACAGCGAGCGGGTGTCCATTGCGTGCTGGTCGCAGGCTGCACGGGAACTGCAGCTGCCGTTCGCCGATGACTTCTGGCTGGGAATGGTCGGGTTGGGCGACCGCGACTGCGAACAGCGGCTGCTGCGCCACATCGATGCCGGGCAGGTAGCCGCGCTGTATGCGCGCTGCCACGACCTGTATGAAGCGCGCACCCAGCAGGGGCTGCCGCTGCGTCCCGGCATACTGGCGCTGCTGCAGCTGCTGCAGGCACACGCCCTGCCGCGAGCGGTGGCGACGTCCACGCGCGAGCCGCGCGCGTCGCGCAAACTGGCGGCGGCGGGGTTGCTGGGTTACTTCGACCACGTGGTCACCAGCAGCGACGTGGCCCACCCGAAGCCCGCGCCGGACATCTACCTGCTGGCGGCGCGGAAACTGGGCAAGGATCCCGCGCGCTGCCTGGCGCTGGAAGACTCGCCGGCCGGCATCCGCGCGGCGGTAAGCGCCGGCATGACCGCGATCCAGGTGCCGGACCTGGTGCATCCGGATGCCGACCTGCGCGCGCTCGGCCATCGCATCGTGGAATCGCTCACCGACGCCCACGCACTGCTGCTGCCGCTGCTGCAAAGCGGACGGTAGAGCCGAAGGGTAGAGCCGAAGGGTAGAGCCGAAGGGTAGAGCCGACTGTTAGTCGGCTAAGCGCGAAGCGCGATCATTGCCCCGCCAAAGGCAGCCGACTAACAGTCGGCTCTACCGGGAATTCCACCCGTCATCCCATCCGTCATCCCATCCGGCATTCCACCCGTCATCCCATCCGGCATTCCACGCGGAATTCCATCCGGCATTCCATGCGGATTCCCGCATTATTCCGCTCGTAAACCAACAAAAAACCCGGCACGTGGCCGGGTTTTTCATGTCGGTGCCGCGCGGAATCACACCCGCCCGAACACCAGCGCTGCGTTGGTGCCGCCGAAGCCGAAGCTGTTGGACATCACCGTGTTCAACTGCTTGTCCTGGCTCTCGCGCACGATCGGGAAACCTTCCACGGCCGGGTCCAGTTCGCCGATGTTGGCCGAACCGGCGATGAAGCCATCGCGCATCATCAGCAGGCAGTAGATCGCTTCGTGCACGCTGGCCGCACCCAGCGAATGGCCCGACAGCGCCTTGGTCGACGACAGCGGCGGAATCGATTCGCCGAACACTTCGCGCACCGCCTTCAGCTCGGTCACGTCACCCAGCGGGGTCGAGGTGCCGTGCGTGTTGAGGTAGTCGATCGGGCCGCTGAGGTTCTGCATGGCCATGTTCATGCAACGCACCGCGCCTTCACCGGACGGGGCGACCATGTCGGCACCATCGGAGGTGACGCCGTAGCCCACCAGTTCGGCATAGATGCGTGCACCGCGTGCCACGGCGTGGTCGTAATCTTCCAGCACCAGCATGCCGCCGCCACCGGCGATGACGAAGCCGTCGCGGTCCTTGTCGTACGGGCGCGATGCGGTGGCCGGGGTGTCGTTGAAGCGGGTGGACAGCGCGCCCATCGCATCGAACATGACGCTCATCGACCAGTGCAGGTCTTCACCGCCACCGGCGAACATCACGTCCTGCGCGCCATGCCGGATCAGGTCGGCGGCGGCGCCGATGCAGTGCGCGGAGGTGGCGCAGGCAGCGGACAGCGAGTAGCTCAGGCCCTTGATCTGGAAGGCGGTGGCCAGGCAGGCCGACACGGTGGAGCACATCGTGCGCGGCACCATGTACGGGCCGACCTTGCGCACGCCACGCGCGCGCAGGATGTCGGCCGATTCGACCTGCCACTGGCTGGAGCCGCCGCCGGAGCCTGCAATCAGGCCGGTGCGCGGGTTGACCACCTGCGCTTCGTCGAGGCCGGCATCGGCGATGGCGTCGCGCATGGCGATGTAGGCGTAGGCCGAGGCATCGCTCATGAAGCGCTTGAGCTTGCGGTCGATCTGCGCGTCCAGGTCCAGTTCGATGTTGCCGCCCACGTGGCTGCGCAGGCCGGCGTCGGCGTGGTCGGGAAGGTTGCGGATGCCGGCGCGGCCTTCACGCAGTGCGGTGGACACGGTGTCCAGATCGTTGCCCAGGCACGAGGTGATGCCCATTCCGGTAATGACGACGCGACGCATCAGAAGTTCTCGGTGGAAGTGAACAGACCTACGCGGAGGTCTTTGGCGGTATAGATTTCGCGGCCGTCGACCAGCATGCGGGCATCGGACTGCGCCATGACCAGCTTGCGGTTGATGACGCGGGTGATGTCGATTTCGTAGGTGACAAGCTTTGCGTCGGGCAGCACCTGGCCGGTGAACTTCACTTCACCGCAGCCGAGTGCGCGGCCACGGCCGGGCGCGCCCAGCCAGGTGAGGTAGAAGCCGGTGAGCTGCCACATTGCGTCCAGGCCGAGGCAACCGGGCATCACCGGGTCGCCGATGAAATGGCAGCCGAAGAACCACAGGTCGGGGCGGATATCCAGTTCCGCGCGCACGTAGCCTTTGCCGTGTGGACCGCCGTCATCGCGGATGTCGGTGATGCGATCGAACATCAGCATCGGGTCATTGGGCAGGCGACCGCTGCCCGGCCCGAACAGTTCGCCACGGGCACTGGCCAGCAGCTGTTCGCGCGAGAACGCGTTGAGACGAGTCATGGAAAACGCAATCCTGAAGATGGAGGGCGGCGGTTTGTTGCCGTTGAAAGCACCCAAGAGTGCAGAGTAATTTCCATTCAATCAAACGTTTTAACCGTACGCCGGCGTAGTGTTTTCAGCTTGAAAAACGCATGTTGTTGTTATGAAAAGACCATACTCAGGCGTGTGGCTGTAATCTTGTTCATCTATTCCCGCCACTTGGGCCCTTGAGCTTCCGCCGTGTCCGCACAACGCAAGATCATCCACGTCGACATGGACGCGTTTTACGCGTCGGTGGAGCAGCGCGACAATCCGTCGCTGCGGGGGCTGCCGGTGGTGGTGGCGTGGAAGGGGGCGCGTTCGGTGGTGTGCGCGGCGTCGTACGAGGCGCGGGTGTTCGGGATCCGTTCGGCGATGCCGGCGATGCGGGCGGAGCGGTTGTGCCCGGATGCGGTGTTCGTGCCGCCGGATTTCGTGCGCTACAAGGCGGTGTCGCGGCAGGTGCGGGAGATTTTCCTGCGGCATACGGATCTGGTGGAGCCGTTGTCGCTGGATGAGGCGTACCTGGATGTGACGGTGCACAAGGGCGGGATGACGGTGGCGACGGAGATCGCGGCGCTGATCCGCACGCAGATCCGGGAGGAGACGCAGTTGACGGCGTCGGCGGGAATCGCGCCGAACAAGTTCCTGGCGAAAATCGCGTCGGATTGGCGCAAGCCGGACGGGCAGTTCGTGGTGCCGCCGCACCGGATCGATCAGTTCCTGATGCCGCTGCCGGTGAAGCGGGTGCCGGGGGTGGGCAAGGTGATGGAGGGCAAGCTGTCGGAGCTCGGGATCGTGACGGTGGGCGATCTGCGTGGGTTGCGGCTGGAGGAGCTGGAAGGGCGCTTCGGCAGTTTCGGCGCGAGTCTGTACCGGCGTGCGCGTGGTATCGATGAGCGTCCGGTGGAACCGGACCAGCCGGTGCAGTCAATTTCGTCGGAGGACACGTTCGCGGAGGATCTGCCGCTGGAGGCGCTGGAACCGGCTATCGTGGAGCTGGCGGGCAAGACGTGGAACGCAACGCGGAAGACGGACCGGGTGGGGCACACGGTGGTGTTGAAGTTGAAGACGTCGCAGTTCCGGATCATTACGCGCAGTTTCACGCCGGAATCGCCGCCGGAAACACTGGAGGAGCTGCGCGATATCGCGCTTGCGTTGCGCGCGCGCGTGGATCTGCCGGCCGAGACGCGTTATCGGTTGGTGGGCGTTGGGTTGGGCGGGTTCCGCGAACGCGAACCAGTGAGCCAGATGGGGTTGTTTGACTGAAGCAACGGCAACAGCAACAGCAACAGCAACAGCAACAGCAACTGCGACGCTTCACTGCTCCGGGTAGCGGGCCGGCGGGTGCGGGTTGGCGGGACACGCCGTGAACCGCCCTCCGGGCCCCGGCCCAACCGCCAGCGGTTGTGCGTTCAGTCGCACGCGAGGCAGTGCCTCGCAAGCAGTGCGCCTTCACCCATGGGGGCTTGTAGAAAACCTCCATGTTTTCTACAGTCCCGCCAACCCGCCCCCGCCGGCCCGCCCAAGCTGGGCTGGCACTCAACGAAACAGCGGATGGCAACTGCGAAAAAGCGGATGGCAACTGCGAAAAAGCGGATGGCAACTGCGCATCGCGATTGATTGCGGGCGGCACTTGAATGCCGGCATGGGATCGCGGCTTGTGCGATCACGGTAGGGTCGCATCCCAATCGACCACCGATGGCAATGCAACGCGCGGTGGGGCATGAAAATCACCACACGCCGCGCATCACCACTCTCGATCAATACGCCACGGTCGCAATCGTCCGCACGTACTGCGGCTTCTCGATTTCACTCACGAACGCATCGGCATAATCGGCGTAGCTGATCCTGCTGTGCCCATCGGCGCCGACGAGGAACTGCTTGGCTTGGGTGCGGATACCACCCTTCTGCGGTCCCGGGCCGATTTCAGCCGCCGGCGAATAGAACGTCCAGTCGAGGTCATCCACGTTCTGCAGCAGGTTGAACGCTTGGCGGGCGGCGAGGGCGACCGGCTTGTAGGCATCGGGGAAGCCTTCGGTATCGACCAGCTGTACGCCGGGGGCGACTTCGAGGGTGCCGGCGCCGCCGACCATCAGGAAGCGCGGGACGCCGGCCTGGCGGGCGGCCTTGACCAGTTCTGCGGTGACGGTGGTGACGGTGGACGGGTCATCGCCGGGGCGCGGGCCGAAGGCGCTGGCGAGGACGTCGTGGCCGGCGATGACGGCGGCCAGGGCGTCGGTGTCGTCGAGGGCGGCGACGGCGAGCTGGGCGCCGTCGAGTTCGGCGGGCAGACCGCTGTCGCGGCGGACGATGGCGGTGACCTGGTGGCCACGGGCCAGGGCCTGGCGGGTGATTTCACGGCCGATGTTGCCGGTGGCACCGACGAGGGCGATCTTCATGGGGGCGGGTCCGTTGTGGGAGGAAGGCCAGCATATGCGCCTGAAAGCGGACGAAAAACCGCGTATAACGGCCTAATTTGTTGCTCGGATCGATCAAATGGACCGGCTTACGGCAATGCAGGTGTTCGTGGAGGTGGCCGAGCGCGGCAGCCTGACGGCGGCGGCGGAGGCGCTGGATATGTCGCGGGCGATGGTGACGCGATACCTGGCGGAGGTGGAAACGTGGCTGGGGGCGCGGCTGCTGCACCGGACCACGCGGCGGATCAGCCTGACCGGGCCGGGGGAGGCGGCGCTGCTGCGGTTCCGGCAGATGCTGGCCATCGGCGATGAGCTGCAGGGCGAGGTGGCCAGCGACAACCCGGAGCCGCATGGGGTGTTGCGGGTGACGGCGAGTGTGTCGTTCGGGCAGCTGCACCTGGCGGCGGCGGTGGCGGAGTTCGTGCGGCGGCATCCGTTGACGCGGGTGGAGCTGTTGCTGGTGGACCGGGTGGTGAACCTGGTGGAGGAGCGGGTGGATGTGGCGGTGCGGATTTCGCGGGCGATTGATCCGAGCCTGATCGCGCGGTGGCTGGCGCCGTGCCGGTCGGTGTTGTGCGCGGCGCCTTCGTATCTGGCCGAGCGGGGCACGCCGGTAAGTGCCGATGGGTTGGCGGGGCATAACTGTCTTACCCATCACTACGTGGGTAAAAGCGTGTGGCAGTTGCAGCGGCAGGGGCGTGCGATTTCGGTGGCGGTGGGCGGCAACATCAGCGCCAACGAGGCGTCGCTGTTGCTGGAGGCGGTGCGGGCGGGGGCGGGGATTGCGATGTTGCCGACGTACCAGATCGCGCCGTTGCTGCGTTCGGGTGCGCTGGTGGAGGTGTTGCCGGAGTACCAGGTGGAGGAGATGGGCATCCATGCGGTATATGCGTCGCGGCGGCAGTTGCCGGCGGTGATGCGCAGCTTCCTGGATTTCCTGGTGGAACGGTTTGCGGGGGAGGAGTTCCTGGCGCGGATCTGACGCAGCTCGGTCCGGCTTCGCGTGGGACACGCATGGGGTGTCGCTACAATCATTCACCCCACGACGTGAAGGCGATTTTTCCTTTGTCCTATCCCTACCCGCTGGTGATTTTTGATCTGGACGGCACGCTGGTCGACAGCGCGGCCGATATCGCCGAGGCGCTCAACCGCACGCTGGAAGACTGGCAGCTGCCGCGCGTCCCCGAAGCTACCGTGCTGACCTGGATCGGTGATGGCGTGCGCCGCCTTGTCGAGCAGGCCTTCACTGCGGCCCGCAGCGACATCGATCTGGATCGGGTGATGCCCGGTTTCATGCGCCACTATGAAGCGTGCCTGCTGCGCAGCCCGCGGCTGTACGACGGCGTGGTGCCGGCGCTGGAAGCGTTGCGCGCGCTTAACGTGACCCTGGCGATCTGCACCAACAAGCCGTCGGCCATGGTCGCGCCGCTGCTCGCCCACCTGGGCGTGCAGGGCTTCTTCGCGATGGTACTGGGCGGCGATTCGTTGCCTGAGCGCAAGCCCAGTGGCGTGCCGCTGCGGCATATCGCCGCTGCGTTCGGGGTGGCCCCCACGGCCGCCTTGATGGTGGGGGATTCGATCACCGACTATCGCGCTGCGGTGGATGCAGGCATGCCGGTGGCGCTGGTGCGTTACGGGTATCCGCGCGGGTTGGACCTGGCGACGGTGGACGCGGTGGCGGTGGTGGACGACCTGCGGGCGTTGCCCGGGTTGTAGCGCGGTCGTGGCGTCGTGCCGACCAACGGTCGGCACCTACCGTGCTCGTCGAGCGGTCGTGACGCCGAGCCGTGCTCGTGGAGCGACCGTGACGCCGTACCGTGCTCGTGGAGCGGCGGTGACGCCGCACCGTGCTCGTGGAGCGGCAGTGACGCCGAGCCGTGCTCGTGCACCCGGTAGCGCCGGCCGTTGGTCGGCACCTCGCGATGCCGGCCAACCCCGGATCATTTCGGCTGGTAACGCACGCTCAGGCGGTACTCGCGGCCGGGCTGGTTGTACCAGGCCACCGTTTCGTAATCGCGGTCGAACACATTGGTGACCCGGCCCAGCACCGACCAATCGCGGCTGAGCGCGTATTCCAGGCGCAGGTCCACGGTGCCATACCCGGCCAGGCGCACGCTGTTGTCCGCGTTGTCGTAGCGCTTGCCGGCACCGAAGGCGGTGACGCCTGCGCGGAAGCCACCGAAGCGGCGGTCGATGTCCAGGCGTGCGGTGTCCTGCGCGCGGCGGGCCAGCCAGTTGTCGAACTGGGCGCTGCCGTCGGTGCGGTTGCGCGGGTCGGTGTGGCTCAGCTGTGCGCTGAGGTCAAAGCCGGCCAGAGTCAGCGAGCCGGTCAGCTCGGCACCGCGGATCCGCGCCTTCTCCACCTGCGACATCATGAAAGTAGTGGCGTCGTAGGTGATCAGGTCATCGATGCGGGTTTCATACACATCCAGGCCCCAGCGCCAGCTGTCGCCCTGCTGGGCGATGCCAAGGTTGGCGCTCTTGGATTTCTCGGGGTCCAGCCCGGGCACGCCGCTCCACGGGTCATACAGGTCACTGAAGGTCGGCGCCTTGAACGCGGTGCCGTAGCTGGCATTGAGGCGGAAGCCGCCGCCCAGTTCAATGCCCCAGCCCAGGCTGCCGGTGGTGTGGTTGCCGAACTGTTCGTTGTCGTCGTTGCGCACGCTGGCCTGCAGGTGGTGCGCGCCGAAGCGGCCCTGGTACTGCACGAACACGCCGGTGTTGTCGCGGCTGTCGACCAGATAGCCGGCGCTGCTGCCGTCCAGGTTGTCCTGGCTCCAGTCCACGCCGGCGCTGAGCAGCTGGCCGTCGGCGATGCCCACGTCGGCCTGCACGGAGGCGCTGTCGCGGTGGGTCTGCGCGGCGCCCAGCCAGGTGTCGTCGTTGTAGTTGTCCGACTCGTTGTCGGCACGGCCGACGTTGGCGGTCAGGGTGAAGCGCTCGCTCGGCGTGTAGCGGACCTTGCCGCCCAGCACCTGCTGCAGGGTTTCGGAGTAGTTGTAGTAGCCGTCGTAGTGGTTCTCGCCTTCGGCGCGCAGCGCGGTGCCTTCCACGCTCAGGCTGTCGGTCAGCGTGTAGCCGCCGCGCAGGCTCATCGACAGGTTGCGGTAGCCGTCGCGGTCGGGTTCGTTGGCGCCGCAGCCGGCGAAGGTGACTGGATCACCGTTGCAGGAGTTGATGCCGTCGGTGTGCTGGTAGGCGATGTCGGTGCCGAACCAGCCGCGCGCGCCGGTGCCGCCGAACCCGCCGCTGGCTTCGCGCAGGCCGTTGCTGCCGCCGCCCAGTTGCAGGTGGGGGGCGAAGTCGCCGGCATTGCGGCGGGTGAAGATCTGGATCACGCCCCCGATCGCATCCGCACCGTACAGGCTGGACTGCGGGCCGCGCACGATTTCCACGCGTTCGATCTGCGCCAGCGGCAGGTCCTGCAGCATGGCCAGGCCAAGGTCGCCGGTGTTGATGCGCACGCCATCGACCAGCACCAGGGTGTGGGCCGAATTGGTGCCGCGCAGGAACAGCGAGCTCTGCTTGCCCAGCCCGCCGCTGTTGTTGAGGTTGATGCCGGCGCGGCCGCGCAGCAGGTCCTGCAGCGACGGCGCCTGGCTGCGCTCGATCTCGGCGCGGTCGATCACCTGCGCCGGCGAGATGCTGTCCTGCAGGGCAATCGGGGTGCGCGTGGCGGTCACCAGCACCTGGTCCAGTGCGGTGGCATCGTCCTGTGCGGCGGCCACACCGGGCAGTGCCGAGAGTACGGCCAGGGAAAGAAGGCGGATCTGCAGCTTCATCGTTGACTCCAAACACCGCGCACGCCCGCGCGGCAAGGTTGTGGGAGGCGGTCAACGGGGGCAGGGACGGTGGGCGGGCGCAGGTACGGCGCCGCTTGCCGCCGCCATGCCCGCCGCATCGCAACCAGTCGTCTTCCAGGCCGGTCTCCGGGCTCGCGGGCCGATGGCGGACCATCGCGCCAGGCGCCTTCCCATGCTTGCGCACAGTGGCATGTTGCCTGGCTTCCACGCTTACCGTTGCGGGGGCAGCGCCGGAATGGCAGCAGGCAGGACCTGTTGCGTCACCGGCTTCCCGTTTCAACCTGCCGGCTTGCACCGCAGGTCACCTGAAAGTGGGCGCAGTGTAGAGCAAAGCCCGGCGGCCGGCGCAATGCCGGCACGGGCGGTGCGACGCCAGCGGTTAGAATGCGCCTCGCCTTTTGACGTGGTTGCAGTCCCTATGATCCTGGACCTGATCCGGCACGCGGCCACTGGCCGCGACGACCACCTGGATGGGCGTACCGATCCGCCGCTGGACGTGCAGGGCATCGATCTGATCTGCGCACGCCATGCCGACCTGCAGTGGCAGCGCGTGCTGAGTTCACCGCGCCAGCGTGCGCTGGACACCGCCGCTGCGTTGGCGCTGCCGCACGGGCTGGAGGTGATCGCGGACGAGGAGTGGGAGGAGCTGGATTTCGGCGACTGGGACGGCCAGCCGCTGCAGGCGCTGCCGATGCAGGCGCTGCAGGCATTCCACCTGGACCCGCATGCGAACCCGCCGCCGCATGGCGAAAGCTGGGGGCATTTCGAGCGCCGCATCGCGCGCGCATTGCATCGGCTGCTGGATGAGCCCGAGCCGGTGCCAACGCTGGTGGTCAGCCATGGCGGCCCGTTGCGGATGGTGCTGTCGCAGGTGTGCGGGCTGCCGATGGCGATGTGCTGGGCGCTGCGCATCGACCACGGTACGCGGCTGCAGCTGCGGGTGGAGCGGGACGACGGGGAGCTGTGGGGGGAACTACTGGAGTTGCAGCAGGCGTCGCCCTAGCGGTCGTCGTCGGTGTCGAACGGGGCGTCGCCGCCGTCGGCATCGTCATCGTTGGCCACGGTGCGGTCATACACCGGGCCCGAGGCCGGCGGTGCCTTCTTCAGCGGCTTGTCGGCGATGATCGCGTCGTATTCGGCCACCAGCTCGGCGCGGCGCGCTTCGGGCAGTTCCTGCCAGTGGCAGTCCTGCAGCGCGCCTTCGAGCGAGTAGAGCAGGTTGAGGCTCGGTTTGAAGCCGGCGCGGCGTACCTTCACGAACGCGCCCACCGACCCGGCCGCGGCCAGGTCTTCGGCAGTGCGCAGACCGACCTGGCGCAGCCAGGCCGCGCTCTTGGGGCCGATGTTGCGCAGCTTGGTGCTCATCCCAGGGCCTCGACGAACACTGCGGCAATGGCTTCCAGCCCGGCCTGGTCGTCCGCATCGAAACGGGCCAGCACCGGGCTGTCCAGGTCGAACACGCCGATCAGGGTGTCGCCGTGGACCAGCGGTACCACCAGTTCCGAGCGCGAGGCCGAATCGCAGGCGATGTGGCCGGGGAAGGCGTCCACGTCCTCGATGCGTTGGGTTACCCGCTGCGAGGCGGCCGCGCCGCACACACCCTTGTCCAGCGGAATGCGCACGCAGGCCGGCAGGCCCTGGAACGGGCCGACCACCAGTTCAGTGCCATCAAACAGGTAGAAACCCACCCAGTTCAGCTGCGGCAGCGCGTGGTAGACCAGCGCTGACAGGTTGGCGGCATTGGCAATGCGGTCGCGTTCACCGTGCACCAGGGCACGGGCCTGGGCCAGCAGCTGGCCGTACTGTTCCGGCTTGCTGCCGGTGAGCGTGGAAGTATCGAACATGGCCGCAGTCTAGCAAGCGCGGCCGGCGGCCGGACCCACCGGCGGCGGAACGCTGATAATGGCCCCCCCCTGTTCATCGGTCCGGCCATGTCATCGCTTTCTGCCCCGCCCGCCGCGTTCTACGTCACCGGTACCGATACCGGCATCGGCAAGACCTTCAGCAGCTGCGCCCTGCTGCACGCGCTGCGCCAACGCGGGCACCGCGCGGTGGGCATGAAGCCGGTGGCCAGCGGCTGCGAGCAGACCGCCGACGGCCTGCGCAACGAGGATGCCACCGCGCTGCTGGCCGCCAGCGACCCGGCCCCGGCCTATGCCGACCTCAACCCCTACGCACTGCCGCTGCCGCTGGCCCCGGAACTGGCCGCCGAGGCGGCCGGGGTGACGCTGTCACTGGATCCGATCGAGGCGGCGTTCGCCCGGCTGCGCGCGCAGGCCGACACCGTGGTGGTGGAAGGCGTGGGCGGCTGGCTGGCACCGCTGTCGGCCACGCTGGACCAGTCGCACCTGGTGCAGGCGCTGCAGCTGCCGGTGGTGATGGTGGTGGGCCTGCGGCTGGGCTGTCTCAACCACGCGCGGCTGACCGCGCAGGCGATCAGCGCCAGCGGCGCAACCTGCATCGGCTGGATCGCCAACGAGGTAGACCCGCAGATGGAGCGCATCGACGACAACGTGGCGCTGCTGCGCGCGCGCCTGCCGATGCCGTTCTGGGGCCGGCTGCCGTATGCACCGGGTGCCGATCCGGCGCAGCTGGCCCGCCACCTGCTCGGCTGAGGGTCAGCCGCGCGCCTGCGCCAGCAGGGCAGTGGCCAGCCGGCCGACGCTGGCAATGGCGCCCACGTACCGCGCGTCCAGGTCCTGGCAGCACGACAGCCGCAGGCAGTGCCGGTAGCGGGCGCCGCGCGAATACACCTGGCCGGGCATGAACACCACGCCCTCGGCCAGCGCCTGTTCGAACAGCACGCTGCTGTCCACGCCCGCCGGCAGTTCGATCCACAGCAGGAAACCGCCGCTGGGCTGGGTGGCCAGGGTACCGGGCGGGAAGTGCTGGGCCACCAGCGCACGCACGCGCCCGACCTGCTCGCGGTACAGCCGGCGCAGCCCGCGCAGGTGGTGTTCGTAGCTGCCCGCTTCCAGGAACGCGGCAACCGCCTCGCCCAGCAGCTGCGATTCGGCGCCGGTGGACTGGAACTTCAGCAGCTGGATGTCGGCGGCGAAGCGCCCGCCATCGAGCCAGCCGATCCGGTAATCCGGGGCGAGCGTCTTGGAAAAACCGTTGACCACGATCACCCAACCGTCCTCGTCGAACGCCTTCAACAACGGCGCCAGCGGCTCCTGGTACTGCAGTTCGGCATAGACCGCATCTTCGATCAGCGGTACCTGGTACTGGTTCACCAGCGCCGCCAGGCGCTGCTTGGCCGCTACCGGCAGGGTGCAGCCGAGCGGATTGTGCACGCTGGGCATGGCGACAATGGCGGCGAGTGCGCCTTCCTGCAGCTGCGCTTCCACCGCATCCACGTCCAGTCCCTCGCGCGGGTCGGTGGGCAGCTCGATCGCCTTCAGGCCCAGGTTGGCCAGCAACGGGTACAGGTTGAAATAGGAGGGGGCTTCGATGCCGACCGCATCGCCCGGCCGGGTCACCGCACGAAGAGCCAGCTGCAGCGCTTCCATCGCGCCATGGGTGAGCACCAGCCGCTCCACCGTGGTGTGCAGGCCCAGCCGGGGGCCGCGCCGCACGATCTGCTCCAACAGCCGCCTGGCCCCGTTGGGGCGCGCGTAGGTGCGCACCATCGCCGGGGTGCGCCGCAGTACCTGTGCGGTGGCACGGGCCAGCCGTGCGGCGGGGTAGAAGCGCTCGCCGCGCGGACCGGCGAAGGCCAGGTCGACGATGCCCGGCTGCCGCTGCGCCTCCAGCACGCGCGCCATCATCAGCTGCTGGGCCTGGGTGGTGGCCAGCGCCGGGGCCTGGCGCAGCGAGCGGGTCGGTTCGGGCAGGCGCGCGCTGACCACGAACCCGGCCTTGGGTCGCGGCATCACCAGCCCGGCGTCCTCCAACTGCCGGTAGGCGGCAATGACCGTGTTCAAGCTGAGCTGGCGCTGCGCGGCCAGGCCGCGCAGGGACGGCAGGCGCGCACCGGCCGGCAGGCGGCCGCTGTGGATGGCGTCGGCCAGTTCGTCGGCCAGGGATTGGTAGAGGTTGGCGGCCATGGAATCTGTAACCATGAGGGTCGCCAGCATGGTGCGCTGTACCCTGGATGCCTTGCAACCTGGCGTCCCCGCGGCGAAGACCGACCAACGGTCGGCCGCTACCGCCGTCGCATCGGTTACCTCGCTGACAAGGTCGAGACCAGCCTCGGCTTCTCGCGGTACAGCTGCGGGTACATCCGCTGCAGCGCCGCCACCTTCGGCTGATCATTGATGCGGATGTACAACGACTCCGGATGCAGCGTCAGGTAGTTCTGGTGGTAGCCCTCGGCCGCAACGAACGGCTTGCCGCCGTCCACGGTGGTCACCACCGGCGCCGCATACGCGCGTGCCTTCTGCAGCTGCGCGATGTAGGCGCGGGTGGCATCGCGCTGCGCGGCATCGTCGGCGAACACCGCCGAACGGTACTGCGTGCCGCGGTCCGGGCCTTGGCGATTGAGCTGGGTGGGATCGTGCGCCACCGAGAAGAACACCTGCATCAACTGGCCGTAGCTGACCTGGCTGGGATCGTAGGTGACCTGCACCGCTTCGGCATGGTCGGTGCCACCGCTACTGACGCGCGAATAGTTCGCGTCGGCCGGGCGCCCGCCGATGTAGCCGGAGACCGCATTGTCCACGCCCTTGATGTGCTGGAACACGCCCTGCACGCCCCAGAAGCAGCCGCCGGCGAACACCACCTGCGCGCGCTTGCCGGGCAGCTTCGGATCGGCCGCACCCGCCGGCGCCGGCACCGCCACCACCGCTTCGGCCGGCGCGGCATATGCGGGGCGGTCCAGGCTGACCACTGCACTGATGGTCAGCGCGGCAACGGCGGCGGCAATGCCGCCGGCCACCAGTTTGTCGAAGGAAACGCGCATGGGGTTCTCCTGGTTCAACCGAAGGTGAAGGCATAGGCGTGCACACCCGGATCGAGGAACTCGATCTCGAACGTGCGTTCGCCAACGTCGCCGGACTGGCGGACCAGCTGGTACAGGCGGTGCTCGTTGACCGTGCCGCTGCCGTCGGCGCCGACATCGCCACCGGCCGAGGCGCCGGGCGGCTGGCCGTCGATGCGCACCCGGAACCGCACCGGCTTGCCGTCCGCACCCGGTGCCAGCACCAGGTGCAGGTCGCGGGCGTGGAAGCGGAACGCGATACGACCGCCGGCGCGTTGCAGCTGCGCGTCTTCGTTACCCACCGTCCAGCGCCCGGACAAGGCCCACTGGTTCAACGCGAACGTCGACGGCAGCGTGTAATCGGCGGGTGCGTCGCGGCGCTGGCCGTCCGGCGAGGCGAAGTTTTCCGCGCGCGAGTACCCGAGGTACGTCTCCGGCGATTTGAGGTTGGACATGTCGGCCTGCAGTTCCACGCCCGCGCGCGGTGCACTGGCGGCCATCGCCATGGCCTGTGCGGGCTCCTCGGGCAGCTTGGCACCGGCTTCGCGCAGCAGTTGGCGGATGATCCGTTCGGACTGCGCGTAGTTGCCTTCACCGAAGTGGTGCGCACGGATGCGGCCCTGCGCGTCGATGAAGTAGTGCGCCGGCCAATAGCGGTTGTTGAAGCCGCGCCAGATCGCGAACTCATTGTCGATCGCCACCGGGTAGTCGATCTTCAGTTCCTTCACCGCACGCTGCACGTTGCCCAGGTTGCGCTCGAAGGCGAACTCCGGGGCATGCACGCCGATCACCACCAGGCCCTGGTCGCGGTAACGCTGTTCCCACTCCCGCACGTAGGGCAGGGCGCGCAGGCAGTTGATGCAGGAGTACGTCCAGAAATCGACCAGCACCACCTTGCCGCGCAGGCCTTCGGCGGTCAGCGGCGGGCTGTTGAGCCAGCCGGTGGCACCGTCCAGCGAAGGCAGGGTGCCTTCCACCGGGAGCTCGGCACCGGCCGTTGCATCGGCGGCGCGCATCATCATCGCGGGACCGGCGTCAGGCGCCTGGCCGGGCAGCGTATCGAGCAGGCCCTGTTCCAGCCGCGCGGTGCTGACCGACGACAACCGGGTGAGCACGCCGGTGTCCCAGCCCATCGCAATGGCCACCACTGCCAGCAGTGCGGCCACGCCCAACGCGCGGCGGATCCACTCGCCCGCGCCCAGCCGCCGCTTCAGCGCGGTGAACACGCGCCCGCCAATCCAGATCGCCAGTGCCAGCGAGGTGGCCGCGCCCAGGGCATACGCCAGCAGCAACCCGCTGGTGCCCACGCTGGCACCCTGCAGGGCAGCGCCGGTGAGGATCAGCCCAAGGATCGGGCCGGCGCACGGCGCCCACAGCAGGCCGGTGGCCACGCCGATCAGCAGCGAGGTGCCCACCCCGCCGCGCCCGGCGTCGGTGGCCTTGTCTGCTGACGCACTGAGCCGTGCGCCCAGCCGCTGGAACGGCGACAGCAGGCGGTCGGCCAGGGCCGGCCACAGCAGCGCGAGCGCGAACAGCGCCATCACCACCAGCGCGATCCAGCGCCCGATCTGGTTGGCCTGCGCCACCCACTGGCTGCCCACCGCCGCCAGGCTGGCCACCACCGCGAACATCAGCGCCATGCCGATCAGCAGCGGCAGGCCGCTGCGCAGGAACGGACGGTCCGAACGGGCAAACACGAACGGCAGCACCGGCAGGATGCACGGGCTGAGAATGGTCAACACACCGCCCAGGTAGGCAAGTACAAGCAGAATCATCGAACGTTCCTTATCGGGGTAGCGCCGGGCCCGGCCCGGCGGCTTCATCGGCGTTACGTGCGGTTGGGTATCCGCACGCGTGTCTCTTCGTCAGCGGCGACGAAGTTCATCGCCACGCCGTTCATGCAGTAACGCAGCCCGGTCGGGCGCGGGCCGTCATCGAACACATGGCCCAGGTGGCCACCACAGCGCCGGCAATGCGCTTCCACGCGCAGCATGCCCAACGTGGTGTCGCGGTCCTCGCCAACGGCATCGTGCAGCGGCGCCCAGAAGCTGGGCCAGCCGGTGCCGCTGTCGAACTTGGTGGACGAGGAGAACAACGGCAGTGCGCACCCGGCACAGGTGAAGGTGCCGCGCCGGTGTTCCTTGTTGAGTGGGCTGCTGAAGGGGCGCTCGGTGCTTTGCCGGCGCAGCACGGCGTACTGCGCCGGGTTGAGCTGTTCGCGCCACTGCGCATCGGTACGCATCACCTCGAAGCGGCGCGCGGGTGCGGGTGCAGCGGGGGCCGAGCCACTGCAGGCGGTCAAACCGAACAGGCCGGCCGCGGCGCCGATGGCGCCCATGCCGAGCAGTCTGCGACGGGTACAACGCATGGCGATCTCCCGGTCTGGAAACGATGGGGCCATGCTGCGCCCGGGCCGGTCAACGAATCCTCACGCAGGGTTAAATTTTCCGTGACACATTCAGGTCCGGATCTGGCCACAATGCGTTCACCTTCCTGCTGCCCGTCACCGTGCCAATGAGCAGTGCCAAGCGCGTCCTGATCGTCGAAGACGATGTCCACATCGCCAACCTGCTGCGCATGCACCTGCGCGACGAGGGCTATGAGGTCACCCATGCCGCTACCGGCGATGAGGGCCTGGCCCTGCTGGAGGCGCAGCCGTGGTCGGCGCTGGTCCTGGACCTGATGCTGCCCGGCGTGGATGGCCTGGAAATCTGCCGGCGCGCGCGCGGCATGGCGCGCTACACCCCGATCATCATCACCAGCGCACGCGCCAGCGAAGTGCACCGCATCCTGGGCCTGGAACTGGGCGCGGACGATTACCTGGCCAAGCCCTTTTCGATGCTGGAACTGGTGGCGCGGGTCAAGGCGCTGCTGCGCCGGGTGGAAGCGATGGCGCAGAACGCGCGCATCGATGCCGGTGAACTGGCGGTGGCCGGGCTGCGCATCGACCCGGTGGCGCGCACCGCGCAGGTGGAAGGGCGCGCGCTGGAGCTGACCCCGCGCGAGTTCGACCTGCTGTACTTCTTCGCCCGCCACCCCGGCCAGGTGTATTCGCGCATGGACCTGCTCAACCAGGTGTGGGGCTACCAGCACGATGGCTACGAGCACACCGTCAACACCCACATCAACCGGCTGCGCAACAAGATCGAACGCGACCCGGCGTCGCCGCAGCGCATCCAGACGGTGTGGGGCCGTGGCTACAAGCTGGTCGATGGCAACGAGGGTGCAGCGGCATGATCCGGTTGTCGTTGTCGCAGCGGTTGTCGGTGGCGTTCTTCGCGCTGCTGCTGGTGTGCTGTGGCGCGCTGATGGCGATCCAGATGCGCAGCACCAGCCTGCACGAGCAGGAAACCGTACAGCGGCTGTCGCGCGGGCTGGCCGAGCACATCGCGCGCAGCGGCGAGCTGATGGACGGTGGCGGCATGCGCACCGGCGAGGTGCGCGCGCTGTTCGGCAAGCTGATGGCGGTCAACCCCAGCGTGGAGGTGTACCTGCTGGACGACCAGGGCCGCATCCTCGGCCACGATGCGCCCACCGGCCACCTCAAGCGCGACCGCGTGGACCTGGCGCCGGTGCAGGCGCTGCTGCGCGATGATCCGCTGCCGATCCTCGGCGATGACCCGCGCAGCGCGCGCGGGCGCAAGGTGTTCAACGCCGCCCCGCTGTTCGTGCAGGGGCGCCAGGCCGGCTACATCTACGTGGTGCTGGTGGGCGAACAGCGCGAGGCGCTGGCGGCCAACATCGCGGCCAATGCCACGCTGCGCACCACGCTGTGGTCGCTGGCGATCGTGGCCGGCATCGGGCTGCTGGCCGGTGCGGTGGCGTTCCGCTGGGTGACCCGGCCGCTGCGCCAGCTCACGCGACGCGTGCAGTCGTTCGACGTGGATGCGGCGGCGCCGGCGCAGGCGTTGCCGCCCACGCCGCTGCGCGCGGGTGAGCGCGATGAGCTGGCGATCCTGCAGCACAGCTTCGGGCACATGGGCCAGCGCCTGGGCGAGCAGTGGCAGCAGCTGCGCCAGCAGGACCTGCAGCGGCGCGAGCTGGTAGCCAACATCTCGCACGACCTGCGCACGCCGTTGTCGTCGCTGCACGGCTACCTGGAAACACTGGCGTTGAAGGACGCCACGCTCAGCGCCGAAGAGCGGCAGCGCTACCTGGGCATCGCGCTGTCGCAGAGCCACAAGGTGGGTCGGCTGGCCCAGGCGCTGTTCGAGCTGGCGCGGCTGGAACACGGCGGGGTGGTGCTGGACCGCCAGGCGTTCTCGCTGCCGGACCTGGTGCAGGACGTCTTCCAGAAATTCGAGCTGGCCGCGCAGGCGCGCCGGCAGACGCTGGCGGCGGACATCCCGCCTGGCCTGCCGGCGGTGGACGCGGACCTGGCGCTGATCGAGCGGGTGCTGACCAACCTGCTGGACAATGCGATCCGGCACACGCCCGAAGGCGGCCGGATCACGGTGACCCTGCAGGCGGCACAGGGCGAGGTGCAGGTCAGCGTGGCCGACACCGGCCCGGGCATTCCGGCGGCGCGGCGCGAGGACCTGTTCCACACGCCCCCGGCATTCGGGAGCCAGCGGCCGGACAGCGGCGGGCTGGGCCTGCTGATCGTGCACCGCATCCTGCAGCTGCACCAGCGTCAGATCCAGCTGCTGGACAGCCGCGAGGGCGCGTTGTTCGTCTTCTCGCTGCCGGCGGCGCGGGTGGTCTGAGCCGCCCCTGCCCAAGGTCACGGCGACCACCGGCACTGGGGCGTCCGTTGCTGGCAGGATGCAATGCCGTCAACGCCCGCCAGGAGTGAGCGAATGTCCAACGCACAGGATCCCCGCCGCAGCCGGTTTGCCCTGATGGCGCTGCTGCTCATGTCTGGCATCGCAGGCACTGCATCGGCCGCCAATGAATGCCCGGACACCTCGGCGCTGGAACCGGCGCGCGCGGTGGTACGCGACCTGCAGCGGATCACCACGCCGAACGGGATCCAGGAACAGTACGCCACGCCGATCGGCGGGGTGAAGCAGTGGCTCACCATCCGCGGCGAGGACCGGGCCAACCCGGTGATCCTGTTCGTGCACGGTGGCCCGGCCAGCCCGGTGACGCCGAGCGTGTGGCAGTTCCAGCGACCACTGGAGGAGTACTTCACGGTGGTGGACTGGGACCAGCGCGGTGCAGGCAAGACCTACGCGGAGGCGTCGCCGGACGCGATCGCGCCGACGCTGACCATTGAACGCTACGTGGATGATGCCATCGAGGTGGCCGAGCACCTGCGCACGCACCTGGGCCAGCGCAAGGTGATCTTGATGGCGCACAGCTGGGGCACGATCGTGGCGATGCAGGCGGCGTTGAAGCGGCCGGACCTGTTCCACGCGTACGTGGGGATCGGGCAGATCATCAACCAGGTGGAGAACGAGAAGATCAGTTTCGATTACGGGCTGGCGCAGGCGAAGGTACACGGCAACGCCAAGGCGGTGGCCGAACTGGAGGCGATCGCGCCGTACCCGGGCAACACGCCGATCACGCGCGAGCGGATCATTACCGCGCGCACGTGGCCGCAGTACTACGGGGGGCTGACGGCCTACCGCGATGACTCGAAGTATTACTTCGGCGCGGCCAGGCTCTCGCCCGATTACACGGACGCCGACCGCTGCAACATCGACAAGGGCAGCGTGCTGTCGCTGGGGCCGTTGCTGCCGCAGATGCTGAAGGTGGATTTCAACCCGATCACCCGCTTCCCGATCCCGGTGGTGATGTTCATGGGCCGCCACGACTACACCACGCCCACCGCGCCGACCGAGCGCTGGTTGAACACCGTGCGGGCGCCCTACAAGCAGGCCGTGTGGTTCGAACATTCGGCACACATGGTGCCGTGGGAAGAGCCGGGCAAGACGCTGTTGAGCCTGGTGCAGATCGTGCGCCCGCTCGCGCGTCCGGATTGACCCTCAAGCCAAAGCCAAAGCCAAAGCCAAAGCCGTGGTCTGTGGGTGTCCATGGTTTGGCTGGCGCCGGTGGGTTTGCGGGAGACGCCGTGAACCCATCCATGGGAGCTCGTTCGCGCCATCCATGGCGCTCTACGCTCCCGCAAACCCACCGCCGCCAGCCTTCGACGCATGGCAGGTGACCATGGAAAGAGCGAAGTGCATGGCCGTAGGGTCGGTTCCCAAACGACTGCACGGAGGTTACTCACGCGCGGTAACGCATGGAAATCATCAGAACCGCTCTTTAGCGGGGACAAAAAAAAGACCCGACAGAGGGAGGGTTCTGTCGGGTCTTGGGATTGCGTGGGGGGAGGGACCCACGCAAATTCCGTTTGATGCAATGCAGCATACACCGATCGTGGTGCATTGCAACAATCCATTGCCGAAGTGGTCCGGATTAGGTTGAATCCGTTCAGAAACAACCGGTTGGGTCTGGGGCTCAGCCGCGGTAGCGGCAGCCGGAGGTGCAGGTCTCATGCACCGTCACCTCGCTCAGCGCCGGCAGGGCGGGCTTGAGCTCGTTCCAGATCCAGATCGCCAGGCGTTCGCTGGTCGGGTTTTCCAGGCCGGGGATGTCGTTGAGGTAATGGTGGTCCAGGCGGTCGTAGATCGGCTGAAAGGCCGCTTTGACGTCGCCGAAATCCATGATCCAGCCGGTGTGTTCGCCCGGCTCGCCCTCGACCTTCAGCTCCACCCGGAACGAGTGGCCGTGCAGGCGCGCGCACTTGTGGCCCGCCGGCACGTTGGGCAGGTGGTGGGCCGCTTCGAGGGTAAAGACTTTGAAGATTTCCATTGGCCCATTGTACGGCCATCCAACAAAAACATATCCATCCGGATGAAGAGATGTTACTTTTCGTTATATCCGCATGAAGCGATGTTATTGGCCCGTTAAGCCCTTGGCATGGACTACTGCGGAACTCGTCGTCCACCACCCCCATAGAGTTCATGCCCAAGCACACCCTTCTTGTGGCGGCCCTTTCCGCCGCCCTGGCTACGCCTTTGTCCGCGTTTGCCCTCGACGCCGCCGCTGGCCCCGATGCCAGCCCCGACGCCTCCGCCAGCGGCGAAAGCACCACCCTGGCCGCGGTGCGCGTCACCGGCTCCAACATCAAGCGCACCGACACCGAGACCGCCAACCCGGTGCAGGTGATCGGCCGCCAGGAAATCGAAGCCACCGGCAAGGCCACCGTTGCCGACCTGCTGCGCTCGATCTCGGCCAACACCGGCAACGCCAACAACGAAACCACCAACAACGGCTGGGCCTCGGGTTCGGCCGGCATCGGCCTGCGCGGCCTGTCGCAGAAGAACACGCTGGTGCTGCTCAACGGCCGCCGCCTGGCCAACTACGGCTTCCCCGCCGGCGGCCTTTCCGACACCTTCGTCAACCTCAATGCGCTGCCGATGGTCGCCGTGGAGCGCATCGAAGTGCTCAAGGACGGCGCCTCGGCCGTGTACGGCTCCGACGCCGTGGCCGGCGTGGTCAACATCATCACCCGGCAGAACTTCCAGGGTGCCGAACTGGGCGGCAGCGTCGGCACCGCCGACCAGGGCGGCCTGGACGAGCAGAACCTGAAGTTCATCGGTGGCATCGGTGACCTCGACGCCGATGGCTACAACATCCTGGTCAGCCTGGAAGGCTACAACCGCGAGCGCCTGGACCAGGACCAGCGCGACCTCACCAAGTCCGGCATCTACACCGACAAGCCCGGTGGCCGCTGGAACGGCTGGTCGGCCAAGGGCGCGCGCTTCCTGGTCAACGGCACCTCGGTGCCCATGCTCGACGCCAACGGGCAGTGCCCGGACAACACCACGCTGGTGCCCAGCGCGCCGATCGACGGCCTGCCCGGCAACACCTGCGGCTACAACCTCGCCCCGTACACCACGCTGATTCCCTCGACCAAGCGCTACCAGGCCTACGTCAACGGCACCTTCAAGGTGAACGACAACGTGGAAGCGTTCGGTGAAGTGATCTACAGCGAGATCAAGGGCGTGTCGTGGTTCGGCAGCAGCCCGTTCTTCACCCTGGAAAGCGGCCGCTTCGCGCTCAACGCCGATACCGGCCTGGCCGAGCCGGTGTCGTCCAACCTGCCGGCCAGCAGCCCGTTCAACCCGTACGGCCGCGCGATTCCGATCGAGTACACCTTCTTCAACCTCGGCCCGACCATCAAGACCAACCGCTCCACCGCTTACCGCGGCGTGTTCGGCCTGCGCGGCAGCCTGCAGGACTGGGACTGGGAAGTGGGCGCGTTCGGGGCGCGCAGCAGCGAGCGCGAGACCGTCTCCGGCGGCTTTGCCAACCGCCGGACCCTGGCCGATGCGCTGGCCACCGGCAGCTACAACCTGCTCGATCCGTCGGCTACCCCGCAGTCGGTGATCGATGGCATCAACCTGAGCACCCTGCGCCCGGCCGAGTCCGTGCTGCAGGGCGTGGACGCCAAGATCTCCGGCGGGCTGGGCAGCACCTGGGCCGGCCCGATCGGCTTCGCCGCCGGCCTGGAATGGCGCCGCGAGAAGCTGGATTCGGAAAACCCGTGGCAGATCGACGCGGGCCTGCAGATCCGCCCGGCCATCGCCGAAGTGCACGGCGAGCGCAAGGTCACCGCCGCCTATGCCGAAGTGAACGTGCCGCTGGCCGAGCGCCTGGAGCTGCAGGCCGCTGCGCGTGCCGACCACTACAGCGATTTCGGCGATGCGTTCTCGCCCAAGCTGAGCCTGCGCTGGCAGCCGTTCGACATCCTGCTGGTGCGTGCCGCGGCATCCAAGGGCTTCCGCGCGCCGTCGCTGTCGGAGAACTCCAACAGCACCAGCATCGCCTACGGCAGCGTGATCGATCCGCGCGACCCGGACGTGCCCGGCTCGCGCCAGAACCCGACCTTCTTCACCGTCGGCAACAGCGACCTGAAGCCGGAGCGGACCAAGAGCTACAACCTGGGCCTGGTGCTGTCGCCGTGGTCCAACACCAGCCTGAGCGTTGACTATTACCGCATCGAACTGGAAAACCTGGTCGGCACCAACAACACCCAGACCCTGGTCACCAACGATGTACCCGGCGCGGTCACCCGCGATGAGCGCGGCAAGCTGCTGGCGGTGTTCAACCGCTACCAGAACCTGAGCGAGCTCAAGACCTCCGGCTTCGACGTGGAACTGCGCCAGCGCTTCCCGACCGAAGCGGCCGGTGACTTCTCGCTGTCCACCGCGTTCACCCACGTGCGCGACTACAGCCGCCCCACCGTGGTCGGCGGCCCGCTGGTGGATTACGCCGGCAGCAACCTCGGCGCCACCCTGCCCAAGAACAAGGCCACCACCACGCTGGACTGGAGCTACGCCGATTTCCGCACCGCGCTGACCTGGTACTACACCAGCGGCTACGACCAGAAGGCCAGTGCCGCGGCCACGGCCGTGCAGGACCGGGTGGATTCGTACAGCCAGTTCGATCTGTACCTGGCCTACACCGGGCTGGAGAAGCTGACCCTGTACGCCAAGATCCAGAACCTGGCTGATGAGGAACCGCCGTACGACGCCTCGTTCCCGGGCATCCGCGCGCCGTACGACTTCAGCCAGTACGACCTGCGCGGCCGCTACTTCACCGTCGGGTTCGATTACCGCTTCTAAGAGGGGTTTGCTGTGTCCTTGTTCCATGGTTTGTCGCGCCCCATCACCTGGGTGGTGGGGGCGCTGTGGCTGCTGGCCGCGCCGGCGTTCGCACAGAGCGCCTATTTCTTCCCGCAGGACGGCGATTTCGATCCGGCCATTCCCACCCCGCAGCAGTTCCTGGGCTACGAGATCGGCAGCCGCTACACCCGGCACGACCAGCTGGTGGCCTACTTCAACGAGCTGGCCAGACACTCCGACAAGATCAAGGTCGAGCAGATCGGCAGCAGCTACGAAGGCCGCCCGTTGCTGATCGCCACCGTCACCTCGGCGCAGAACCAGCAGCAGCTGGAAACCCTGCGCCGCCAGCACGTGACCCTGGCCGACCCGGCGCAGCCGCTGTCGGCCGCCGGCAACAGCCCGGTGGTGGTGTGGCTGGGCTACAGCGTGCACGGCAATGAAACCTCCAGTGGCGAAGCCGCGCTGCTCACCGCGTACTACCTGGTGGCCAACCGCAGTGCCGATACGGCCAGGTGGCTGCAGCAGGCGGTGGTGCTGTTCGACCCGGCGCAGAACCCGGACGGCCGCGACCGTGCGGCCAGCTGGCACAACGCCTATGCCTCGTCGCCGGCATCGGCCGATCCGGCCGACAAGGAGCACGTGGAGCCCTTCCCGCAGGGACGCACCAACCACTACTTCACCGACCTAAACCGCGACTGGCTGGCACTGACCCAGCAGGACACGCGGCCCAAGATCGCCTACTTCCACCAGTGGTACCCCAACGTCCAGATCGATTTCCACGAGATGGGCAAGGACAGCACCTACTACTTCGAACCGTCGCCGGCGAGCATGCACAGCCCGCTGTTGCCGGCGTCGTCGTACGCGTTCAACAAGACCCTGGCCAAGTACCACGCGCAGGCACTGGATGCGCTCGGCTCGCTGTACTACACCGGTGAGAATTTCGACAACTTCTCGCCGGTGTACGGCTCGACCTATCCGGACTTCCATGGTGCGGTCGGTGTCACGGTGGAACAGGCCAGCTCGCGTGGCCGCGTGCAGGAATCGGTCAACGGCCTGCTGACCTTCCCGTTCACCATCCGCAACCAGGTCGCCACCGGCCTGGGCACCGTGCGCGGTGCGGTGACCGAGCGCGACGGGCTGCTGAAGCTGCAGAAGGAATTCTTCCAGTCCGCCGTGAAGCAGGCCAACCAGCAGCCGGTCAAGGCGTTCGTGTTCGGCGACGCCAACGACCCGGGCCTGACCCGGCGCCTGCTCGACCTGCTGCTGCAGCACCAGATCACCGTGCAGGCGTTGAGCACGGCGGTCACCGTGGACGGACAGCGCTTCGAGCCGGGCAGTGCCTACGTGGTGCCCACCGCGCAGCCGCAGTTCCGCCTGGTGCATTCGATCTTCGCCGAGACCCCGCCGATCAAGGGCGATGTGTTCTACGGCAGCACCTCCTACGCGATCGCGCCGGCCTACGGCGTGGCGTTCGCCGGCAGCCGCAGCCGTGTCGATGGCGGCGAGCGCATCACTAGCCTGCCGTCCGCCCGTGGTGGGGTGAGCGGTGGCCAGGCCGGCTATGCCTACGTGTTCGACTGGCGCGATTACAACGCCAGCCGCGCGCTGTACGCGCTGCAGGCCAAGGGTGTGCTGACCCGCGCCGCGTTCCAGCCGTTCACCGCCGCCACCGCGTCGGGTGAGCAGGCCTTCGCGCGCGGCAGCGTGGTGGTGCCGGTGGCCGGGCAGACGCTGGCGGGCGACGCACTGCTCGCTGCCGTGGATGAAGCGGCGCGCAGCAGCGGCGTGCAGGTGCACGCCCTGGCCAGTGGGCAGAGCCGCAGCGGCATCGACCTGGGCAGCGACAGCGTCAAATCGCTGCGCAGGCCGGCGGTGGCGCTGGTGATGGGCGAGGGCGTGAGCGCCACCGAGATCGGCTCGGCGTGGTTCCTGCTCGACCAGCAGGTGCAGCTGCCGGCCAGCAAGCTGGACCCGGCGCAGCTGGGCAAGGTCAACCTGGACCGCTACACCACCATCGTGCTGTCCGGCGGTACCTACAGCGGCGTGGATGCCACGGCGGTGGCCGCGCTCAAGCGCTGGATCAACGCCGGCGGTTCGCTGGTGACCTACGGCAGCGCGGCCAAGTGGGCGATCGAGCAGAAGCTCAGCGATGAAGTGCTGGGTGCCGAAGAGAAGGAGCCCGAAGGTGCGCGCCGCGCGTTCGGCGACCAGCGCGACATCGCCGCCATCGAGCGGGTGAGCGGCAACATCCTCAGCGCCGACGTGGATACCAGCCACCCGCTCGGCTTCGGCCTGCCGCGCACCCAGCTGGCGATCAACAAGGAAAACGGGATCAGCTTCAAGCCGAGCCGCAATGCGTTCTCGACCGTGGTGCGCATTGACGAGTCGCCGCGGGTGAACGGCTACCTGTCCGAGGCCAACCGCAGCCGCGTGGCCGGCAGCGCCTGGCTGCTGGTGTCGCCGCAGGGGCAGGGCAACGTGGTGCTGTTCGCCGATGACCCGGCGCATCGCAAGTACTGGCACGGCACCGAGCGGCTGCTGTTGAACGCGGTGTTCTTCGGCAACCTGCTCAACCCGACCAAGCCACGCGGGTAAAAAAAAGGGCGACGCAATGCGTCGCCCTTTTCATCGGGTATCGCAACCGGTCAATCAGCTGGCGCGCGCGCCGCCGCCGCCCTGGCCGCGACCACCACCGCCACGGCGCTGGCCCGACGGCGCACCACCGCGCGGCGCACCGTTGCCGGCACCACGGCTTGCACCGCGACCGGCACCGTCACGCTGGCCGCCGCCGGTCTTGGCACCGGCATGGGCGTGGCGCGGGGCCTCGCCATGCGGACGACGTGCGTGCGCGCCGCGGCGCGGCGCACGATCGCCACCCGGCACTTCGGCCTTGCCCGGCGCGCTGTTGCCCCAGCGGATCGGGGTCTGCGGCTCGAAGCCGGGCACGTCGCGGATGTCCATGTCCTTGTCCAGCAGGCGCACGATCTGGCGCAGCAGCTTGGCTTCGTCCTGGGCCACCAGCGAGATCGCCTGGCCGGTCGAGCCGTTGCGGCCGGTACGGCCGATACGGTGCACGTAGTCTTCCGGCACCATCGGCAGGTCGTAGTTGATGACCTTCGGCAGCTCGTTGATGTCGATACCGCGCGCGGCGATGTCGGTGGCCACCAGCACGGTCACGCGGCCGGCCTTGAAGTCGCCCAGCGCACGCAGGCGCTGGCCCTGGCTCTTGTTGCCGTGGATCGCCGCGGTTTTGATGCCCGACTTCTCCAGGAACGTGGCCAGCTTGTCGCAGCCGTGCTTGGTACGGCCGAACACCAGGGTCTGCTCGCGGCTGTCCTGGGCCAGCAGGTGCAGCAGCAGGTCACGCTTGCGCGGGCCGTCAACCGGGTGCACGCAGTGCTTGATGGATTCGGCGACCGTGTTCTTCGGCGTGACCTGGATCTGCGCCGGATCGCGCATGAACTCCAGGGCCAGCTGCTTGATGCTCTCTTCGAAGGTCGCCGAGAACAGCAGGGTCTGGCGGTTCTGGCGCGGCAGCTTGGCCAGGATCTTCTTGATCGACGGCAGGAAGCCCATGTCCAGCATGCGGTCGGCTTCGTCCAGCACCAGGATCTCGATGCCCGACAGGTCGACGCTGCGACGCTCCAGGTGGTCGATCAGGCGGCCCGGGCAGGCCACCAGCAGGTCCACGCCACGGCGCAGCACGTCGAACTGGTTGCCCATGCCGACGCCGCCGTAGATGCAGGCGCTGGGAATGCGCAGGTACTTGCTGTAGCCGCGCAGGCTGTCATGCACCTGGGTAGCCAGTTCGCGGGTCGGGGCCAGCACCAGCGCACGCGGCTTGCGCGGGCCGTTCACGGCCTGCGGATTGGTGCCCAGGTGCTGCAGCAGCGGCAGGCCGAACGCGGCGGTCTTGCCGGTGCCGGTCTGCGCGCCGGCCAGCAGGTCGCGGCCTTCCAGGGCCAGCGGGATCGCCTGCTCCTGGATCGGGGTGGGGTTTTCATAGCCCTGCTCGGACAACGCGCGCAGCAGGAACGGGGCAAGGCCCAGGTTTTCAAAAGACATCGGGTGGAAGCTCCAAAGACGAAGTAACGCCAGGCCGAATGGCCGGACGCAAGGCAGATCGAGTTGATCGGCTGACTCGGAGCGTTCCCGTGAACCGCGCTGCGAGAATTGGGTGCAGCCGGCGCGGTGCGCAGACTGGAATGCATGACGAATGGCGTCGGAGTGGGGGCGGGCGAGGGACGGAAATCCCGATCGCCGGCGATCCCGAAGGGAAACGGACGGCCGCTGCAGACCCCGACAGTGTAGCGGAACCGCGCGAACAAGGCCAAATCCCCCGTTCAGGTTGAACAAGCGACTCCCGACGTATCCATGCCTCCCCGGCGCCCGTAGCAATTCGTAGCGGCCGGCCCCAGCCGGACGACCTTGGCGAGCGACCACGCCAGCATCATTCGGATGGTTTATGTTCGTTCTGCGGCACTGCGACTTGGCATGACCACGCATTTGGTTACACTCGAAACCTATTTCCTGCGATCCCCGGATATTCCCCCCCCATGAAGCTTGGTTCTTTGAAGGAAGGCGGCCGCGACGGCACCCTGATCGTGGTCTCGCGCGACCTGCGCCATGGCGTCCGCGCCACCGGGATCGCCGCCACGCTGCAGCAGGCCCTGGAAGACTGGAGCCACCTGGCGCCGCGCCTGAACGCCCTGTACGAGTCGCTCAATGACGGCAGCGCCGATGGCGTGTTCGACATCGACCTGCAGGCACTGGCCGCGCCGCTGCCGCGCGCCTATGAATTCGTCGATGGCAGCGCCTACCTGCCGCACGTAGAGCGCGTGCGCCGCGCCCGTGGCGCCGAAGTGCCGGAAAGCTTCTACACCGACCCGCTGATGTACCAGGCCACCAGCGCCGGGTTCCATGGCCCGCGCGATGCCGTGAAGGTGATCAGCGAGGAGTACGGCATCGACCTGGAAGCCGAACTGGTGGTCATCACCGATGACGTGCCGATGGCGGTCACCGCCGAGCAGGCCGCCGGTCATATCCAGCTGGTCGGCCTGGTCAACGACGTCTCGCTGCGCAACCTGATCCCGGGCGAGCTGGCCAAGGGCTTCGGCTTCCTGCAGTCCAAGCCGCGCTCGGCGCTGTCGCCGGTGTTCGTCACCCCCGACGAGCTGGGCGAGGCCTGGCAGGACAGCAAGGTGCACCTGCCGCTGGTCACCCACGTCAACGGCGCCTGGTTCGGCGCGCCCGAAGCCGGCGTGGACATGCAGTTCAACTTCGCCCAGCTGGTCGCGCACGCGGCCAAGACCCGCCCGCTGGGCGCCGGTGCCATCGTCGGCTCGGGCACCATCGCCAACGAGGACACCAGCAAGGGCGCATCCTGCTTTGCCGAGCAGCGCACCGTGGAAACCCTGCGCGACGGCAAGCCGAGCACGCCGTTCATGTCGTTCGGCGACGTGGTCCGCATTGAAATGTTCAACGCCGCCGGCGAGAGCATCTTCGGCGCCATCGAACAGCGCATCGAACAGGCAGCACGGCCCTGAACACCCCGGCCGACCGCATCGAGCTGTTCAGCTACTGGCGCTCCAGCGCGGCCTACCGCGTGCGCATCGGTCTGAACCTCAAGGGCCTGGAACACCAGATCACCCCGGTGCACCTGGTCCGCGACGGCGGCCAGCAGCACAGCGAAGGGTATGCCGCGCTCAACCCGCAGGAGCTGGTGCCCACCCTGGTGCATGGGGACCTGGTGCTGCACCAGTCGATGGCGATCCTGGAATACCTCGACGAGGTGTTTCCGGAACCGCCGCTGCTGCCCGACGATGCCCCGGGCCGCGCCCGCGTGCGTGCGCTGGCACAGCTGGTGGCATGCGACCTGCACCCGCTCAACAACCTGCGCGTGATGCAGTTCTTCAGCGATACCTGGAACGTGCCGCAGACCGAGCGTGAGGACTGGACCCGGCACTGGATGACGGTCGGCTTCGATGCGATGGAACGGCTGCTGGTCGAGTCGGTGGACACCGGGCGCTTCTGCCACGGCGACACACCGACCCTGGCCGATTGCTGCCTGGTGCCGCAGCTGTTCAACGCCCGCCGCTTCAACGTGGATCTGGGCCCGTACCCGACCCTGGTGCGGATCGACGAGGCGTGCCTGGCCTTGCCGGCATTCGATGCGGCAAGGCCGGAAGTCCAGGCCGACGCGTCACCCTGAAACCGGGTACCGACCCACGGTCGGTACCTGCCGGTCAGAACCCGTGCGTGATCGCCGCCGGGGTCGCCGCCGAATAATCCGCGTACGGGTCATGCTCGCCGCTGCCGCCTTCGGACAGGCGGAACTTCAGGGCCAGGCCATCGCGCGAATCGGCTGCACGCAGCGCTTCTTCCTGCTCGATGATGCCGCCCTTGGCCATGCGGAACAGGCACTGGTCGAAACTCTCCATGCCTTCTTCCAGCGAGGCTTCCATCGCCGGCTTGATCTCGTGCACCTGGCCGCGGCGCAGCAGGTCGCGGATCATCGGTGTGTTGATCAACACCTCGGTGGCCGGCAGGCGGCGCCCATCCTGGCCCTTGACCAGGCGCTGGGAAATCACCGCGCGCAGGTTCAGCGAGAGGTTCATCAGCACGTTGCGGTGCGCGCTCTCGGGGAAGAAGTTGAGGATGCGCTCGATGGTCTGGTCGGCGTTGTTGGAGTGCAGCGTGGCCAGGCACAGGTGACCGGTTTCGGCGAAGGCGATGGCCGCCTCCATCGTTTCCGAATCGAGGATTTCGCCGATCAGGATCACGTCCGGCGCTTCACGCATCGCGTTCTTCAGCGCGTTGTGGAAGGCATGGGTATCCAGCCCGACCTCGCGCTGGTTGACGATCGACATCTTGTGCTTGTGCAGGTACTCGATCGGGTCCTCGATGGTGAGGATGTGCCCGGTCGTGGTGCTGTTGCGGTGGTCGATCATCGACGCCAGCGAGGTCGACTTGCCCGAGCCGGTCGAGCCCACCACCAGCACCAGCCCGCGCGGGGTCATGATGACGTCCTTGAGGACCTGGGGCAGGTTGAGCTCTTCGATGCTGGGAATCTTGCTGCGGATGGCACGGATCACCATGCCGACCTCGCCGCGCTGCTTGAACACGTTGACGCGGAAGCGTCCCGCATCCGGCAGGGCGATGGCCATGTTGAGCTCAAGGTCGCGTTCGAACTGGGGCACCTGGCCCTCGTCCATCAGCGAATAGGCGATTTTCTTGACCATCCCGGGCGGCAGCCCGGTATTGCCCAGCGGGTACAGCTTGCCTTCGATCTTGATGTACACCGGGGCGCCGGTGGTCAAGAACATGTCCGAAGCGTTCTTTTCGGTCATCAGCTTCAGGAAATAGCCGATATCCATGCGAAATGTTTCCCCAACAATCGGCGACATGCCATTGCAAGCACGCCGCAGGCTTCCGACAATGGCCGCGCACCTACTTCAGGCGAACGGCACCCCCAATGAATCCTAGCTTCGCACAAATGCGGCGTACCCCGTATGTAGTTTTGACGAGTTGCGTGATGGCGTGCGCATTCGCACTGGCCGGGCCGGCCCTGGCCCAGGACGGCGCGCTCGAGCTCATGCAGGCCCGCCAGGCCGTGGACAAGGCCACCCAGGCCGACGCCGACCAGTACGCCCCGGACCTGATCGCCGTGGCCCGCCAGGGCCTGGAACAGGCCCAGGCCGCAGCGGGCGACCGCCGCGAGCGCAAGAACGCCCCGGCCCTGGCCGTGCGCGCCACCGCCGATGCCGACCTGGCCCGCGCCCGCAGCGAGGAGGCCACCGCCACGGCCCAGCTGCAGCTGCGCCGCAACGAGGTGACCCAGCTCGAACGCCAGCTCGCCGGGGAGGACCGCCGATGAAGGCCGCTGCCCTGCGCATCCCGCCCCTGCTGCTGGCCATCGGCCTGGCCCTGTCGCCGCTGGCCGGCGCCGCCGAAGACCCGGCCGTGGCCCAGCTCACCCAGCGCCTGATGGCGATCCAGGCCAACCCGGATGCCGCCGAGCTGGCTGCCTACGAGCGCCTGCAGGCCCAGCAGGCCATCGCCGCGCTGGCCAATGCCAAGCGCCGCGACCTCGACCAGGCCCGCTACCTGGCCGACCGCCGGGTCGAAATCGCCGAAACCAGCGTGCGAGCCGCCTTGGCCAAGCGCGAAGTGGCCACCCTCGAGCGCACCCGCAGCGACCTGCTGATCGAAGCCAGCCGCCGCGATGCCCAGCGTGCCCGCCAGGAAAGCGAGCGGCTGCGCGTGCAGGCCCAGATCCAGGCCGAGGAGTCCGAACGCCTGCGCCTGGCCGCCGAAACCGAAGCGCTGGCCCGCCAGGACGCCGAAACCGCCCTGACCAGCGTGGCCGGCAAGCAGACCGCGCGGCTGAGCGCGGCCCAGCAGAACGCGGCCAAGCTGGCCCGCGAAGAGGCCGAGCTGGTATCGGGCAACAAGCTGCCGGGGTCGAAGTTCGACAGCCGCGGCGAGGTGTTCACCTTCGCCGGCGATGCCTTTGCCAGTGGCAAGGGCGCGCTCTCGGGCGGGGCCAAGGGCCAGGCCAAGGCGCTGGCCGAGTACCTCAACATCGGCAAGAAGGGCCGGGTCCGTATCGAAGCCTACGATGCCGCCGCCGGGGTGGGGCAGCAGCGTGCCGAAGCCCTGCGCGATGCCCTGGTGGGGGCCGGCGTCAGTGCCAGCCGCCTGCAGGTCAGCGGCAAGAAGGCGGCGGCGACCAAGGCGCGCTCGGCCGAGGTCATCATCGCTCCTTGATCGCCGGTGTCATGACCAACGGTCATGACCTACCTGGTTGCCTCTGTCATGACCAACGGTCATGACCTACCTGGTTGCCTCTGTCATGACCAACGGTCATGACCTACCCGGTTGCCTCTGTCATGACCAACGGTCATGACCTACCGGGTTGCATCTATTGGTAGGTCACGACCGTTGGTCGTGACCGCGTCAGAATGACGCAACCTCCTGTTTTTGTTTAAATTTCGTTGAAGTGCGTGTTCAGCCTGAACCCCGACTGGCGCGCACCGGCGATTTCAAACGAAACCCTTGAACCGGCCCTTGGGCAGGCGTAGGGTCGATTGTCCGGGTGGCCTTCCGCGACCCGGACGATTGGAGGGCCGGGCCGATGCATCGAGGGCACGAACCAGAGCAGTCTGCAGGCCGGGCAACCCCGGTCGTGCGCCTGGGTTCTGCCTTGATCGCGGTGGATGCTGGCGCTCCTCCCGAAGCAACGCCCCGTGCCTTACCGGCCGGGGCGTTCTTGTTTGTGCTGTAGACGCGATAGGAGGTTCATCATGTTTGAAGGTCAGCCCCAGAGTGAAATCGACGCACGCCGCAAGAGCGATCCGGAATTCAAAGAGCTTTACGAACGGCACCAGAAGTTGAACAAGAAGTGTATGGATGCCGCGTTGGGCGTGAATCCGGTAGGCGACCTCACTCTGGGCCAGTTGAAGCGTGAGAAGCTTCTCACCAAGCAGCGCCTGCTGCGCATGTACGAGTCTTCCTCCCCCGTGCACTAAGGCCTGATCGTGCCGGCCCACGCCCGGCACCTGCCGCTGAACCTGCCGGCCCAGCGCCGGCACCGCCAAACGCCGCGGGCGGCGTCCGTCTCCTCGTCGACGGGCGCCGTCCGCGTCGCTCTTTCAGGGCCAGGGATGCATGGCGTGTCTCTACCTTCTGTCGGATAATCGGGGGTCCGGCCGCCCTGCGGCGCGAATCGATGTGACCCGATGGCAATCCACTCCTCCGTACTCGACCTCATTGGCAAGACCCCGATCGTCAAGGCCCAGCGCCTGGACACCGGTGTCTGCGAGCTGTACCTGAAGCTCGAAAGCGCCAATCCCGGGGGATCCATCAAGGACCGCATCGGCCTGTCGATGATCGAAGCGGCGGAACAGCGCGGTGATCTCAAGCCGGGTGCGACGCTGGTGGAAGGCACGGCGGGCAATACCGGCCTGGGCCTGGCCCTGGTCGCCCAGCAGAAGGGGTACAAGCTCATCCTGGTCGTGCCGGACAAGATGAGCCGCGAGAAGATCTTCAACCTCAAGGCGATGGGCGCCGAAGTCCGGCTGACCCGTTCGGACGTGGCCAAGGGCCACCCCGAGTACTACCAGGACATGGCCAAGCGCGTGGCCGAGGAAACCCCCGGCGCGTACTTCATCAACCAGTTCGGCAACCCGGACAACCCGGCCGCGCACGAATTCGGCACCGGCCCGGAAATCCTGGAACAGATGGACGGCGACCTGGATGCCATCGTGTTCGGCTGCGGCAGCTCCGGCACCATGACCGGCCTGTCCCGCGCCTTCTCCACCCTGTCGCCGAAGACCGAGCTGGTGCTGGCCGACCCGGTTGGCTCGATCCTGGCCGAATACATCAATGATGGCGTGCTCAACGACAAGTCGGGCAGCTGGCTGGTGGAAGGCATCGGCGAGGACTTCCTGCCCTCGATCGCCGATTTCAGCCGGGTCACCAAGGCCTATGCCATCACCGACGCCGAAAGCTTCCACACCGCGCGCGAGCTGCTGGGCAAGGAAGGCGTGCTCGGTGGCTCCTCCACCGGCACCCTGCTGGCGGCGGCGCTGAAGTACTGCAAGGAGCAGACCACCCCGAAGAAGGTGCTGGTGCTGGTCTGCGACACCGGTAACAAGTACCTCTCCAAGATGTACAACGACTACTGGATGCTGGACAACGGCTTCCTGGAGCGCCCGCAGACCGGCGACCTGCGCGACCTGATCCTGCGCCCGTACGGCCAGCGCGACACCGTGGTGATCGGCCCGAACGACCTGCTGACCACCGCCTACCAGCGCATGAAGCTGTATGACGTATCGCAGCTGCCGGTGATGGATGGCGACCAGCTGGTCGGCATCGTCGACGAAAGCGACGTGCTGCTGCATGTGTACGGGGACGAGTCGCGGTTCCGCGACAAGGTCTCCACCGCCATGGTCAGCAAGCTGGACCGGCTGGACGTGAAATCGCCGATCGAAGCCCTACTGCCGGTGTTCGATCGCGGCCAGGTGGCCATCATCATGGATGGTGGCAGCTTCCTGGGGCTGATTACCCGGATCGACCTGCTGAACTACCTGCGTCGTCGCGTCCAATAAGGGCGCGATGGCCGACGTTCGGCACTGAACCTGCGTTTATTAGAGTCAACGGCTGATTAAGCCGGCGCTGATAGACTTCCGCTCCATTTAGTGTGGGCCCCGTTCGGGGCTCTACAATCGCTGGGAATCCCATGTCCGATCCTGCAGCCTCCGGGCACTCCAAGCGCCAGCTCGCTCTCGCCACGCTCGCCATCCATGGCGGGCAGTCGCCCGACCCGAGCACCGGCGCGGTGATGCCGCCGATCTACGCCACCTCCACCTACGCCCAGTCCAGCCCCGGCGAACACCAGGGCTTCGAGTACTCGCGCACCCACAACCCGACCCGCTTCGCCTACGAGCGTTGCGTGGCCTCGCTGGAAGGTGGCACCCGCGGCTACGCCTTCGCCTCGGGCATGGCTGCCACCTCCACGGTCATGGAGCTGCTGGATGCCGGCAGCCACGTGGTGGCGATGGACGACATCTACGGCGGCACGTTCCGGCTGTTCGAACGTGTGCGCAAGCGCACCGCCGGGCTGCAGTTCGGCTTCGTCGACCTGACCGACCTGGCCGCCTTCGAAGCGGCGATCACGCCGCAGACGAAGATGGTCTGGATCGAAACCCCGACCAACCCGATGCTGAAGATCGTCGACATCGCCGCGGTCGCGGCCATCGCCAAGCGCCGTGGCCTGATCGTGGTGGTGGACAACACGTTCGCCTCGCCGATGCTGCAGCGCCCGCTGATGATGGGCGCGGATATCGTGCTGCACTCGGCCACCAAGTACCTCAATGGCCACTCGGACATGGTCGGTGGCATGGTGGTGGTCGGCGACAACGCCCCGCTGGCCGAGCAGATGGCCTTCCTGCAGAACTCCATCGGCGCGGTGCAGGGGCCATTTGACAGCTTCCTCGCGCTGCGTGGTCTGAAGACCCTGCCGCTGCGCATGAAGGCCCATTGTGCCAATGCACTGGCGCTGGCGCGCTGGCTGCAGACCCACCCTGCAGTCGAGACGGTCATCTACCCGGGACTGCCAACCCACCCGCAGCACGAGTTGGCCACGCGCCAGATGAAGGGCTACGGCGGCATCGTCTCGGTTGTGCTCAGGGGCGGGTATAAGGCCGCCAAGCGCTTCTGCGAGGCGACCGAGCTGTTTACCCTGGCCGAATCCCTTGGCGGGGTGGAAAGCCTGGTCAACCATCCAGCGGTGATGACACATGCGTCCATTCCGGTGGAGCGCCGCAACCAGTTGGGCATCAGCGATGCACTCGTTCGCTTGAGTGTGGGCGTTGAAGAGCTGGGGGATCTGCAGTTGGATCTTGAGCGCGCGCTGGAGGCTGCCGCCGTATGATGGGTCGACGCATCGAATTGATGCTGAGCCTTACCGGCCGGGACATCAAGAAGAAGTACAAGGATTCTCTGCTCGGTGCGCTGTGGGGCGTGCTCGTGCCGCTCATCATGCTGGCCATCTATACGGTCATCTTTTCCACTATTTTCAGTGCCAAGTGGAAAGGTATCGAGACACACACAAAGGTGGACTACGCGGTCCTCCTGTTCATCGGGCTGATCGTCTACAACTTCTTCGCGGAATCGCTGACGCGGGCGCCGAGCGCCGTGCTCAGCAATCCTAACCTGGTCAAGAAAGTGGTGTTTCCGCTGGAAGTACTGCCGCCGGTGGTGGTTCTGTCTTCGCTCTACAACGCGGGCGTGGCAACCATCGCGTTGGTGGCATTCCTTGTTTTCAGTAGTTTCGGGCTGCATTGGCAGGTCGTGCTGTTGCCGATCCTCGTCCTGCCGATGCTGGCCTTGACCATGGGTGTCACGTACCTGTTTGCGTCCCTGGGCGTCTTTTTCCGCGACGTGGATCAGATTGCCGGCCTGCTTGCGCGCGTACTTCAGTACCTCACCCCGGTTCTTTACCCGTCGATCATCTTCCCTGAGTACATAGGGAAGTGGATGCGCCTCAGTCCGTTGGCCGTGTACGTCGAGCAGATGCGCGCGCTGATCGTCAGCGGCACGCTGCCGGACTGGGGCCTGTACAGCTGGGCGGTGGCCTGGTCGGTGGGCATCTTCTTCTTTGGTTATTGGTGGTTCCAGCGGACCCGGAGGGCTTTCGCCGATGTCGTCTGAAGATTTGGTTATCGATATCGAGAATGTCAGCAAGGTCTTCAATATCTTCGACAAGCCGTCAGACCGGTTGCTGCAGATGCTGTTGCCTCGGCTGGGGCGCATGCTGCCCGGAAGCGGTGAGTGGTCGTCGCGGCAGCGCGGGCGTGAATTTTGGGCGCTGCGCGACGTCAGCCTGAAAGTAAAGCGGGGCGACGCCGTTGGCATCATCGGCCGCAACGGCTCGGGCAAATCCACCCTGCTGCAGATCATCGCCGGCACGCTGGCGCCCACCCTTGGCAAGGCGCAGGTGAACGGGCGCATCGCGGCGCTGCTGGAACTGGGCAGTGGCTTCAATCCGGACTTCACCGGCCGGGAAAACGTCGTGTTGAACGGCATGATCCTGGGCCTGACCGAGCGCGAGGTGATGCAGCGTTTCGATGCCATTGCAGCGTTCGCCGATATCGGCGATTTCATCGACCAGCCGGTGCGGACCTATTCCAGCGGCATGATGCTGCGCCTGGCCTTTGCGGTGCAGACGCAGGTCGAGCCGGACATCCTCATCGTCGACGAGGCGCTGGCGGTGGGCGATGCCCTGTTCCAGAAGCGCTGCTTCCAGCAGATGGAAGCGCTGCGGGCCAATGGCTGCACGCTGCTGCTGGTTTCGCACGACCAGGAGTCGATCCGCACGTTGACCGACCATGCCATCCTGCTGCGCGACGGTACCGTGCGCGCGGCCGGGCCTTCGTCGGAAGTCGTGCTGGAGTACCGCAAGCAGCTGCATGATGACGAACGCGATTACTACGCTTCCATCAGTGCGCAGCACCTGCAGCATGCGCAGAAGATCGTTGAAGCGCAGGCGGTGGTCGAGGATGCCGCGGAAGTGCCCGTGCATGAAGGTTCACCCGTGCTTGGTGTGCGCAGCGACAAGCTGTCCTTCGGGGACTACGACTGTGTCGTCGAGCGGGTACGGGTATTCGACGGGCAGGGTGACGAATGCGCGTATTTCCTTCCACGCGAGCGGGTGGTGATCGAGGTCACCGCACGTCCAATCCGTGACATGGACAAGCTCAACATCAACGTACGCCTGCGCAACAAAGAAGGGGTCAAGCTCTATTCCTGGGGGACGCTCAATCAGGACGTGACGGAGTGGTCTGAAGAAGGAAAGGACCACCCGGGCATCTGGGGAACCACCTTCCGCGCCGACGAGCCGTTCGTGGTTCGCTTCGAGTTCGACTGTGCGCTCGGCGTGAACTTCTATGAAGTCCAGGTCTCGGTGTCCGAGGAGCTTGAACGCTTCGGCGGTGCCCAGCGCATGCTGCACTGGCGCGACGAAGCAGCCTTCTTCCAGGTGGGCATGCGGCAGAAGGAATACACCTTTGGTGGCGTCAGTGACCTGCGCATGCGTGCCGTGGTCGCCGACGCCGAATGAATCAGGAAGGCCCTGCTATGGATATGAACTTCAGCGATGCACATTCCGCGCTCACCCCGGCTGCGATCCGCGTGGCCGTGGCGCGCCTGCTTGCATGGTTGCCTGTCGGCCCCGTAGCCGTGCTCGGCGACGCTACGCCCGGCCTGCTGCGCGCCCTGCGCCAGGCCGGCGTGGCGGTCCAGGACAGCGCTGACGGGCGCCCTGCCGCGGCGGCCATCCTCGTCGTGGAGCAGGTGGATGCCGCGCAGGCGGATGATCGCCTCAGCGCTGCGCTGGCAGGCCTGGCCGGTCCGGTCTGCCTGGTGGTGGTGGGCGCCGCTGCCGTCGCGGGCAGTCGCGCTTTCTGGGAGGCCGCGGTCATCAAGGCAGAGTGGCGCAAGCATCCGCTCAACGAGCGGGTGGCCCCTTACGGTGAGCTGGACCGCGTCACGGGTCTCCTGATGACCTCCTTTGAGCGCGTCCCCGAGCAGGCCCTGGCGGTGTATCCGCTCAAGGCGCTGGAAGAAGAACGCGACCTGCATACCGACATGACCCGCGAGCCGGGACGTCGCTCCGATGCGCACATGACCCGTTACGCCCAGGCGGCGCAGTTCATCCGGGCCGGCGACCGTGTCATCGACGTGGCCTGCGGCCTTGGCTATGGTTCCTACCAGCTGGCCCACAACAGCGCCGCCGCATTCTTCACCGGTCTGGATGCCAGCGACTATGCGGTCGATTACGCGAACATCAATTTCGCCTCGGTTTCACCGACACCCATGAACTTCATCGTCGGCGACGCGCAGAACCTGTCCGGAATGGCGGACGGATCGGCCGATTTCGCCGTGTCGGTAGAGACGCTGGAGCACCTCCCCGAGCCGGATCGGCTGCTGGCCGAACTGCATCGCGTGCTGTCCCCGCAGGGTCGGGTATACGCGAGTGTGCCCAACGACTGGTCTGACGAAACCGGTGAGGATCCGAATCCGTTCCACTTCCACGTCTACGACTGGCCGCGCCTGCTGGCGCAGTTCCAGCGCAATGGCTTCGTCATCGAAAAGGCGTGGCTGCAGGATGCGGGCGGCGGGCAGAAGCGGCATTTGACGGCCCGTTCGATGCTGGAAATCGATCCGGCTGTTGGCCCCGGCTGCGACGGAGAATGGCTGCTGGTGCTGGCGCGGAAGGCCGGTGCGCCGCAGCAGGGCATGCTGGATGCGCTGTCGCGTGCGCGTGCGCTCCTGGCCGAAGGGCGAAGCAGCGCGGCGCTGGCGCAGGTCAGCGCCGAGTTCAACGCTCCCGACCCGTTGTTGCGCGCGCGCGCGCAGGCATTCGCGGCTTCGGTTCTGGCTGCGGCCGGTGACGCTGATGTCGCCCGGAGCCATTGGGACAGCGTACGTGCGAGCGCCCACGAAGCACTGTCGGTCGATTCTGCGGACGCCGACGCCGCGGGCCTGTTGCATCTTGCCGCTGTCGAGCTGGCGGGCGGCAAGCCACCGCGGCCGGGCGCGCTGCACCGTCAGCGGCAGTCGCATGCAACGGCGATGTCCAGCCTGATGGGCGCTGATATCGCGCTTGTCTCCGACAACGACGACCGTGCGGTGCTCTCCGGCCCTGTAGACGGGGCCGAGCAGATCAATGTCGGGGCGCGGGACGTGCGCCAGTTGATGGAGGCCAAGGCGTGGCTGGACGGCAAGTTCCACGAGCACATGCAGCGCATCAGTGAACTGGAGCGCTACACGGCCGAGCTTGAAGCGGCCCGTCTGTGGCTGGATGGGCAGTACCATGCCCTTACCGCCGAGGTGCAGCGCTTGAACGAGGCAGTGACGGCCGTGACCGCTTCTTCCCCCGACGGCACGCCGTGACTGCAGCGATGAGCCCCACGGCCCCGCCCGACACCCCGGTTGCTTTGCTCACCCCGTTGGTGGCTGCCGACCTTGCCGAGTACTGCCTTCGCGCGGTGGGTCCATGCCGCGTTCACCTGGTGGGTGCCGAGCTGTTCCCGCTGGCGGCCTTCCTGCGGGCAGCGGGATGTGAGGTTGACCATGCCGGGACGCTGGCGGGCTCGACGGTCGCGGGGGACGTGGTCGTCGCCTGGGTGGCGTCGGCGGATGCCCGCGCCGCGCTTGTGGACCTGGGTCACGAAGTAAATACGCTGGTGCTGGTCGGGTCGGCTGGGCCCGACGCGCGATTCAATATCGCGGTTGGGCTGGCTGCCGGGAAGGGCTGGCAGCAGCATCCCGCTGTCTTTACCTTGCCGGGAGCACCGCAGGACGTTCGAGTACATATGCTGTCCCGCGCCGGTGTCAGCACGGCCGACGCTGATTCGCTGCCTCGTGCCAGCTATTACGGCCTGGCAGCGGCGCTCGTACGGCCAGGCGACGCGGTATTGGCCACCGACGCGGCTCGCGATGATCGATGGCGGGTCCTGGTGCAGCAGTCGCGGTGCCGCTGGCTGGGGGTGATCGGTGACCGCGCGTCTGCAGGCGCCATCCAGCCGGGCGTGGAATGGCTGGACAAGGCGCGCTGGCACACTACCTGCCCACCCGTGGACGTGGTCATTGCGCGTTTGTCGAAAGACGCCTCCGATTGGGCGGAAACGTTGCAGCATGCCCACGATGTGCTGGTGCGCAGCGGGCGCTTTGTGGTGGAGGTACCGTTGCCATCGGGACGCAATCCGGAGCTGCGCGGGTTGCTGGCAACGCTGGAGCAGCGGGGCATGGTGATCGATCGTGCTTGGTGGCAGAGCTTTGATCGACCCGCAGGACCGGAACAGTTCGTGGAAGTTGCGCCTGACCCGGCGGGCCACCTGGCCATCGACCCCGACAGTGTTGCCTCGGCCGACGCATTGGTCCTGATGGCGGTGAAGATCGACGGCGCGGGCATCACGCAGGATCCGACGCTGGATGCACCGAATGCGATTGCGTTCCAGCGCGATTACCTGGATGCCAGCCTGGTTCGTCTGATCGTTTCGGTCGGACTGCGGCTGGAATCGTCCGCTTCGCGCAGAATGATCGCACGACAGGTGATGCGGGACGCGCCGGTGGACAGCGCGGACTACGGCGCTGCGCTGTGCGTGCTGCTGTACGACCCGGCGGCCCTTGCGGGCGGCGCCCGAGGGCAGTTGCTGGCCGCCGCCCAGCGCTACATTGACGGGCCCGCGCGCAATCCGACCATGCTGCGATGGCAGGTCTCGCTGGCCTTTGCTTCTGCGACCCTGATCCAGTCCAGCGGGGACCTGCCAGGCGCCGCCGTGTTGTACGAACGGGTGCTTGCCTTCGACGTGCTCGACTTCAGCCCCCTGCTTGGCACGAAAACGACGGCCGCTGCCGTGCGTTTGGGTTGGATCCATTTCGGTCGTGGCGATGTCGCTGCCGCCCGTCAGGCCTGGGCGCGAGGCCTGGATGAGGCCCGGCGACTCGCCTCGCAGCCGGACTGGACAGCCGTCGTAGGCGATCCCGGCCGGCCGGAAACCTTCGGCATGCCCGAATTCGCCCTGGTCATGGATGAAGCGGGTTGCCTTGCCTCGGCATTGCGCCTGACCAGTGAAACGCCACTGCGCCCGGGCCTGGCCTGGCAATGGGCAAACAGGTCATGGCGGCAGCAGCTGCAGGAGGCGCGTACCGACCAGCAGCGTCGACAGGCATGGGAGGACAACCTGCAGAACGCCAAGGACTGGCTGGACGGCCAGTACCACCAGCTCAACGCCGAGCTCGCCAGTCGTGAACAGGCGATCCAACAGCTCGATACCGAGCTCTCCAGTCGCGAAAGGGTGATTCAACACCTCGATTCGACCGCGCAGGCACTTGCTGTCGACGCCCATGGGATGCGCGCCGCATTCCGTCTGGCGCATCTGCAGGCGGTTGCCGAAAGGTCTGCTCTCGCGCAGCAGCTGGACGGTGCGCGTGCCGAGTACGAACAGCTGACCCACGATCATCAACGCCTGGGGGACGCCAATCGGCAATTGATCGGCGCCCACCGGCAGCTGCTCGCTTCGTACGAACATCTGATCGATGCAGCTCAGCATCTCAGTGCGGCTACCGGCGCGATCATGGATCGACAGGGGCAGGGTTCGGTCCCGATCGATTCGATTGCGCATGAGATGTCGAGGCTGGCGACAGCACTCAATCGCCTGCCGCTGAAGGGCCTGGTGAGAAACGTGCTGCGCGCGCTTTCCTTCGTGCTGGGTCGGAAGTGAACGGGATGGCCATTGACCTGACGGCTATCGTGACCTTCCACAATGAAGGCATCCTCGCGCACGCCACGTTGCGGAGCTACCTGCTCTCACGCAATCGGGCGCAGGCAAGCGGCGTCAGCGTGCAGATGATCCTGCTGCTGGACTACGCCGATGCGGCGACCAGCCACATTGTGCGCAATCATCCAGACCTCGATGGCACCGAGCTGATTCTCGATATATCGGTGGGTGACTGTGGGCTTGGGCGCAACCTGGGTGTGGGTCATGCATCGGGCATCTTCGTATGCACGCTCGATGGCGATGACCTCATCAGCCGCGACTATTTCCAGCGCCATGTGGAGTTCGCGCGTACTACGCCGGGGCGCCTGGTCCTGCACGCCGAGATTGTCGTGAGTTTTGGTGCGACCGAGCATTTCAGCCACCAGGTCGATCAGCGCTCGATGCCGTTCACCACCGATATGCTGATGACCGTCAATCCATGGATCAGCGCGGTTTTTGCACGTAAGGACGTGTTCGAGACATTGCCCTACGTAGCCTGCTTCCCTCGACAGACCGGCTTTGGCTTCGAAGATTGGCACTGGGGTTGCCAGACCACTGCCGCTGGGTACGAGCACCTCGTCGTGCCCGGAACAGCGTACTTCTATCGGGTCAAGCAGAGCGGATCGATGAACCAGAACTCCAGCGCGCTCCAAGCGGTCATTCCGCCAACGGACCTGTTCGGTACGTGGAGGCGCTCATGATCGGCAGGGTGATGGGTCTTGCGCGTCGGGTCAGCGTTCGCCAGCTCTTCAGGAATCCCCGCGCAGAGCTTGGTCGTATTCTGGGCTGGGTGGGGCGCCGGCTGCAACGTGTTGCGACGCTTACGGCCCATGGACGCCAGGAGGTCCCCGCGTGGCTGCGCGAGGAAATGGTCGCACTCGCCAGCATCGAACCTGCCTTGGTCGGAGAGCACGGCGAACCCCACCCATACGGCTACTACGGTGTGCCCTTTCTGACCAAGCCAGGTGAGCTCTATCGTGAGCTGCAGGCCGCTGTCGGCGCACGTTACTTTTCCCATGTCATGGTGCTGCCGTGGCTGGTACGGGGCGGAGCGGATCGCGGCGCGCTTCACCACCTCAAGGCGTGGTCCGAGAGCATGCCGGTCGAGAACATCCTGCTGCTGCTCACGGAGGATGTGGAGTCGGCGTGGCTCGACCGAGTGCCTGAAGGGATAAAGGTTGTATCGTTTGGACGGATTGTCGGCAGCATGGTGCTCGAAGGAAGGGTGCAGCTGCTCACGCGCTTGCTGGTCCAGATGCAGCCGGAGGTGATTCACACCATCAACTCCAGGGTCGCATGGCAATCGTTCAAGACCTTCGGCCTTGCCCTGCGGCAGGAGTCGAAGCTGTTCGCCTCCTTGTACTGCGACGACTACTCCACCGACATGGTGCCGGTGGGATATGCCCGCAGTTACCTGCGCGAGTGCCATCCGCATTTGACGCGCGTGTTCTGCGACAACACGGTCTATCCCGTTCGCTGGGCCCACGAGCTGGGGGTCCCGCTCGATCTCTTCTCGGTACTTCGGTTCCCGCATGCCGGACCTGTCAGGGAAAAGACCGACCCCTATGAGATTCCGGGCGTTCCGCGGGTACTGTGGGCGGGCCGTTTTGATCGCCAGAAGCGGCTGGATGTGCTGGCGGCCACCGCGCGGGCCATGCCAACGGTTCCATTCGATGTACACGGGGTTTCCGACCTGGGGTCGACCGATCCTGCACTGGCGCTGCTGACGTCGCTGCCGAATGTCACGCTGCACGGGGCCTTCAGCCATTTCGAGAGCATCCTGCGGCCGGACCACGCGGCATACCTGTTCACCAGTGCCTGGGAAGGCCTGCCCACCATCCTGTTGGATGCTGCTGCAGCGGGCGTCCCCATCGTCGCGCCCGCAGTCGGCGGCGTCGTTGATCTGATCGAGCACTCCTGGCTCGTCGATGACCCCGGGGATGTCGGTGCCTTCCAGAATCGACTGGAGCGCCTCCGCGAAGATCCGCAGCTGCGCCGCCTGCGCCGGCGGAAGCAATACGACGCGCTGTCGAATGGACGGAGCTGGGAAGATTTCATTCACGCCCTGCAAACAATTGCGCATTACCTGCCTGTTGAAGCCCAGGCCTTGCATCGCATCAGTCAACAAGGAAGCACAACGTGATCATCGGACGAGGATTGGTCGCCACGGCCTTCGCCACCTGCTGGCAGCACGACGCAACTACGGCGATCGTCGCTGCCGGTGTTTCCAATTCAGCCGAGTCGGATCCAGCGGCATTCGCACGCGAGGAGAAACTGCTCGGCGAAGTAATCTCCAATCCGGCCATCGAGCGGATCGTATATTTCGGCAGTTGTGCGGTCGGGAACGCGGCGGAGCAGCAGACGCCCTATCTGCAGCACAAGGCGCGGATGGAAGCGCGCATCCTGGCCGATCCGCGGGGACAGGTGTTCCGGCTTCCGCAGGTGGTCGGTACAGGTGGAAACCCGCATACCCTGACCAACTTCCTTCACGCACGCATCAGGTCGGGTGAGTCATTTGACGTGTGGGCGCGGGCGGAGCGCAACCTGATCGACATTGAAGATGTCGCGATCCTCGGTACCCACGTGTTGCGCCACCCTGGCGACTATCCCGCAATGATGTCGCTGGCCGATACCCACTCCACCCAGATGCTGGAGATTGTCCGCAGCATGGAGCACGTACTGGGCCAGCAGGGCAATTATTCGGTACTTGAGCGGGGGGTGGCATTCCCGATCGACACCCGTGACTGCCAGCGCGCCGCACTGTCCTGTGGCGTACCGCTGGGTGAGGGTTACCTGCGCAGGCTGCTCGGCAAGTATTACGGCGGCCGGCCAGGTTCTGGCGACGATTGAGTTGGTCGGGGCTGGCCGGAAGGCAGGTGCGCAGCTTGTTCAGGAATCTGGCCAGCTGGGCATCGCAGAATCCACCCGGATTCTGCACTCGCAAGTATCATCAACGGCTGGTCGCAGGAATGACCCTCGACTTCGGCAGTAATCATGGGAATCGGTGGCGCAAAATGAATGCGAAGAGCAAGCGGCGTGTGGTAATCCCGTCGGTCCGCAGGAGCGGAGGATGAGCGCGCCGGCGTTGAGTGCGATCGTGACCTTCCACGGTGAGGGTATTCTCGCGCACACCGCGCTGAGGTCTTACGCATTGTCGCGGGATACAGCCCGTCGCGAAGGCGTCGAGGTGCAGCTGGTACTTGTTCTCGACCGCGCCGACCCGCAGACCCGGCAGTTCGTCATGGGTCACCCCGACCTGGATGGGAGTGAAACCATCGTCGAAACCCAGGTGGGTGACCTGGCCCTGGCGCGCAACGCCGGCGTGGCTGCCAGCCGTGCGGACTACATCTGCACGCTGGACGGCGATGACCTGATCTCCACGGGCTATTTCCTGATGCACCTCAAGGAAGCAGCGCGCATGGATGGGCGCTTCGTGCTGCATCCGGAGATGGTCCTGAGCTTCGGCATGTACAGCGCCTACAACTGGCAGGTCGATCAGGCCGGCGACTACTACGACGAGCGTGCCTTGCTGACGGTCAACCCGTGGATCAGTGCGGCATTCTCCACCCGCGAGCTGTATGAAACCATTCCCTACGTGGCCTGCTACCCGCGTAAAACCGGGTTTGGTTACGAAGACTGGTACTGGAACAGCGAGACCATCGCCCGTGGCGTGGTCCATCGCCTGGCATGGGGCTCGGCCTACTTCTACCGGCGCAAGTGGCACGGCTCGCTCAACGAGGCCAGCCACGCACTGAAGACGGTCATTCCGCGGACGTCGTTGTTTGCGCTGGGTCGCGCCCGCACCGGGGGAAGCAGCCGTGCTTGATCGCCTGACGCACAATCGATGGGTACGCAACCGCTACACGCGCCGCCTGGCGCAGCTGGCACGGCGCTTCTTCTCCCTGCTGTTCGGCGCCCATGCCCCTCGCGCCGATGCCGGATCCGTGCTGCCGAGCGGCGCACCGGCGATGCCGCTCTGGCTGCAGGAAGAGATGACCCGGTTGGCCGCGATGGAGCCGGAACTGCTGCCTCCGGGTACCGACTTCAACCGATATGCGTTCTACTCGGTCCCGATGCATGTTGCGCCGGGCGAGGCGTACGCGGAACTCGCAAACGCCATCGGCGGGGAGCCCTACAGCCACGTCCTGGTCATTCCGTGGCTGAAGCAGGGCGGTGCGGATCGCGGCATCATCTATCACGCAAACGCCATCGCCGAACATGACCCGTCCGCGCGGATCCTGGTGCTGACCACGGAGCATTCGTCATCGCCCTGGGCCTCGCGGCTCCCGAGGCAGGCAACACATGTGGACTTTGCCCACGCGGTTGCATCGTTGGATTTCAACCAACAGGTTGCGGTGATGGCACGGCTGCTCATCCAGTTGCGGTCGCCGCTGGTGCATCTGGTCAATTCGCGCGTGGGCTGGGAAACGGTTGTCCGCCATGGCCTGGCGCTTACCCAGCACTCACGCCTGTACGCATCGATCTTCTGCGACGACTACGATGAGCGGATGAACCCGGTGGGGTACGCGCGCGATTATCTGCGTTATTGCTACCCCTACCTGTCGGCGGTGATCTGCGATAACTCGCGTTACCCGCAGATCTGGAGCCGGGAGCTGGGCGTTCCGGCCGCTCTGTTCACCGTCGTTCCCTTCCCCTACGACGGGCAGCTACCGGGGCGTTCGGCTGCCGCGCTGAGTGGGGTGGGGGCGGATCGCGTGCTGTGGGCCGGTCGCCTCGATCGCCAGAAGCGTCCCGATCTGCTGGCCGCCATCGCCGCGCGGATGCCGCGCGTTCACTTCGATGTCTATGGCGCGCAAGTAATGTCCGGCGCCGCGGCGCAGGACCTGGGTGCGCTCCGGTCGCTGCCCAATGTGACCCTGCATGGCGAATTCCAGCGTCTGGAATCGGTAGCCAGTGAGCGCCACTTCGCGTATCTGCATACCACGGCCTGGGAAGGCACCCCGACCATCCTGTTCGACGTCGCGGCCGCACGGCTGCCGATCTGCGCCCCGGCCGTCGGCGGCATCGTGGACTTCCTGGCTGCCGCTGACCTGATCAGTGAGCCGGAGGACATCGATGCCTTCGTACAGCGGCTGGAGCAGTTGCGGGCGGCGCCGGCGCTGCGCGATCAGCTCGTTCAGCGCCAGCTCGAGTCGCTTGCACGCAACCGCCAATGGTCTGGTTTCACCGCGGCACTGCAGGCACTTGACGGTTACCTGGTGCCGAAGAAAAGTACTTCTACCGACCAGGTGGTCGGCTACGCATGATGCCAAGAGAGGCTGCAAAATGAAGGTTCTTGTAACTGGCGGCGCCGGCTTTGTCGGCTCGCACACCGTCGTGGAACTGGTCGCTGCCGGGCATGACGTGCAGGTGGTCGAGAACTTCTGCAACAGCGAGCGCTGGATCGTCGAGCGCATCGAGCGCATCACCGGGCAGCCGTTGGCGCTGGACGAACTGGATATCCGCGACCACGCCGCACTCCTGGCCACGCTCAAGCGATTCCAGCCCGATGCGGTGATTCATTTTGCCGCGCTGAAGTCGGTATCTGAAAGTGCCGAGCTGCCGGCCCGGTACTACGACGTCAACGTGGGGGGGACGGCAACCCTGCTGGAGGCAATGCAGGAAGTGGGGTGCGCGCGCATTGTGTTCAGCTCGTCGGCGACGGTGTATGGGCAGCCTGAAGCCTGCCCGGTGCCGGAAAGCGCGCCCGTGAACCCCGGCAATCCCTACGGCCGCACGAAACTGATCGGTGAGTGGCTGATCCGTGATTGCGTAGCGGCGCCGGGTGCCTCGCTCAGTGCAGCCATCCTGCGTTACTTCAATCCGGTGGGTGCACATCCCAGCGGGCTGATCGGCGAGCTGCCGCGGGGCGTGCCCAACAACCTGGCGCCTTACATCACCCAGACCGCTGCAGGCCAGCGCGACTACATCCGCGTCTTTGGCGACGACTACGCCACGCCGGACGGAACCGGGGTGCGCGATTACATCCACGTGGTCGACCTGGCAAAGGCCCATGTCGCCGCGCTGGACGCGCTGGTCCGCAATGAGGCGCGCGAGTTGACCCTCAATCTGGGCACCGGGCGCGGCTACTCGGTGCTGGAACTGATCGAAACCTTCTCGTCCGTGGTCGGCCATGCAATTCCCTACCAGCGCCAGGGGCGGCGGGTGGGTGACATTGGTGAGTGCTGGGCCGACCCGTCCCGGGCCAACCACGTGCTGGGGTGGCGCGCCGAAAAGTCGCTTCTGGATATCTGCGCCGATGCCTGGCGGTGGCAGCAGGCCTGCTCGGGCAGGGATGCGTTGGATCCGGCCGTGGCCTAAGCGCCGCGGCCAGCGCTGCTCATTGCTTCTGCGAAACCCGGAATACCCAGAAGTTCATCACGATGAAGACGATGACCGGCACCGCGATGGCCGAGAACAGAATGCCCCAGCGGTAATCAAGCTGCGCGTGCGAGATTACCGCCATGCCGCCGGCTGACAAACCGATATTGAGGCCATGCACCACGAGGAACTTGCCAGACTCACGCGCCACTTCCCCGTTCGAGGCGAAAGTGAAGTACTTGTGGGCCAGAAAGTTTGGCGCCAGCAGCAGCAAATAGGCCGCCACCGTTGCAAGCACCGGGTGCATGCCGCTTTTCTCGACCATCAGCCAGGTCAGCGCGGCAAACAGCAGCGTGCTGGTTCCGCCCACCGCGCCGAACCTGACCAGCTTCCAGAACAGCAGCTTGGCCTCATCCGGCCTCACGGCAGGGGGTCCGGGGTCTCCTCGACGCGCTCGGCAATCGAGTACTGGGTGGGCGTGGTGAAGTTCAGCAGGATGCGACCCACATACTCACCGATGGCACCCAGTGCCAGCAGTTGCACACCGCCCATGATCAGGATGGCCACGATCAGTGAAGACCAGCCCACGGCAACGCTGGGGTCCAGCAGTTTATGCGCCACGATGACGGCCGCGAATACGAAGCCCGCGGCCGAAATGGCCATTCCGGTGAGCGAGGCCATGCGCAGCGGTGCCACCGAGAAGCTGGTCGCCATCTTCAGCCACAGCGAAATGGACTTCTTCAGGCTGTAGCCGGAACTGCCATCCTCGCGGGCGTGGTGACCCACCGTGCGCGTGGTGATCCGCGACGTGGCGGAGAGGATGAGGCCGTCCAGATAGATCGCCGGCCCGCGGAACGCGACCACTTCGTTGCGCACGCCGCGGCGCATCGCTTTGAACGGAGACAGGTACAGGCCCTTGGGCTTCTGCAGCAGCCAGGTCGCAACTCGGTCGTTGAAGCGGCTTCCAAGGACTTTCCAGGCCGCGTGCTTGCGCCCGAGGAAGGTCCCGTAGCAGACATCGTGCTCGTCATCCAGGGCTTCCACCAGCGTGGGAATATCCGACGGCGCATGCTGCAGGTCGTCGTCCATGGTGACGATGACCCGGCCGCGGCATTCCCGCAGGCCCGCGAAGATCGCCATATGCTGGCCGACATTCTTGCGGAGATTCAACGCGCGTACCCAGGTATGGGTGCGCGCGAGCTCGCTGGCAACCTTCCAGGAGCCATCGGGGCTCCGGTCGTTCACGAGGATCAACTCCAGCGTGTAGCGACCGCCGATCGCGGCATCGATCGCCGCGACCAGCGCGGCCAGGGTCTTCTCGCTGCGGTAGGCCGGTACAACGATTGAAAGGTCGATCAGGCCAACCGAGTCATCGGTACCTATGTTGTTCGCCATGGCCTGCCCATTCTGGAGGATGCTTCGCTCAGTCAGGTAGTATAGGTGTGAACCCGGGGCAGTGCACGGCGGGGGGGCGACGCACCCAGCGCCTCTGAGGGAGGCCGGCCCTGGCCAAGTCAAGTCGGCGCTCACGGACACACGAGGTGTGAATTGAATCAACTTGCGCGTTATTGCGGGTATGCGCTTGATCGTCTGGACCGTAGTTATCTCCTGTATGCCATCCTCATCCTGCTGGGCATGTACAGCTTGGGGCAGCTCACGGCGCCCTTCGTCGCCCATGATGAATTCGACTGGCTCCTTTCCGGCTTCGATCAGGGGTTCGAGACACCCCTGAGCAAGGCAGGCTCCGAAGGCCGCTGGGGCAACTTTGTGTGGGCGAAGTTCAGCCACCATCTCAGCATCAAAGGCGCATTCGGGCTGTACCTGGTTGCCTTCTCGACGATGTGCGTGCTGATCGCACGGGTCGTGTCCCCGTCGGCGGGCGTAGTGGGTGCGTTGTTGATTTTCCTGTCGCCCATGACCGCCGAAACCATGCAGTGGCCCGTCACCCAGTTGACCGGGGTCCTGGTCACGCTCGCGGGGTGCGCGGCATTGCTGCGGGTGCAGTCCGATGCACAGCGCTGCCTGGTCATGGCCGTCGCGGTGATTGCAGGTTTTCTGTTCTATCCGTCGTTCGGGCCATTGTTCCTTCTGATGTACGGCGTGCGCTGCTCTGGCGGGCCGCGCAGCGTAATCCTCGGGGCGATGGTGTATGTCGCCAGCTTTGCGCTGGCGGTGCTGTTGGTCTTCTCATTGAACTACCACTTCCATGGCACGTTCTCCATTGAGCCTGCCACATGGCGGCAAGCCACTCCGCTCCTGCATGGCGGGACCCTGGAGGGGAATATCGATCGCTACCTGGGCTGGTTTGCAGCAGCCCGTGGACTGTGGCCAGCGTTGACCGCCGGAGCGGTGGCGTTTGCCCTGTGCATCGGGTACAAGCTGCAGGTCAGGCAGTGCCTTGCAATGCTGCTGTTTGGCTGCCTGTTGCTGGGGATCGATGCGTCGCTTTCGATCATTTCCGGCGTGTCGTTGCCGTTGCGTTCCTCTGTCTGGCTCTGGCTGCTGGTCTGCATTCCGGTCATCCTGCTGATCTACGAGCGCAAAACCATCGTACTGGGCCTGCTGCTCACCTTGCCGCTTGCCTACACTGGCCTGCTGAGCTGGCAGTCTGCGTATTCGGGTACGCGCCAGGTCTATCCGGCGATGGAGCGGACGGGACTGGAAATCGCCCGGGCGCAGGCGGTCTCTGCTGGAAGATTCGACGATGTGATCATTTTTGGCGATGTCCACGCCAACCCGACGTTGGGCTGGCTGCATAGCAATCGGGCGCTCAGGAACTACCTGTACAAGGATATGTCGCTCTACACCAAAGCGTGCGACGAGGCGCTATGTGCCCGTATTCAAAGCGACATCGACCAGCGCCGGGAGGTGCCGCAGTGGCTGATAGTCGACCGTCACCTGGTGTGGGTGCTCTCACCCCGAAATGGCGGTGCCTATTGAACCCCGCTGGATGAATCGTATGAAGAGGTCTGGATCATGAACATTGCTGCGCGCGTGGCTGGGCTGCTGGCGCGACTCCTTCCCACCCCCGGCATTCGTCGGTTGTTCGTGGCGTGCACGGTTGTAACGGTGCTGACCCTGCTGGCGCGCATGCCGTTCGTGCTTGCGCCCGGCATGTCGACCGATTCATACGCCTATCTTGACGGCTGGCCGACGTTTGAACAGCTGGCAGGCCAGGGACGCTTTGGCCAGTTCCTAGTGTTCAAACTGTTCGGAGCGCTCGCCATCGACCCGTTGGCGTTCGCAACGCTCCTGCAAGGCGTGGGTCTGGCAGTCTTCGCGTTTACCGCTCCGTTGTTGTTTGCGGGCTTCGCAAGCCCCGAGCAGAATCGCCTGATTCCAATCTGCCTGGCCGGGCTGGTGGTGACCCTGCATCCGTATGCGGCGGAGATCCTCACATTCTCGGAAGCCTCGTTCACAGCGCTGCTGGCGACGGCCATGGGCATTGCGTCCATCTTCATCGTGGCGCGGCGCGCGCGTTGGTGGTGGCTCGCCAGCGTGATGCTGATCGTTGCCTTGTCCATGTACCAGGTGTTGATCAACTACGCGGCGTTGATGATCTTGTTCGGGTTTCTGCAGATATACCTGCGGGTTGGCCGCTTTCGGGGTGCGGTCCGGGAGGAGTACCGCCCGCTCCTGCGTTCCTGCCTGGTGCTGGTTGGCTCGGTGCTGGCGTACCTGATCCTGCACAAGGCTCTCGTGGCCCTGACGGGTGCCACCGAGGTGAGCAGGGCCGGTCTGCTGCCCATCGGGAACGTTGGTGCACGCCTTCACGACATTGCGGCGCTGGGCGGTTTTCTGTGGGATCGAAGCCTGCTGGTGACATACGGCACCGCGGCCAAGGCGCTGCTCTGGGGCATGGCCATCGCTGGCTGGGCCTTCCTGCTGGTCCGGCTGCTGGCACGCCCCAGCGCGGGTGTCGTGCTGCCGCTGGTAGTCGTGGCATTGGTCCCGGTCGCCGCGCTTGGCGTGGTGAGCGTGGCTGCGGTCTGGTGGCCCGCCCCGCGGGTATTGGGTGGCATCGTAGCGGTGTGGGCGATGGGCGTCTATTGGTTTGCCTGGTTCGTCAATGGTCGCCTCGGGAGATTGCTGGTGCTGGCGGCGGCTGCGATGCTGCTGGTGGGGTTCACCGCCGTCGGGCACCGGGTTCACAGCGACCAGCTTCAATTGAACGCCTTCGATCGCCTGCTTGCCCAGCGGGTCTACGATGAGCTGATCCGGCTGGACACCTACAATGACCAGACGCCGGTAGTCGTGGTCAACCGCCGCCTGAGCTGGTCGCACCCACTGCCGCTGGCGAGTGCATGGATGGACCTCAACCTGACGGCCTTCGCGGACAAGCGCGCCATCAAGGGGCTGCTGCAGCTGTCCAATGGCCGAACGCTGCATGTAGTTTTGCCGGATTCTGCCGATACTAGGCAGTGTGAAGCGCTGCCCGCCTGGCCGGACACCGGGTTCGCGGTTGCCCGGTCCTCGGGCGACGTGCTGGTGTGCCTCTGAGCAGTTGTTGGCTTTTTAGATAGAGATTTGGTTCAGGACATAGATGAATACCTTCCATTCTTTGACGACCTTCAGAACGTCGGATCCCGCAGTCCGACTCTTGCAGGTCTGCATCATCGTTACCTTGGTCACGCTGTTTGCGCGACTTCCGTTCGTGGTCCAGCACGGGCTGTCCATCGACTCGTACTTCTACGTGCGTGGTTTCCCCACCATGTCGCAGCTCTTTGGCCAAGGCCGCTTTGGCCAGTACACGGTCTTCAAGGCGGGTGAGGCGATCGGCTTCAATGCCCTCACGTTCGGTACCCTGCTGCAGGGCGTCGGGCTTGCGTGCTTCGCTGCAACCGTTCCGCTGGTGTTCACTGCATTCGACCGTATTGGCCTGGTATCACGCACGGGTCTGGTGCTGACCAGTCTGATGGTGACACTGCACCCGTATTCGGCCGAAATCCTGTCGTTCTCCGAGGCGTCCTTCACCGCGCAGCTGGCGACGGCCATGGGTATTGGCGCCACGTTCCTGGCCGCACGTCGTCCAGATCGCTGGTGGTTGAGTACGATCCTGCTGGTCCTCGCATTGTCGATGTATCAGTTGTTGCTGAACTACATTGCCCTGATGCTGCTGTTCGGCGCCATCCAGTTGCTGGTGCGCGAACGTGGTGCCGCCCTGCGGGAGTGGCAGCGCTATCGGGAGTTTCTCGCCCCGGTACTCATGACCGTGGTCGGGCTGGCGGTGTACATGGTGCTGTACAAGATCGTGATCGCGTCCTTTGGTCTGCACAAGGACAGTCGCAGCCAGCTGCTGGCCCTTGACATGATCGCTTCCCGGTTTGCCGAATTGACCCAGCTTTCAGATTTCCTCTGGACACGGCCTTACATCGTGGAAGATGCACCTGTTGCGTCGGCTCTGATGTGGGCGGCTGCCGTGCTGGGCTGGGCCGCTTTCGTTGTATGGGTCGTGGTGAAACGGCCGCGGCAAGCGCTGGTCTGCCTGCCGCTGACCGCATTGATTCCCCTGGCTGGCATCGGTGTTATCGCGGTGGGCCAGGCGTGGTGGCCAGTGCCACGTGTACTGGGCGGAATCGTGGTGGTCTGGTCCATGGGGGTCTACTGGTTGTTCTACCTCTTCCGGGGCCGCTGGGAGCAATGGGCCATCGGGGTACCTGTCGGAGTGTCGCTGTTGGGCGCTGCCGCGATCGGTCACCGCATCCACAGCGACCAGATGTTGGTCAACGGCTATGACAAGCTGTTGGCTGCCGAGATCTATCATTCGCTCAATGAGCATCCGGAGTTCAACGATCAGACCAAGATCGCGATCGTGAACCGCAACATGCGCTGGGCACACCCTGCGCCGCTTCCCACCGCCTTCATGGACCTCAACATGACGGCCTTCGCGCTCACCGGTTCACAGCAGGGCATCCTGCGGATGACGACCGGCCATCCGTTGACTACGGTCGAGCCGACACCGGAACACATCAAGGTCTGTGACTCGATTCCGTTCTGGCCCTCAAAGGGCTACACGGCGATCACACCGTCCGGCGACGCGGTGGTCTGCCTGTAAGGACAAAAAAAGGGCCAGGCGGGTTTCCCCGTCTGGCCCTTGATCATTCGGTCTTGGCTGCGCGAATCAGAGCGCCGCTTCCAGCTCCGGCAGCAGGGTGAACAGATCCCCGACCAGGCCGATATCGGCAATCTCAAAGATCGGCGAATCGGGATCTTTGTTGATCGCCACGATGGTGCCCGCGTCCTTGATCCCGGTCAGGTGCTGGATGGCACCGCTGATGCCCACCGCCACGTACAGCTCCGGCGAGATGATCTTCCCGGTCTGGCCCACCTGCAGGTCGCTGGGCACATAGCCGGCGTCCACGGCGGCGCGCGAGGCCCCCACGGCGGCACCCAGCTTGTCGGCCAGCTGGAAGATCACCTTGAAGTTCTCCTCCGAACCCACGCCACGGCCACCGGAGACCACGCGCTTGGCGCTCTGCAGGTCCGGGCGGTCAGTTGCACCGGCGGCCAGGCCGATGAAGCGGGTGTGCGAGGGCAGGGCGGCGTCCACGCTGGCGGCTTCGACCGGGGCGCTGCCGCCCTTGGCCGCTTCCGGCCAGGAGGCAGCACGCACGGTGGCGACCACGATCTGGTCGGCCGGGACCTCCACGGTGATGATGGCGTTGCCCGCGTAGATCGGGCGCTTGAAGCTGTGGCTGCCTTCAACCGTCATCAGGTCCGAAACCTGGTTCACGCCCAGCAGGGCGGCCACGCACGGCATCAGGTCCTTGCCGAAGGTGGTCGAGGGGCCGAAGACGTGGGTATAGCCCTTGGCCAGCTGCGCGATCTGCGGCGCCAGCACCTGGGCCAGGGCCTGGGCGTTAGCCGCATTGGCAACGGTCAGGACCTTGGTCACGCCGGCCAGTTCTGCGGCCTGGGCGGCCACGGCCGCCGGGTCGGCAGCCAGCACCAGCACGTCGATGCTGGCGCCGCTGATGGCGGCGGCCGCGCTCACGGTCTTGGCAGTGGCGGCATTGAGCTTGCCGTCATGGTGTTCGGCAACAACGAGGATCTTGGTCATTACAGCAACCCCTTCTGCTTGAGTGCGGCAACCAGTTCGGCCGCGTCCTTCACCATCACGCCCTTGCTGCGCTTGGACGGCGCGGCATACTGGGTGGTCTTGAAGGTGTCGGCTGCTTCAACGCCGAGGTCGGCCAGCTGCAGGGTTTCCAGCGGCTTGGCCTTGGCCTTCATGATGTCCGGCAGTTTGATGAAGCGCGGTTCGTTCAGGCGCAGGTCGGTGGTGATCACGGCCGGCAGGTCCACTTCCAGCGTTTCCAGGCCGGCGTCGACCTCGCGGGTCACCGTGGCCTTGCCATCGGCGATCTCCAGCTTGCTGGCAAAGGTCGCCTGCGGGCGGCCCCACAGCGTGGCCAGCATCTGGCCGGTCTGGTTGGCGTCGTCGTCGATGGCCTGCTTGCCCAGGATGACCAGGTCCGGCTGTTCCTTCTCGACCAGCTTGAGCAGGGTGCGCGCGGCGGTCAGCGGCTGGATGGCCTGGTCGGTGACCACGTGGATGGCGCGGTTGGCCCCCATGGCCAGGCCGTTGCGCAGGTGCGCCTGGGCATCGGCCGGGGCGATGGTGGCGACCACGACCTCGGTGGCGATGCCCTTGTCGCGCAGGCGCAGGGCTTCTTCCAGTGCGATTTCGTCAAAGGGGTTGGGGGACAGCTTGACGCCGTCGGTGACCACGCCGGAACCGTCCGGCTTGACCTGAATGCGGACGTTGTAGTCCACCACGCGCTTGTACGCGACGAGGATTTTCATCTGGTGCGGGATCCTTGGTAGTGCCGGCCGCTGGCCGGCTCGCAATAGCTGGGAACGTCCGGCCCTACGCAAGCTGCCGGTTCGGGGGGTGGGACAGGGATTCTAACTGTCCGCGCGCCACCATGCGAATGCGTATGGATATGTTGCGTTGCGGCACTCGAGGGTGCTTCTACTGGACTCATTCATCTGCCAAACGAGGTCGTGAAGACCGACCCGATGTATGCTGTCGCGCTGAATCGGGGAGCTGCCAGGCCCCCGCAGGACGAACCTCGAACAGGAGAAAGGTAGTGCCCACATGGCTTGTCACCGGCGGTGCCGGATTCATTGGCGGTAACTTTGTGCTGGAAGCCGTCGCCAAGGGCGTGCGCGTCATCAATCTCGATGCGCTGACCTACGCCGGTAACCTGAAGACGCTGGCCCCGCTGGAGGGCAATCCGGATCACGTGTTCGTGCACGGCGACATCGGCGACCGCGAGCTGGTCACCCGCCTGCTGGCCGAATACCAGCCCGACGCGGTGCTGAACTTCGCCGCCGAAAGCCATGTGGACCGCTCGATCGACGGCCCCGGCGCCTTCATCCAGACCAACGTCGTGGGCACCCTGGGCCTGCTGGAGGCCGTGCGTGACTATTGGAAGGCGCTTCCGGCCGACAAGGGCGCGGCGTTCCGCTTCCTGCATGTCTCCACCGACGAGGTCTACGGCACCCTCGGCGAGACCGGCAAGTTCAGCGAAACCACTCCGTATGCCCCCAATTCGCCTTATTCGGCGTCCAAGGCGGCATCGGACCATCTGGTGCGGGCGTTCCACCACACCTACGGGCTGCCGGTGCTGACCACCAACTGCTCCAACAACTATGGCCCGTACCACTTCCCGGAAAAGCTCATTCCGCTGGTGATTGCCAAGGCGCTGGCCGGCGAACCGCTGCCGGTCTACGGCGATGGCAAGCAGGTCCGTGACTGGCTGTTCGTGTCCGACCACTGCGAAGCGATCCGTACCGTGCTGGCCAAGGGCCAGGTCGGCGAGACCTACAACGTGGGCGGCAACTCCGAGAAGGAAAACATCGAAGTAGTGCACGCGATCTGCGCGCTGCTCGATGCACGCCGCCCCCGCGAGGACGGCCAGCCGCGCGGCAGTCAGATCACCTACGTGGCCGACCGCCCGGGGCACGACCGCCGTTATGCGATCGATGCATCCAAGCTCAAAGACCACCTGGGCTGGGAACCGAAGTACACCTTTGACCAGGGCATCGCCTTCACCGTCGACTGGTACCTGGACAACCAGGAATGGGTCAACGGCGTGCTTGACGGCAGCTACCGTCTGCAGCGAATCGGCACCGCCGCCTGAATCAGGAAACCACACATGACCCAGCGTAAAGGCATCATCCTCGCCGGCGGTTCGGGCACGCGCCTGTACCCGATCACCAAGGGTGTCAGCAAGCAGCTGCTGCCGGTGTACGACAAGCCGATGATCTATTACCCGCTCAGCGTGCTGATGCTGGCTGGCATCCGCGATGTGCTGATTATCAACACCCCCCATGAGCAGGCGTTGTTCCAGACACTGCTGGGCGATGGCTCGCAGTGGGGCATGAACATTGAGTACGCCGTGCAGCCCAGCCCCGATGGGCTGGCCCAGGCCTATCTCATCGGCAAGGACTTCGTGGGCGGCAAGCCGAGCTGCCTGGTGCTGGGCGACAACATCTTCCACGGCCATGGCCTGCGCGAAGTGCTGCGCAACGCAGATGAGCGCGACACCGGCGCAACCGTATTCGGCTACTGGGTGAACGACCCGGAACGCTACGGTGTGGCTGAGTTCGACAAGGCCGGCAAGGTCATCGATCTGGTCGAAAAGCCTGCCAAGCCGCGGTCGAACTACGCTGTCACCGGTCTGTACTTCTACGACGGGAACGCCAGCGATTACGCCGCCGAGTTGACGCCGTCGCCGCGCGGCGAGTTGGAGATCACGGATCTCAATCAGCGCTACCTGCGTGAAGGCAACCTGCACCTGGAAGCATTGGGGCGCGGTTATGCGTGGCTGGATACTGGCACGCACCAGTCTCTTCTCGAGGCGTCCAACTTCATCGAAACCATTCAGACCCGTCAGGGCCTGCAGGTGTGCTGCCCAGAGGAAATCGCGTTCGGCCGAGGCTGGATCAATGCAGAGCAACTTGAGGCATTGGCTGCACCGCTGATCAAGAATGGTTACGGCCAGTACCTGCACACCTTGGCGCAGCGCGGAATCGTTCCTTGAAGCTGATTCCCACCGCACTGCCTGGGTGCCTGGTGATCGAACCGACGGTGTTCGGCGATTCCCGTGGTTTCTTCTATGAAACCTGGAACGCCGAACGCTTTGGCGAACACGGATTGCCGACCCAGTTCGTGCAGAGCAACGTGTCGAGTTCTGCCAAGGGTGTGTTGCGTGGGCTGCATTACCAGTGGCCGCGTCCCCAGGGCAAGCTGGTCAGCGTGCTGGAAGGAGAGGTGTATGACGTGGCTGTGGATGTCCGCCGCGGCTCACCGACCTTTGGGCGCTGGGCTTCGGTGGTGCTCAGTGCCGAGAACAGAAAGCAGTTCTGGATACCGGAAGGCTTCGCGCATGGCTTCGCGGTTCTGTCCGAGCGCGCCCTGTTCAACTATCTGTGCACTGATGTGTATGTGAAAGAGGCGGACGCCGGCATCCGTTGGAACGATGCCGACATCGCGGTGGACTGGCCAATCAGCGCGCCAACGCTGTCGGCCAAGGATGAGACGGCTCCGTTCCTCGGGGAGATTGCCGAAGACCGTCTGCCGGTTTACGCGCCTTGAGTCGAGCCACCACCCTGCTTGTTTTCGGCGGCAATGGTCAGCTCGGTCGGGAGCTGGTCCGGGCGCTTGCTCCACTGGGGAACGTAGTGGCGACCACGCGCAGTGGTCGCCTTGTCGATGGTACGGCCTGCGAGACCGCCGACTTCGAGCAACCCGACACGTTGGCCAATGTGCTGGACCTTGTTCGTCCGGACTTCGTCGTGAATGCGGCAGCGTATACGGCTGTAGACCGCGCAGAAGACGAAACCGCAGTCGCATGGCGCGTCAACGCTGAAGCGCCTGGCGCGATCGCGCGTTGGTGTGCAGCGGCCGGCGTGCCTCTGGTCCACTACTCGACGGATTACGTGTTCGACGGTCAAGGCTCGCACCCGTATCGAGAAGACGATGCCACTGCACCGCTGGGCGTGTATGGCCAAAGCAAGCTGGCCGGTGAGGACGCAGTGCGAGCGGGCGGCGGCCGCCATATGATCTTCCGCACTGCGTGGGTGTACGCCTCGCACAGCGCCAACTTCCTGCGCACCATGCTGCGCGTTGGTGCCGAGCGCGATGTGCTTCGCGTGGTGGCCGATCAGGTGGGAACGCCCACGCCGGCCGCGCTGATTGCCGACGTGACCGCGCAGGTGCTGCAGCACCCGGGTGCGCTGTCGGGGACCTGGCACCTCACGGCCGAGGGCGAAACCAGTTGGCATGGCTTTGCTGAAGCCATTCTTGCCGAGGCAGTTGCTGCGGGAAAACTGAAGCGTGCGCCGATGGTGGAGGCCATTACCACCGACGAGTATCCGACCCCGGCCAAGCGGCCGGCCTATTCGCATCTGGACGTATCCAGAATCCAGTCGGATTTCGATCTTGTGCTGCCCAGCTGGCAGGATGGGTTGAAGCGTGTGATTGCTGAGATTTGAGCAGGCACAGCCACTTACGGCGTGGCTCCACCCCCAAGGAAAAACCCGGCGTTGCCGGGTTTTTATATGCATGCACCAGCGGCTCAGCTGCGGCCGTACGTATCCTCGAACCGCACGATGTCGTCCTCGCCCAGATAGCTGCCGGACTGCACCTCGATCAGCTCCAGCGGCAGCTTGCCCGGGTTGCGCAGCCGATGGGTTACGCCCAGCGGAATGTAGGTGCTCTGGTTTTCGCCCAGCAGGATCACCTCATCACCACGGGTAACCTCGGCGGTGCCGCTTACCACTACCCAGTGTTCGGCGCGGTGGTGGTGCATCTGCAGGCTCAGCGTACCGCCGGGCTTGACCGTGATCCGCTTGACCTGGAAACGCTCGCCGTTATCAATCGAATCGTAGGCGCCCCACGGGCGGTATACCTTGCGGTGCCAGGTGGCTTCGGGCCGTGCGTCGGCCTTGAGTCGCGCCACCACCTGCTTGATCTCCTGCATGCGGTCGCTGCGCCCGACCATCACCGCATCGTCGGTCTCCACCACGATCACGTCATCCAGCCCCACCAGCGCGATGAGGCGCTCGCCGTAGGCGTAGGTGTTGCGGCAGTCGATGGCGATGACATCACCGTGGTGGGCGTTGCCATCGGCATCCTGCGCAGATACGTCACGCAGCGCCGTCCACGAGCCCACATCGTTCCAGCCGGCATCCAGCGGCACCACGACGGCGTCGGCGGTCTTCTCCATCACCGCGTAGTCGATGGAGTCGGCCGGCACCACGGCGAAGGCCTCCTTGTCCAGTCGGGTGAAGTCCGCATCGCGTCGAGCCAGCTGCCAGGCATTGCGGCTGGCTGCCAGCATCTCCGGCTGGAACAGTTCCAGTTCGGCCAGGTAGCGCGACGCCTTGAACAGGAACATGCCGCTGTTCCAGAAGTATTCGCCGGATTGGACATACTGCTGGGCCGTCTCCGCGTCCGGCTTCTCGACGAAGCGGTCGACCGCGCGCACTTCACCGCCCGAGGAGGCCTTGATGTAGCCGTAGCCGGTCTCCGGACCGGTGGGCACGATGCCGAACGTAACCAGCTTGCCCTCCTTCGCGGCAGGCAGGGCGCTCAGCACCGCCGCGCGGAAAGCCGCTTCATCGGCGATCACATGGTCCGACGGAAGCACCAGCAGGACCGGGTCGCCGTCCTCCAGCGTGGCTTCCAGTGCCGCCACGGCGATGGCCGGCGCGGTGTTGCGGCCGACCGGCTCCAGCAGGATGGCCTGCGGTACCACGCCCAGCTGCTGCAGCTGTTCGGCGGCAACAAACCGGTGCTCCTCGTTGGCCACCACCAGCGGTGCCCGCCCGGCAATCGGCTCCACCCGCTGCCAGGTGGCCTGCAGCATGGTCTGCTCACCGGCCAGGGCCAGGAACTGCTTCGGGTAGGCCTCGCGCGACAGCGGCCATAGCCGCGTGCCGGAACCGCCAGACAGGATGACCGGAAGGATGTCGTTCATCAGGCGGTGCCTCAGGATGCCTTGAGCAGCTGGGAGATCTCATCGGTGCGCTGCTGCAGCAGTGCCGCATCGCCTCGTGATTCTACGTTCAGGCGCAGCAGCGGCTCGGTATTGGAGCTGCGCAGGTTGAAGCGCCACTGGCCGAAATCCGCGCTGATACCGTCGGTGTGATCCAGCGTAGGGGCGTAGGAAGCAAAGTGTTCCATCACCCGCGCCACCGCCAGCTTGGCATCGCTGACCTTGAAGTTGATCTCGCCGCTGCACGGGAATTTCTGCATGCGCTCTTCGACCAGGTCGGCCAGCGAGAGCCCGGTTTCAGACACCAGCGCGGCGATCAGCAGCCACGGAATCATGCCGGAGTCGGCGTAGGCGAACTCGCGGAAATAATGGTGCGCGCTCATCTCGCCGCCGTAAACGGCGTCTTCGGCCCGCATCTTTTCCTTGATGAAGGCATGGCCGCTCTTGCACAGCACGGCCTGGCCGCCGGCGTCTTCCACCATCTCCACGGTGTTCCACAGCAGGCGCGGGTCGTGGACCACCTTGCCGCCGGGCTGACGGGCGAGGATGGCCTTGGCCAGCAGGCCGACCAGGTAATAGCCTTCGATGAAGCGGCCGGTGTGGTCGAAGAAGAAGCAGCGGTCGAAATCGCCATCCCAGGCGATGCCGAAGTCCGCACCGTGTTCGAGCACGGCCTGCGCGGTCATCTCCCGGTTCTCGATCAGCAGCGGATTGGGAATGCCGTTCGGGAAGCTGCCATCCGGCTCGTGGGCGATGCGCACGAACTCGAAGGGGAGGTGCGGTGCCAGCAGGTCCACGATGGTGCCGGCGCCGCCATTGCCAGCGTTGACCACCAGCTTCAGCGGCTTGAGCGCGGCGCGGTCAACGTAGCTGAGCAGGTGCTCGATGTAGGCGCTCTTGCCCGTATGCGACTGGATACCCGCCTTGGGCTCCACGGCAGTGGTGGTGTCCGCCTCGACCGCGTCGGAGATTGCGAACAGTCCGGTGTCGGAACTGATCGGCCGGGCCTGCTGCTTGACCAGCTTCATGCCGTTGTAGTCCATCGGGTTGTGGCTGGCGGTGACCATGACCCCGCCGGCGGCATTCAGGTGGTCGACCTGGAAGTACACCTCCTCGGTGCCGCACAGGCCGATGTCCAGCACCTCGCGCCCGGCGCCGCGCAGGCCGGCGGCCAGGGCGTCCTGCAGGGCGGGGCTGGTAAGGCGCACATCGTGGCCCACCACCACCGTGCCTGGCTCCAGCTGGGCCGCCAGCGCCACGCCGATCTTCCGCGCCATATCTTCGTTCAGCTCGTCCGGCACGCGGCCGCGGATGTCATACGCCTTGAATGCGGGGAGGGTCATCGGGGGTCCTTTCTGTAGTCAGTAGGCGAGTTTAGCCGCTGCGATGTATGGGAAGCGTTTTCAGCCGGGGACGCTACCGGCAATGGCTACAATGGGCCCTTACATCAACGAGGTGAGGGCGTAGATGAGCAAGTCCCCAGACAACGGCGGCCGGCGCGGCAAGCGCTACGCCAGCGCCGCCGAGGCGCTGCAGGGCGCGGTGGCCGATGGCCAGACCCTGGCCGTCGGCGGCTTCGGCCTGTGCGGCATTCCCGAAGCGCTGATCGCCGCACTGCGCGACACCGGGGTGAAGGGCCTGACGGTAATCTCCAACAACGCCGGCGTGGACGGGTTCGGCCTGGGCCAGCTGCTGGAAACGCGCCAGATCAAGAAGATGATTTCGTCCTACGTGGGCGAGAACAAGGAATTCGAACGCCAGTACCTGGCCGGTGAGCTGGAGCTGGAGTTCAACCCGCAAGGCACCCTGGCCGAGCGCCTGCGGGCCGGCGGTGCGGGCATTCCCGCCTTCTTCACCGCCACCGGCTTCGGCACCGTCGTGGCCGACGGCAAGGAAACCCGCGAGTTCGACGGTAAGCACTACGTGATGGAAACCGCGCTGCGCGCCGACGTGGCGCTGGTCAAGGCGTGGAAGGCCGACGAGGCCGGCAACCTGGTGTTCCGCAAGACCGCGCGCAACTTCAACCCTGCCTGCGCAATGGCCGGCAGGCTGTGCGTGGTGGAAGTGGAAGAAGTGGTGCCGGTGGGCAGCATCGACCCGGACCAGGTGCACCTGCCCGGCATCTACGTGCACCGCATCGTGCACAACCCCACTCCCGAGAAGCGGATCGAACAGCGCACCGTGCGTGCGGAGGGCAACTGAGATGGCATGGACCCGCGATGAAATGGCGCAGCGCGCCGCCCGCGAGCTCACCGACGGTGCGTACGTGAACCTGGGCATCGGCCTGCCGACCCTGGTCGCCAACCACATTCCAGACGGCGTGGACGTGTGGCTGCAGTCCGAAAACGGCCTGCTCGGCATCGGCCCGTTCCCGACCGAAGCCGAGGTGGATGCGGACCTGATCAACGCCGGCAAGCAGACGGTCACCGCGCGTGCGGGTGCCAGCTATTTCGGCAGCCACGACAGCTTCGCGATGATCCGCGGCGGCCACGTGAACCTGGCAATCCTTGGCGCGATGCAGGTCACCGACAAGGGCGACCTGGCCAACTGGATGGTGCCCGGCAAGATGGTCAAGGGCATGGGTGGCGCCATGGACCTGGTGGCCGGTGTGCAGCGCGTGGTGGTGCTGATGGAGCACACCGCCAAGAACGGCGAGCACAAGATCCTGCCCGAGTGCACCCTGCCGCTGACCGGCGTGGGCGTGGTGGACCGGATCATCACCGACCTGGCCGTGTTCGACGTTACCGACGCTGGCTTGAAGCTGGTCGAAGCCGCGCCGGGCGTGAGCAGCGAGGAGCTGAAGGAAAAGACCGGCGTCAGCTTCGGCTGAGGCGCCGCAACCTGCCGGCTTGCGCCGGCAGGTTGCCGTCACCCGGTCAAGCCGGGTTCCTCCTTCACGCGTGCGCCGGCATGGCGCACAACGGACGGGAGCAGGGCGATGATTGCCTTGGCCTGTGTGCCGGCACCATCATCGAAAAGCGAGCGCGGCAGGTGCGCATCCAGGAGTGGTCTCAGTGCCGAAAGCCGCACCCAGAACGGACCGGTGGCTTCCCCGTTCTCATGCTCTTCGGTGGCAGGCCCCAGCCCCAGCCTGGCGCGCAGTGCACCCAGGTCGCGGTCGCTCACAGAGGCCGGCACCGCTCCCCGTGGTCCAATGGTGATCATGCCGAGGTCCGGCTCGTTTACGAACGCCCGGAAGGCAACGCTGGCGCAATCGGCTACCGCCAGATCGGCGTTCAACTGATGCGGGGCGTGGGGGGCGCCTGCAGACACATTGAGCAGTACCTGTTCGCCTTCCACATACAGCCGCTCGGCGACCTGCAGGAAGGACAGCACATCGCTGCCCTGATCGCCAACGATCTCGATTTCGGCTACCAGCGAGGTCTGCTGCACCGCCTGTTCAATGGTGGGGCGCAAGCCCTCGGTAGTGGTGATGATGATCCGCCATTCCAGGCCCGTGCCGCCAATGGCGTTCAGTCGCTGCGTCAGCGCACCGACCTCGCGCGCGTGGATCAGAACACAGGGGCGGCTGGTAGCGGGTCTCATCGTTGGAGTACGCAGTGCCTGCCGGGTGGCATCCAGGTACGCATGGCCCAGCCGAATGTCCGGCTCCAGCACCGCGCCTTCGGCCCACTCGTTCCACGCGTTGATGAATACCAGGCGCTGGTCCTTGGGCACCGGTGCAAGGCGTTGGTGGATCGTGGTCGACAGCCAGTCGCGGTAGCCGCGCGGTGATGCATGCAGGTACACGCGGCCGCGCCCGGAACGGCGCGCCTCGTTGTCCCAGCCGGGATTGACCCCGGGGTACAGCGGGTAGTCGGGCAGCGGGCGCGCGGCGATTTCGCTGGCCAGCTCGCGCCAGTCGCGCACGTCACCGTGGAAATCCGGGTTGATCAGGTACTGGTCAGCGGTCAGCGAGCGCGGGTTGCTCATGTTCGGCGGGAATTCAACGGCCGCATCGAAATCGATATCGCGTGGGTCCGGGCGCTCGAAGCCCTGCACGTAGGCCAGGTGGATCTCGCCGATGTCATGGTCCCGGCACCACTGGCGCCAGCGCTGTGCGGTGGCACGTGCGTCGGGCAGCAGGTGCGGGCGGTACACCAGCAGCATCGGTTTGCCATCCACCTTCAACGCACGGCGGTCGCGCAGGTAATCGGCCACGTGCGCAATGAAGGCGATATCGTCCTCTGCACTGTGTTGCTGGCCAATGAGAATGTCATCGCCGCGTCCGTCCCAGCGCCGGGCCCAGTTCTCGTTGGCCCAGCAAAGGCAGAACGGCATTTCGATGCTGTCGTCGGCCAGCCACTGGCGCAGCGGCGTCTCCAGCAGCGTTGTGCCGCTGAACCAGTAGTAGTAGAAGCAGAACGCGCCGATGCCATATTCCTGCGCCAGGCTGGCTTGCTCGCGCATGATCTGCGGGTTGCGCAGGTCGTAGAAGCCCAGATCGGCCGGCAAACGCGGCTGCACGTGGCCCTCGAACTGGGGCAGGGCGCGGGTGACATTGCGCCATTCGGTGAAGCCCTTGCCCCACCACGCATCGTTCTGTTCGATGGGGTGGAACTGCGGCAGATAGAACGCCACCAGGGTCGCAGGCAGAGTTGCAGGCAAGGCCTCGGCCCGGTACGGCACGTGGCCGATGGCGGGTTCATCAGCGCGGACCAGCGGGCGGCGGGCGCCGTCGCCGCCCGCCACATCAAGCCGCCCGCGCGCCGGCGGCGGCACCCAGTCCGAATGCCGGTCCAGGAAGCGGCCGCGCAGGCGGTCGCGCTGCCCTTCTGACAGGGGCAGCGCCCGGAAGCCGGTACGCAGCACCAGATAGACCGCAGCGCGCAGCCTGGCCTTCAGGGCGGTCATGAACGGCAGACTCTGGTCAGGGTGAACGCGGCAACGGGCATGCGGGCTCCAGCACAACGGCAATGGCCGTCATTCTGGGCGTTCGCCGGTGCAGCGGCAATGCAGGGCGGCGCCAAACGTCGCTGAGGCCGTCACCGACCGGAATGCGCCCGCTGGTGACTGCGCCTGACCGGCCGAAGTTGTACCAACACCGCCGGCTCCGCCGCACGCAGCAGGATGGCGCCGTCATACATCTCCACCGTCAAACGGGTTCCAGGTGCGATGCCGGCCTCGGACATCCACATGCCGCGCAGTTTGATGCAGGGGATGATCGGGTCGCCGGGCTGCGGACTTTCGTCGTTGTAGATCAGCGAACCCACCAGAATCCGCTTGGGCTTATGCCAGCCGAGGTGGGGGCGAGGGGTGGAGCGGATGGACGCATCGTTGTCATTGGAATGCATGGTGGCTCTCCGGAGTGTCTCCCTCGCCGGAATGGCGAGGGAGTCGGGAGGCTGAAAACCGTGTAACGAACGGTGCGACGTATTCCCCATGCGGGTGTTGTATTAGTCACCCTCCCGACGCGGAGGACCAGCTGTTCGTTACGGAGTTTTCAGACTCCGGTAGTCACCATGCAGACGTGGAGACGGTAGCGGAAGTTGATTGTCTCTGTTGATTTGCGCCGGTTCGATGACGGCATCAATAGTGATGACGCGATCCGGTCATGCGGCGTTGGAATGCCTTGCGTAGCAACGTTTCTGCAATATGGGACGTGGTTAACATTGCCGCGGATATCCGAGTTTCGCGGTGTTCCCCGGTGCAATATTTGATGGCGTTTATGGCATTGGTTGCGCCATTTGGCGCGCGGCCGGCGCGGTGCCGCTCAGGGGTCTAGCGTTACCAGGCGTTGACCGGATACGGGCGGTTGTTTGGAAACCAACCCGACCGCTGAGCGCGGCAAAGGCGCTGGTAGGGTCGCATCCCTATCGACCGCCGTTGAATTGTCCGCGTCCGGCAATGGCATGAATACCGGCGGGGAAGGCCGTTCCCGGATGCGCGTCCATGTAACGATCACCCGCGTAGGCCGAATGCTAGACTTTCCGGCTTGGCTGAACCTGGAATGCTGCCGTGATCAAACCCGGGAAGGGTAACCCCTCCGTGCTGCAACGCTGGCTGGTCGGTCTGCTGATCGGCTCGGCGCTGCTGGTGGGCCTGCGCGGCATCGCGAAGGATGTCGATTTCAACGGATCGCTGCTGCGCCAGGCCTTCGTGGCCGACGCCGGCTGGAGCGAATCGGTACCGCCCGAGGTGGTGGAAGCCCGCGAGCTGCTCCGCCATGAGCAGAGCGGCGGGCCGATTGCCCTGGCGCCGGGCCTCTGGGAAGACCCGCTGGTCCGCGAACGCCTGTGGGACGGGCTGTACCCGCGCCGCATCCACTGGGCTGACAAGGGCCTGATGCTCTGGCGGACTCCCGGCCCCCAGCAGCCCAACTGCACCGAAATCGCAAGGAGTGAGCGCATTGTTCTCGTTGACTGCCACTGACGGGGGCGCCCGCGCCGCGCTGGGCATGCTGGCCGGCGTGCTGCTCTGCTATGCCTTCGCCGCCTTTGGCTGGGTCGGGCTGCCGGCGCAGCTGGCCTTCATCGCGGTGCTCGTCTGTGCGCTGTGGTCACTGCTGGCCCTGCGCGACGGCCGCGCCGCCTGGATGCTGGGTATCGTCGCGGTGCTGCTGGTGCTGGCGCTGGGCAGCCCCACCGACGAGTGGGACCCGCGCTCGATCTGGATGCTGCATGCCAAGCGGATCTATCTGGAGAATTCGCTGTACGCACAGCTGGACGGCTATGCCATCTTCAGCCACAACGATTACCCCTCGCTGATGCCGCTGTGGTCGGCCACGGCCGCCAGGGTGGTGGGGCACTGGAACGAGATCTTCCCCAAGGCGGCCGCGACGCTGCTGCTGCTGCCGCCGCTGTTGTTGATCGCGCGCAGCCTGCGCACGTGGTGGGCCGCCGGCCTGTTGGCGGTGGCGGTGCTGGAGGTGGGGGGGCGCTACCTGGTCGACGGCTACATGGATGCGTTCCTGGCGGTCTACGCGGTTGCGGCGCTTGCCGTAGCGATCCAGCCGCGCAGGGACGCGGCCGAGGGGGCCTGGTTCAACCTCGCCGCCTATGCGGCGCTGTCGGCGGTGCTGACCCTCATCAAGAACGAAGGCGCGGTGCTGGCCATCCTGGTCGGCGTGGTCGCGGTGGGTACGGTCGTGCTGCGCGACCGCCGCATGCCGTGGGGCCTGCTGGCCGCGTTCGCCGTGTCGATGCTGCCGCTGCTGGCGTGGAAGCTGGCCGTGGCCGGCGCCGACCTCGGCAACGACCTGGCCCAAAGCGACCTGAAGGGGCAGCTGCTGGCGCGCCTGCCCGAGCTGGCACCCAGCGTTCTGATCCTGAAGGCCCTGCTGCGTAGTGCCGTGTGGGTGCCGCTGGTGCTGCTGCTGGTACTGTGGGCGCGCACCTGGCGCGTGTCTGCGGCCCGGGCCGGGCTGGCCGTTGCCGCGGCCTATTTTGCCGTGCTGTTCGCGGTGTACCTGAGCACTCCGCACGATCTGGCATGGCACCTGGCCACCAGTGCCAAGCGCGTGGCGCTGCCGGTACAGTTGCTGTTGATGTACGCGGTGCTGGTGCTGCTGGACCAGTGGAGACAGACGGGCCCGCGCCGGAATGCAGGAGAACCCAATGCTTGAGCCCAACTCGTCGTTCGTGGTGGTGACGCCGGTCTACGAAGACCACGTAGCCTCCACCCGGTTGTTCACCGAACTGGCGCGCCTGTACGGCGACCGCGTTTTCGTGGTGGCGGTGGACGACGGCTCGATCCGCGAACCGGTGCAGCCCTTCCAGCTGTCCAGCTCCGGGGTCAGCGGGGTGGTGCTGAGGCTGCGCCGCAATGTCGGCCACCAGAAGGCGATCGCGATCGGGCTGGGCTATGTCGAAGAGAACCTGCCGGACGCCCAGCGGGTGGTCGTGATGGATTCCGACGGCGAAGACCTGCCCGAGACCATCTCCACCCTGCTCGAGGCGTTGCGCGACGAAAATGTGGACGTAGCCGTGGCGCGGCGCAGGAGCCGGGTGGAAACCCTGCGTTTCCGCGCGTTCTACGTGGTCTACAAATTCATCTTCCAGCTGCTGACCGGGCGCACCATCAGCTTCGGCAACTTCATGGCGATCAAGGTCGGTGCGCTGCACCGGCTCAACGCGATGCACGAGGTCTGGACCCATGTGGCCGCGGGGCTGATCGCCAGCAAGCTGCGCCTGGCGGTGTGCCCGATCGACCGTGGGCCGCGCTACGCCGGGCAGAGCAAGATGAACTTCGTGGGCCTGACCCTGCATGGGTTCCGCGCGCTGATGGTGTTCGCCGAAGACGTGCTGGTCCGCGTGGGCCTGATGTGCGTGCTGGTGTCTTCGGCGTCGATCGTGCTGGCCGTGGTAGCCACCCTGCTCAAGCTGGCCGGTTACGCCACGCCGGGCTGGTTCTCGATGGCGCTGGGCGTGCTGTTCCTGGTGTTCCTGCAGACCGGTACGCTCACGCTGATGACGCTGATGCTCAGTGGCATCGTGCGCGGCACCATCCAGAAACCGGGCGCGTACCGCGAATACCTGGCCGGTGTCACCGAAGTAACCGCCGATGTCGCGCCACGCTGAGTTTCGCCAGCTGCTGCGTTACGTCATCAACGGGTTGGTGGCGACCGGCGTGCACTTCGCGGTGCTGAGCCTGCTGGTGGAGGTGGTGCACGTGCCTTCCAAAGGCGTGGCCAACCTGCTGGCGGCGGCGGTGGCCATCGTGTCGTCCTTTCTGGGCAACCGCTACTTCGTGTTCGCCGCCACCCAGGCCCGCGCCAGCGGCCAGCTGTGGCGGTTCGTGCTGCTGTATGCCGCCATTGCATTGCTCAACGGCGGGCTGATGGCGCTGTGGTCGGACCTGCTGAAGTTCGATTACCGCGTGGGCTTCGTGCTGATCAGCATCCTCCAGTTCATCCTTTCGTTCCTGGGCAACCGCCTTCTGGTATTCAAGCCATGAAAACCCTGCGCAACGCACTGCTGCTGACCATCGTCTACGTGGTGCTGCTGCTGGGCATCCATTTCCTGCACGTGCGCTTCTTCAGCGTGGACGTGGTGTTCTATGCGGCCATTGGGGATGCGCTGCTGGCGGCGGTGCTGACCGGCCTCTTGCTGCTGCTGCCCGCGCTGCGGCGTTTCACCGTGACCGAGAAAGTACTGCTGGTCGCGGTGTGGCTGCTGGGCGGCTATTCCTTCGCGATCTCCGTGCCGACCGTGATCGACCGCTCGCTGTCCTTCTACATCCTGGAAAAGCTGGACCAGCGCGGCGGCGGCATCCGCCAGGATGCCTTCCAGGACGTGTTCACCAAGGAATACATGGTGGAACACCGGCTGGTGGACGTGCGGCTGACTGAACAGGAAAGCTCGGGCACGATCCACATCGGGAACGGCTGCGTGTTGCTGACCGACAAGGGCCGGCGCGTGGCCGGCATGAGCCGCTTCTACCGCCAGCACTTCCTGCCAAAGCAGCGGCTGCTGCTGGGTAAATACTCCGACGACCTGACCGACCCGTTCCGCCACAGCCGCCAGGACGTCACCTACCAGTGTCGGTAACGCCTACGGCTGAAGAATCAACGCTGTTGTAGAGCGGACGGGGGGCAGAGCTGACCGGTATCGCGGACGGGTATCGAAAACGGTATCGAACACGGGTGTCGAGGACGGGTAGAGCGGACTGTTAGTCCGCTGCTCTCCGCGCAGAAGGCAGCCGTCTAACAGACGGCTCTACCAGGCTAAAGGCAGCCGTCTAACAGACGGCTCTACCGCGCCAACGCAGCCATCCAAAAGTCGGCGTTACCGGGATTCGCTCAGCAGGGTCTCAAAATAGGCAATCGTCCGGCGCAACCCTTCTTCCAGCTTCACCTGCGGCTCCCACCCACCAAGCCGGCTCTTGGCCAGCGTGATATCCGGCTGGCGCTGCATCGGGTCGTCCTGCGGCAGCGGCTTGAACACCAGCTTTGACCCGGAATTGGTCAGCGCGATAACCGCCTCCGCCAGCTCGCGGATGGTCATCTCTGCCGGATTGCCCAGGTTGCACGGCCCGGTGAAATCCTTGTCCGTGGCCATCAAGCGCATGAAACCCTCTATCAGGTCATCCACGTAGCAGAACGAGCGCGTCTGCTGCCCCTCGCCGTAAATGGTGATGTTTTCGCCGCGCAACGCCTGCACGATGAAGTTGGACACCACGCGCCCATCATTGGGGTGCATGCGCGGGCCATAGGTGTTGAAGATGCGCGCCACCTTGATGTCCAGGCCATGCTGGCGGTGGTAATCGAAGAACAGCGTCTCGGCGCAGCGCTTGCCCTCGTCGTAGCACGAGCGCGGGCCGATCGGGTTGACGTTGCCCCAGTATTCCTCGCGCTGCGGGTGCACGCTGGGATCGCCGTATACCTCGCTGGTGGAGGCCTGGAAGATCCGGCAGTCCAGCCGCTTGGCCAGCCCCAGCAGGTTGATCGCGCCATGCACCGAGGTCTTGGTGGTCTGCACCGGGTCGTGGCTGTAATGCACCGGCGACGCGGGGCAGGCCAGGTTCCAGATCTCGTCCACCTCGATGTACAACGGGAAGGTCACATCGTGGCGCAGGAACTCGAAGTGCGGGTTGCCCAACAGGTGCGCGATGTTGCGCTTGGTGCCGGTGAACAGGTTGTCCGCGCACACCACCTCATGGCCCTGCTCCAGCAGGCGTTCGATCAGGTGCGAGCCGAGGAATCCGGCGCCACCGGTGACCAGGACGCGCTTGCTGCTGTCGTGACTTCTCATGCAGGAACCTTGTGACAATGCGGCGGGTGGTGGCGCGACGGGAAAAACGCGCCTCAGGCCGCAGATTGTAGAGGACTCCACGTGGAGGTGACGCGTACCCGCCCAGCGCAGATACCCGGTGACGCGTACCGGCCGGGCGCACACACCGGGTAGCGCCGACCGTTGGCCGGCCCAGGCGGTCCTGCAGCCCGTTGTCACGCAGTTGCATGCTAGCGTTCCCGCATGGACCTCCATCTTCCCGATGCTTCGGTGCACTGGCACCGCCACTGGTTGGCCGCCGCCGAGGCGGACGCCCTGCAGCGCCAGCTGCGCGGCGAGGTGCCGTGGGACGTGCACAGGATCAAAATGTTCGGCAGGCAGGTGGATTCACCACGGCTGAGCTGCTGGATGGGTGACCCGGCGGCCCGTTACCGCTATTCGGGCACCGACTTCGTGCCGCACGCCTGGCATCCCGCCTTGGTCCCGCTCCGCGACGCCTTGGGCCAGTTCTGCGGCCAGCCGTTCAACAGCGTGCTGCTCAACTGCTACCGCGACAACGACGACGGCATGGGCTGGCACAGTGACAACGAACCCGAACTGGGACCCACGCCGGTGATCGCCTCGCTCAGCCTCGGCGCCGCCCGCCGGTTCCTGCTGCGCCGACGCGATGACCATGCGCGAAAGGCGGAGGTCACCCTGGGTCATGGCGACCTGCTGGTGATGGGCGGGCGCACGCAGACCTTCTACCAGCACGCCCTGCCAAAAAGCGCCCGGCCCTTGGCCGAACGCATCAACCTCACGTTCCGTTGGATCAACGCAACCGCGTCGGGATGACTGCGGCCGTGTGGCTGTCGGCCTGGCCGGTGGTGAGGGTCCACCCGACCAGTTCGGTGGTGACCGCCTGGAGGCCCTTCTCGAGCGCCCGGGCGACATCGCCGGTGGCCGTGCTGCCTACCGGCTGCTCCTGGCGGAACGTGCGGTCGGCGACCACGCGCTGGTCGATCACGTGGATCAACTTGGCGTTGATCTCGATGAAAGCGGTCGGGGTCGGCTGGCCGCGGTAATCGGATTCGAAACGGCGTACATCCAGCGCCAGCTTGTAGTCGGCGCGGATGCCGGTGGTGGCACGCGCCACGCCGGTGATGCGGCCGGAATCCTCGAACGCGCGCACCAGCGCGTCGTCGACCATGTCGGTGGCCGGCTGCGCCCAGCTCACGCCCTTGTAGACCTCCAGCTCGCCCGGGTTCGGCCGCACGTTGATGCGCGGGCTGTCGACCACGCGCGCGGCGGTCGGCTTGACCAGCACCAGCGCCCAGTCGACCTTCGGCCAGGACGGATCGGGCTGGATCTTCACCACGGGTGAGTAGATGGTGACCTGGCTGCGTTCGCCGCCGCCCAGCAACGACGAGCAGGCGCCCAGCGCGATCATCAGTGCCGCCGGCAACAGCAGGCGGGGCAGGGAGGCGGGCAGGAGAGGGAAGCGGCTCATTTGGGTTCGAACTCCTTCGGCGCGTCGCGGCCCAGCAGGTAGCGGGCCGGGTTGTTGTCCAGTTTGTCGCTGACCCGGCGCAGGTCGCGGATCAGCCCGCGCAGCTCGGTCAACGTCGGCCCGAGCTGGGCCAGGCCATCGTTGGCGAAGCTGTTGATGGCCGCGCGGTTCTCGCCCAGGATCGAATCGGCACTGCCGGCCGCCGAATCGAGCTTGGTCAGGGTGGTCTCCAGTTTGTCCAGGATCGGCGGCAGCTGCTGCACCAGGTTCTTGTCCAGGCGCTCGATGGTGCCGTTGGTGGTCTTGAGCGTCACATCCAGGCTGCGCGCGGCATCGCGCGCGCTGAGCAGCAGCGCCTGGGTACCCTGGTCGCGGTCGGCCAGGCCGCCGCTGATGGTTTCCAGGTTGGCCAGGGTGGCGTTGATGCTGGCCACGTTGCGGTCGCTCAGCACCTGGTCCATGCGCTCGACGATGCGGTTGGCCACGTCGGTGATGTTCTGCAGCGCCGATGGCGTGGTCGGGATGATCGGCGCCGGGTCCTTGTTCACCGCGGTCAGCGCCTGCGCCTGCGGCGTGCCGCCGCTGAGCTGGATGATCGAAGGCCCGGTCAGGCTGGTGATGGCCAGCTTGGCGCGGGTGTCGGTCTTGACCGGCGTGTTGGAGTTGAGACGGATCCGAGCGACCACTTGGCGCGGGTCATCCGGCACCAGGTTCAGTTCGGTGATCGAGCCGACCGCGATGCCGTTGTACTGCACCGGGCTGCCCACCGACAGGCCGGTGACGGCTTCGCGGAACACCACCCGGTACTCGGTCCAGGTGCGGTCGGAGGAGTACTTGGCCGCCCAGAGGCCGAAGGCCAGCAATGCCAGCCCCACGATCAGGGTGAACGCGCCGATCAGTACGTAATTGGCTTTGGTTTCCATGGCTTACTCGCTCTTCTGCTTGGCGGCGCGTGCAGCACGCGCACGCGGTCCGTGGAAATATTCCTGGATCCACGGATGCTCCAGTTGTTCGATCTCATGCAACGGTGCGTTGGCGATCACCTTGTGGTCGGCCAGCACCGCCACCCGGTCGCAGATCGCATACAGGGTGTCCAGGTCGTGCGTGATCAGCAGCACGGTCAGGCCCAGTGCTTCCTGCAGGGTCTTGATCAGGCGGTCGAAGGCGGCCGCGCCGATCGGATCCAGCCCGGCGGTGGGCTCGTCCAGGAACAGCAGCGGCGGGTCCAGCGCCAGCGCGCGGGCCAGGCCGGCGCGCTTGCGCATGCCACCGGAGAGCTGCGAGGGCAGCTTGTTGATCGCGTCGGCCGGCAGGCCGGCCAGCTTCACCTTCAGCAGCGCCAGTTCGTAGTGCCAGCGCTCGGGCAGTTCGCCGTGGTGTTCCTTCAGCGGCACCTGCACGTTCTCGCCCACGGTCATGGACGAGAACAGCGCGCCATCCTGGAACAGCACGCCGGTGTTGCGTTCGATGTGCAGGCGGTCGGCGCGGTTGTCCGAGCGCGCATCCACGCCCAGCACCTCGATCTCGCCGGCATCGGGATGGCGCAGGCCCAGGATGCTGCGCATCAGCACCGACTTGCCGGTACCCGAGCCGCCCACCACGCCCAGGATCTCGCCGCGGCGCACGTCCAGGTCCAGCCCGTCATGCACGGTCTGGCTGCCGAAGCGGTTGGTCAGCCCACGCACGCGGATCGCCAGGCCGTCTTCATCGGCCAGGTCCACGCGGGTGTCTTCTTCAGGGGCGGCTGTGGTCGTCATCACCAATCCATGTGCATGAACCACAACGCGGCGAACGCGTCGATGATGATCACCAGCGAGATGGTCTGCACCACGCTGGAGGTGGTGCGCTCACCCACCGACTGCGCGGTGCCTTCCACTTTGAGCCCTTCCAGGCAGCCGATCAGGCCGATCACGGCGGCGAACACCGGCGCTTTGGACAGGCCCACCAGCATGTGCCGCACTTCGATGGTGTCGTGCAGGCGCGCCAGGTACATCTGCGGCGGAATATCCAGGTCGAACGCGCCCACGGTGACGCCACCGGCCAGGCCGGCGATCATCGCCACGAAGGTCAGCAGCGGCAGGGTGATCAGCAGCGCGATCAGGCGCGGCAGCACCAGCAGGTCGACCGGGTCCAGGCCCAGGGTCTGGATGGCGTCGATTTCCTCGCGCGCCTTCATCGAGCCGATCTGCGCGGTGAACGCGCTGGCGGTGCGGCCGGCCAGCACGATCGCGGTGAGCAGCACCGCGAATTCGCGCAGGAAGGCGATGCTGACCAGCTCCACCACGTAGATCTCGGCGCCGAAGTCACGCAGGATGGTCGAGCCCAGGAACGCGATCACCGCACCCACCAGGTAAGACAGCAGCGCCACCAGCGGCACCGCATCCAGCCCCACCTGCTCCATGTGGTGCACGGTGGCGGTCAGTCGGAAACGGCGCGGCTCGCGCAGCAGGCGGCCGCCCTTGACCAGGTTCTCGCCCAGGAAGCTGGCCAGCGCCACGATGTTGTGGCCGGTGGCATGCACGCTGCGGCCCAGCCGCTCCAGCGCGGCCAGCACGCCGAAGTCGCGCTTGGCCTTGGGGCGGTCGTCGGCCACTTCTTCGATGGTGCACACCAGCGCGCGGTGGTCCTCGCGGAAGGTCAGTGCATCCTCGGCCAGGTCGGCGCGATGGGCCACCCGCAGTACCTGCAGCACGCCAGCCGAATCCAGCTGGGTGATGCCGCTCGCATCGATGCCGGTGACTTTTTCCGGTGCCGCGCGCAGCACTTCGGCCGCGTCCAGCGCGGTGCGCAAGGTCCACTGCCCGGACAACCGGATGAGACCGGGGTCCTGTGGATCCTGTTCAAGTTTGGGGGTCTGGTCTGGCGTCATGGGGCGTCCTCCACGCAGCATAACCTGTCTGCGTGGATGCCAAGTGTGTGCGCGCCCCGACATCGGGTAATACTACGCCGCATGTCTTCCGACGCACCCGCCATTGCCACCCCTCCGGCCACCTACGCACAGCGGGTGGCCTTCGTATCCGAGATCGCCGGACGGCTGCACAGCTACGGCACCACGGCCCAGCGGCTGGAGGCGGCGGTGGTTGCGCTGTCGCAGCGGCTGGACCTGGACTGCGAGCCGTGGTCGAACCCGACCGGGCTGATCCTGAGCTTCAGCGACCCGACCAAGGCCATCGGTTCATCGGACATCACGCGCGTCATCCGGCTGGCACCGGGCGAAAACGACCTGCACAAGCTCAGCATCGCCGACCAGATCACCGAAGCGGTGGCCAACGGCACCATGAGCATCGCCCAGGGCCATACCGCACTGCGGCAGCTGGACAAGGACCCGGGCCGGCGCGGCAAGATCCGCATGATCCTGTCCTACAGCCTGGGCGCGGCCGGGGTGGCCGGGCTGTGGAAACTGCCGTGGCTGGATATCGCCACCGCCGGGGTGATCGGGTTGCTGATCGGGCTGATGACGCTGGTCACCGACCGCCGCCCGGCCAGCCGCGAAGCCAGCGAGGCATTGGCGGCACTGCTGGCCGGTACGGTGGCGGCACTGGTGGCCTCGTTCGTGGGCGCGCTCAACCTCAATACCGTCATCATCGCGTCGCTGGTGGTGATGTTGCCCGGCATGTCGCTCACCAACGCGGTCAACGAACTGGCCAGCCAGCACTGGGTATCGGGCACCGCGCGGTTTGCCGGTGCCATCACCACCATCCTCAAGCTCACCGTCGGTGCGGTGATCGCGGTGACGCTGTCGGGCATCATCGGGCTGGACCCGGTGGTGCGCGCATCGCGCCCCCAAGCCGACTGGGTGGAATGGAGCGCGCTGCTGATCGCGGCGTTCGCGTTCGCGATGCTGTTCAAGGCCCACCGCCGCGATTACCCGTGGGTGATCGCGGCCTCGGTGGCCGGCTATGCGATCTCCAAGTTTGCCGGCCAAGCGTGGGGCCTGCCGGCCGGCATCTTCATGTCGGCGATGGTGATGACCGCCGCAGGCAACCTGTTCGGCCGCCTGGTGCAGCGACCGGGCGCAATCATCCGCCTGCCCGGCATCATCATGCTGGTGCCCGGCAGCACCAGCCTGCGCGGCGTGCTCACGTTGGTGCAGCAGCAGGACATGAGTGCCGGCCAGACCGTACTGATGACCGTGCTCAACGTGGTAATGGCACTCGTGGCGGGATTATTGTTCGGCAACCTGCTGGTGCCGGCGCGAAAGAATCTGTGAGTTTCTGAGAGTTTCCGAAGGCCTGCGCACGTAACCCCAAAAAAAAACGCCAGCCATCCCGGCCGGCGTTTCAATGCGCGCGCCATCGGCGCATCGCTTACTTCTTGATCAGGAAATCTTCCAGCTTCTTGCCCTTGGTGGTGTGCGCGGCCAGCCAGCGCGGCTGCTTGCCACGTCCGGTCCAGGTTTCCTTCGGGTTGGCCGGGTTGCGGTACTTCGGGGCAACCTTGCCCAGCTTGCGCACGGCCTTGGCCGGTGCTGCGCCGGCGGCCTTGCTGGCGCGGCCGCGGGTGGGAGCGGTAACGCCCGCCACTTCTTCCAGGGTGTATCCGTTTGCCTTGGCCAACTTGGTCAGCTGTGCGCGGACCTTGGTGATGGCCGGGCGCTTGGCGACGATCGTCTGCTGCTTCTTGGCGTTCTTGATCAGGGCGCCCAGCTCTTTGGCGGACAAACCACTCAGGTCAATACTCATCAACTGCTCCGGAATCTAAAAATAGAAGGACGGGGTTGAGCCAGTCCTTGGCGCGGCAACAGCATACATTCTCATTTCGAAGATGCACAGCGCGCAGAAATAATCAATGGAAACGGGACAATAAAATGCCGGGATATCCCACCCGGCACTGTCATCACTTCGTCAGCCTGGCCATCAGCGCGTCGCGGTCCAGGCTCTCCGCTTCGCTGGCACTGCGCGCGCGGTACTCGAACGTACCGGCGGCCAGGCCGCGTTCGGACACCACCACCCGGTGCGGCACGCCGATCAGTTCCATGTCGGCGAACATCGACCCCGGGCGCAGCCCGCGGTCGTCCAGTGCGGCATCCATGCCGGCGGCCTGCAGCTCGGCCAGCAGTTCGGCAGCGGCACTGGCCACGGCGTCGTCCTGCTTGGGGTTGATCACGCACACCACCACCTGCCACGGCGCCATCGCGTCGGGCCAGATAATGCCGGCATCGTCATGGTTCTGTTCGATCGCCGCGGCAACGATGCGCGAGATACCGATGCCGTAACAGCCCATCGCCATCACCGCGGCCTTGCCGTTTTCGTCCAGCACGGTGGCATTCAACGCCTGCGCATACTGGCGGCCGAGCTGGAATACGTGCCCCACTTCGATACCGCGTGCCACGCGCAGTTCGCCACCATCGGCGGCACGGTCGCCTTCCTTCGCATTGCGGATGTCGGCCACTTCCGGCTCGGGTAGGTCACGGCCCCAGTTGACGCCGGCAATATGGAAACCGGCTTCGTTGGCGCCGATGACGAAATCGGCCATCGCGGCGACGTCGCGATCGGCCACGATGCGGATCGGCTTGGCCGGATTGAGCGGGCCCAGGAAGCCCGGTTCGCTGCCGAGGTGCGTGGCGATTTCCGCCTCACCGGCCATGCGGTAGCCCTGCAGGCCCTGGACCTTGCCCAGCTTGATCTCGTTGACGTCGTGGTCGCCGCGCACCAGCGCCAGCACGAAGCCGGCTTCGGTCATGATCGCGATCGACTTGACGGTACGCTCCAGGCCCAGGCCGAGCAGGGCGGCGACCGCTTCGCAGGTTTTCTGGGTGGGGGTGTCGACCTTGCGCAGCGCTTCGCTGGCGGCCGGGCGCGGGCCCGGGGCAGCGGCGACGGCGGCTTCCATGTTGGCCGCGTAATCGGAGCCGGTGGAGAACACCAGCGCGTCTTCGCCGGAGTCGGCGATGACGTGGAATTCCTGCGAGGCGTCGCCGCCGATCGCGCCGGAATCGGCCTGCACCATGCGGAAGTCCAGCCCCAGGCGGGTGAACACGCGGGCGTACGCCGCCTTCATGTTCTCGTACTCGCGCACCAGGCAGGCATCGTCCAGGTGGAAGGAATAGGCATCCTTCATCAGGAACTCGCGCGCGCGCATCACGCCAAAGCGCGGGCGGATCTCGTCGCGGAACTTGGTCTGGATCTGGAAGAAGTTCACCGGCAGCTGCTTGTAGCTGTTCAGTTCCTGGCGCGCGAAATCGGCGGCGGCCTCTTCAGCGGTGGGGCTGTAGCAGAACACCTGCTCCTTGCGATCCTTGATCTTGAGCAGCTGCGGGCCGAACTTTTCCCAGCGCCCGGTGGCCTCCCACAGGTCCTTGGGCTGAATGGTCGGCACCTGGAATTCAATGGCACCGGCGCGCTCCATTTCCTCGCGCACGATGCGCTCGACCTTGCGCAGCACGCGCAGGCCCAGCGGCGACCAGATATACAGCCCCGAGGCGAGCTTGCGGATCATGCCCGCGCGCAGCATCAGCCGGTGGCTGGTCAGCTCGGCGTCGCCGGGGGTTTCCTTGGTGGTGTGCAGGTGGAACTGGGAGAGGCGCATCGTCGGCTTCGCTGAACGGCTGGGAGGCAATATTCTGCCAGCCCGGCCGGCGACGTGCCCAATCCGCCGCAATTCCACCGCCCCTCCGGTAGCCCCCGACCGTTGGTCGGGGGGAGGCCGGTCAGGCCGCAGGCTTGCAGTACGCCTTGATGCCGGCTTCGGCCAAGGTCTTCTGCGCTTCGCGCTGGCCGTCATCCAGCGGGGTATCCGGCTTGCCGTCGCCATTGGTGTCCTGCAGTACCGCGCCCTTGCCGTTGAGCAGGGACAGGTTGGTGCGGGCGGTGGTGCAGTCGGCCGATTCGGCGGCGGCGGGCTCGGCTGCCGCGGTGCGGCCGGCCGGGTCGCGCGTCTGGATCTTGCGCTCTTCGGCCTTCTGGCCGGTGGGCGGCTTCTCCGAATACTGGGTCACGCCGTTGGCGTCCTTCCATTTGTAGACGGTTCCGGCGCTGGCCGAAGCGCTGGCAAGCAGCAGCAGGCAGCACACGAGGGGCAGGACACGCATGGCAACTCCGGGCAGCGGGGGACAGAGGCGCGATTGCAGCATTCCCGCCCCGTGCTGGCAAGCCTCCCCCCAAACCGGGCCGCAGCCACTAAACTGGCGGGCATGGATCAGATGAAACCCCCGCCGCGCTCGCGCAGCATCTATTTGCTGCCCAACCTGTTCACTACCGCCGGCCTGTTCGCCGGGTTCTACGCGATCATCGCGGCGGCCAACGGCGATTTCGTCAATGCCGCCATCGCCGTGTTCGTGGCGGCGGTGATGGACGGCCTGGATGGCCGGGTGGCGCGCCTGACCGGGACCAGCAGCGAGTTCGGCGTGCAGTACGACTCGCTGGCCGACCTGGTCAGCTTCGGCATGGCCCCGGCGCTGGTGATGTACCACTGGTCGCTGTCGTGGCTGAAATTCGACGACCCCGTCCTGGGCCGGGTCGGCTGGGCGGTGGCGTTCCTGTATGCCGCATGCGCGGCGCTGCGCCTGGCCCGCTTCAATACGCAGGTCAGCGTGGTCGACAAGCGCTGGTTCATCGGCCTGGCCAGCCCGGCCGCGGCCGGACTGATGATGTCGTTCGTGTGGGCCTTCGCCGATGGCCAGCTGGGCTGGGATGGCAATGAGCTGCGCTACGTGGCGCTGGCCGTGACCCTGGTGGCAGCGCTGCTGATGGTGAGCCGGATCCGCTTCTGGAGCTTCAAGGGCAGCGGCGAGAAAGGCCCGCGTGCCGATCGCGTGCCGTTCCTGGCACTGGCGCTGGTGCCGATCGCCATTGCGATCATGGTCATCGACCTGCCGCGCGTGCTGTTCGCGGTGGGCGTGATCTACGCCCTGTCCGGGCCGGTCAGCTGGCTGTGGCAGCGCACCCGCAAGACGGCCGAGCCCGGCGCGTGAGCAGCCCGGCCGACCCGTCACTGTGGACCCCGGCGCAGCAGTCCTGGCTGCAGGCGATGGGCTACACGGTGTTCGTGGACGGCAATGTTGAACCGGCGCCGGACGCGCAGATCGAACTCGCCGCGGCACCCGCCGCCGACCAGGCACTCCCGCCCGCCCCACGGCGCGACGCACCGTCGCGCATGGAAGACGCACCCCCGCCAGCGCGCGGCAACGCGCCCAGCGACGATGCTCCCGCCCCCCGGCGCCGCACCGCGCCCGCTGCCGAAGCGCCTGCCGCGCCCGTGCGCGCCGGTGCCCGCCGTCCCGCCGTCCGCATGCCGCCGCCGCTGCAGATCGCGCTGCTGCGCGCTTCGGGCTGCAACCCCAATGATCCGGACACCCAGGCGCTGATGGCCGGCTGGAACCTGGACGAACTGCGCGGCAACGCCGCCGCCAAGCGCGCGCTGTGGCCGCAGCTGAGGGCACTGCGCAAGCGAGGCCGCGGGTGAGCGCGGTCAGCTCGCCGCGGCCGATGACGCTGCGCGCGCTGCGCGAGGTCGACCTGGATGCGGTGATGGAAATCGAGCTGCGCGGGTATCCGTTCCCGTGGACGCGCGGCATCTTCGTCGATTGCCTGCGCGCCGGTTATCCGGCCTTGGCGCTGGACGACGACGGAGTGCTGGTGGGGTATGGGGTGCTGAGCATCGCCGCCGACGAAGCGCACGTGCTCAATGTCTGCATCGATCCGGCCTGCCAGACCCGTGGCCTGGGCCGGCGGCTGTTCCGCGCGCTGGTGAAGCTCGCGCGCGAGCATGGCGCGCACCGGGTGTTCCTGGAAGTGCGCCCGTCCAACACCCCGGCGGTGGCGCTGTACCACAGCGAAGGCTTCAACGAGATCGGCCGGCGCCCACGCTATTACCCCGCGCGCGATGGCCGGGAGGACGCGTTGGTGATGGCGATCGAACTGGTCGACGACGACATCCAGACGATGCCGCCGTTGTAGGGGCAGCCACGCCCTGCGTGGCTGCGAACCCCGGTAGGTGGCGACCGTTGGTCGCCACGCTCCAACCCGTTACAGCTTCGCGCGCTGCGCGACCAGGCCTTCCAGCTGCGCGGTCCAGTCGACCAGACGCACGCGCTCCTGCTCGATCACCGCCGCCGGCACCTTGTCGGTGAATCTGGACAGCTTGGTGGCGCTCTTTTCCTTTTCCGCCTCCACCCGCGCGATTTCCTTGTCCAACCGGGCGCGTTCGGCGCCCAGGTCGACCAGGCCTTCCAACGGCACCAGCAGCTTCAGCTCGCCTACGATGGCGGTCGCGGCCGGCGGGGTGTCCGCATCGCCGGCCAACCACTCAATGCGCTCCAGCTTCAGCAGGAACGACAGCGACGAGGTGAAGCGCGCGACGCGGTTGCGGTCGTCCTCGTTGCCACCCTGCAGCAGCAGGCCCACCTGCTTGGCCGGCGGCACGTTCAGTTCGCTGCGCACGCGGCGCAGCGCGCTGACCATCGACTTCAACCACTCCACGTCGGCCTCGGCACGCGCGTAATCGCCGGCGAACTCCTCTGCGGTGGGATAGGCGCGCAGCGAGATGGTGTCGCCGTCCAGACCCAGGCGCGGCGCCACCTGGCGCCACAGCTGCTCGGTCACGAAGGGGGTGAGCGGGTGCAGCAGGCGCAGCAGCGCTTCCAGCACGTACAGCAGGGTGTGGCGGGTGCTGGCCGCGTCCTCGGCGTTGTCGCCGTTGAGCGCCGGCTTGGTCAGCTCCAGGAACCAGTCGCAGAATTCGTTCCAGGCGAACTCGTACAGCGCCTGCGCGAGCAGGTCGAAGCGGTAGTTGGCGTAGTGCGCCTGCGCCTCGGCCGACACCGCCGCCAACCGCGCCAGGATCCAGCGCTCGGCGTCGGTGCGTGGCTGCGGCACGCCGTTGAACTGCGCGCCTTCGGTGTTCATCAGGGTGAAGCGGCTGGCGTTCCACAGCTTGTTGCAGAAGTTCTTGTAGCCCTCGGCGCGGCTCATGTCGAACTTGATGTCGCGGCCGTGGGTGGCCAGCGCGGCGATGGTGAAGCGCAGCGCATCGGCACCGTGGGCGATGATGCCGTCCGGGAAATCCTTGCGGGTCTGCTTCTCGATCTTCGGCGCGTCCTTGGGCTTCATCAGCCCGGTGGTGCGCTTGGCGACCAGGTCGTCGATGGAGATGCCGTCGATGATGTCCAGCGGGTCGAGCACGTTGCCCTTGGACTTGGACATCTTCTGGCCCTGCGCATCGCGGATCAGGCCGGTGATGTAGACGTCCTTGAACGGGATCTTGCCGGTGAAGCTGTCGGTGGCCATGATCATGCGGGCCACCCAGAAGAAGATGATGTCGAACCCGGTGATCAGCACCGACGACGGCAGGTAGCGCTCGAAACCGCGCTCGGCCATCGCCTGTTCGTTCGGCCAGCCCAAGGTGGAGAACGGCCACAGCTGCGAGGAGAACCAGGTTTCCAGCACGTCGCTGTCCTGGGTGAGCACCACATCGGCCCCCAGCCCGGCGCGCGCGCGCGCGTCTGCTTCATCGCGGCCCACGTAGCAGGTGCCGGCCGCGTCGAACCACGCCGGAATGCGGTGGCCCCACCACAGCTGGCGGCTGATGCACCAGTCCTGGATGTTTTCCATCCAGTGGCGGTACGTGTTGATCCAGTTGGCCGGGACGAACTGGATGGACCCGTTTTCGACCAGTTCCAGGCCGCGCTGGGCCAGCGCGTCCATCTTCACGAACCACTGGTCGGTCAGGTAGGGCTCGATCACCTGCTGGGTGCGGTCGCCGCGCGGCACCTGCAGCTTGTGCGCCTTGGTCTCGACCAGGATGCCCTGTTCTTCCAGTTCGGCCAGGATCACCTTGCGCGCTTCGTAGCGGTCCAGCCCGCGGTACTTTTCCGGGGCGTTGTCGTTGATCGCCGCCACCGGGGTGAACAGGTTGATCATCGGCAGGTTGTGGCGCAGGCCGACCTGGTAGTCGTTGAAGTCGTGCGCCGGGGTGACCTTGACCACGCCGGTACCGAACGCGCGGTCGACATAGTCATCGGCGATCACCGGCACGCTGCGCCCGGTCAGCGGCAGGGTGACGCTGCGGCCGATCAGGTGCGCGTAGCGCTCGTCTTCCGGGTGCACCATCACCGCCGTATCGCCCAGCAGGGTTTCCGGGCGGGTGGTGGCGACAACGAGATACGGGCGGGTTTCGCGCAGGGTCTCGTTGCCGTCGGCGTCGCGCTCGACATGCTCGTAGCTGGCGCCGTCTTCCAGCGCGTAGGCGATCGACCACAGGAAGCCGTCTTCCTCCACGCTTTCCACTTCCAGGTCGGAAATGGCGGTCTTCAGCACCGGGTCCCAGTTGACCAGGCGCTGGCCACGGTAGATCAGGCCCTGCTCATGCCAGCGCAGGAACGCCTCGACCACCGCTTCGGACGGCTGCGGGTCCATGGTGAAGGTGCTGCGCGACCAGTCCGCCGAGGTGCCCATGCGGCGCATCTGGCGTTCGATGATGTCGCCCGACTGCGCCTTCCATTCCCATACCTTTTCGATGAACCCGTCGCGGCCCAGCGAATCGCGGCTCTCGCCGTTGCCGGCCAGCGCCAGGTTGCGCGACACCACCATTTCGGTGGCGATGCCGGCGTGGTCGGTACCCACCTGCCACAACGTGTCGTAGCCGCGCATGCGGTGGTAGCGCACCAGCGCATCCATCAGGGTCTGCTGGAAGGCATGGCCCATGTGCAGCGTGCCGGTCACGTTCGGCGGCGGCAGCAGGATGGTGTACGGCTCGCCCTTGCCGGACGGCTTGAAGTGCCCGGCCTTCTCCCAGGAGTCGTACAGCTCCGTTTCGAAGGTCTTGGGGTCGTAGCTGGAGGCAAGTTGGGTCATGCGGGGGCAACCAGGAGGCAATCGGTAAAGGATCAGGGCACCGGCGGCACCGATCAAGGGTGCCGGGCCGGGCTTACATGTCGTACTTGTTCAGGTCGAAATCCAGCGCCTTGTACTGGCGCCAGCGCTCGCGCAGCGGCTCGCGGGCTTCGGGGTCGGCCGGCACCACTTCCAGCACCCGGTCGCAGGCGCCCAGGTAGGGGTCGTCGCGCAGGTTGATCACCAGCGGGCGCGAGGCGGCATCGGTACCCGGCGCGGCGATCAGCACCAGCGCTTCTTCCTCGTCCGCGTCTTCGCCGGCGATCTGGTGCGGGATGTAGGCATCGTCATCGAATGACCACAACAGCTCGTCCAGTTCCTCGGCCTGGGCCTGGTCGCGCGCCAGCACCAGGGTGGACAGCCCGGCGTCGTTGGCCTTGCGGGCCAGTTCGCAGACCAGGCGCAGCGGTTCGGTCAGGAACCGCGGCTTGGCGATCAGGTAGAAATCAGCCCGCGACATGGGCGCGGCCGACCTGGTCGAGCAGCCACTGGGTCAGCAGGCCGACCGGGCGGCCGGTGGCCATGCCGCGCTTGCCTTCGTCGCTGGCCACGCCGGCGATGTCCAGGTGCGCCCAGCGCTGGCCTTCGGTGAAGCGCGACAGGAAGCAGCCGGCGGTGATCGCGCCGGCCCAGCGGCCGCCGATGTTGTAGACGTCGGCGAAGCTCGAATCCAGCATCGGCTGGTATTCGTCCCACAGCGGCAGGCGCCAGGCGCGGTCGAACACCTGCTCGCCGGCGGCCAGCAGTTCGTTGGCCAGGTCGTCATGCTTGGTCATCAGGCCGGCGGTCTGGTGGCCCAGGGCGACCAGGCAGGCGCCGGTCAGGGTGGCCACGTCGACCAGCGCGGCCGGCTCGAAGCGCTGTGCGTAAGTCAACGCGTCGCACAGGATCAGGCGGCCTTCGGCATCGGTGTTGCCCACTTCAATGGTCTTGCCCGACATCGAGGTGATCACGTCGGACGGGCGGTAAGCGTTGCCGTCGATGGCGTTCTCCACCGCCGGGACCACCACCACCAGGTTCAGCGGCAGCTTGGCGGTGACCGCCGCGACGAAGGTGCCGATGACATTGGCGCCACCGCACATGTCGTACTTCATCTCTTCGATGCCGCCCTGGGTCTTCAGGTTCACGCCGCCGGTATCGAAGGTGATGCCCTTGCCGACCAGCACGTACGGCTTGGCGTCGCCGCCGTTGTTCCACTTCAGCACCACCAGGCGCGGGCGGTTGGCCGAGCCACGGGCCACGGCCAGCAGCGAACCCATGCCGAGCGCTTCCATCTGGGTCTCGTCCAGGATCTCCGCTTCGGCACCGGCATGGGCCTGGGCGAAGGCCACCGAGGATTCGGCCAGGTAGGCCGGGGTGCACAGGTTCGGCGGCAGGTTGCCCAGCTCGCGGGCATGCTGCACGCCGGCGGCGATGGCCTGGCCCTGGGTCAGCGCCTGGCTGTCGGTGCCGGCGATGGCCAACGTGGCCAGGCCCGGGGCCTCGGCCTTCTTGGTGCCCAGGGTGGCGGTGTACCGATAAGCGGCGTGGTCGGCGCTGATCACGGCCTGGCGGATGTTCCAGGCGGCATCGCGGCCCTTGACCTCGATCTCGGCCAGGGTGAACAGCGCATGGCGGATGACCCCGGTCTTCAGCGCGCGGCTGGCATCGCCCACCGCCTTGAGGTACTGCGGCACGCCGAACTTGGCCGGCTCGCCCAGCCCGACCACCAGCACGCGCGGGGCCTTCACGCCGGGCACGTCATGCAGCAGGGTGGTGGCGCCGGTCTTGCCGCTGACATCGCCGCGGGCGACCAGGGCGGTCAGACGGCCGCCCGACGCGGCGTCCAGGGCCTGTGCCGCCGGGCTCAGGGTCTGGTCGGCATAGGCGCCAACGATGACGCAGTCGACCTCGGCCGAGGCCGGGGCAGCGTGGTTCAGGGTGAATTCCAGGGCCATTGATCAGATTCCGTTGGCAAAAACGTACAATCGCGAACTGTTTACGTCCCGTCAGTAGACTGGGCAGCCACGCGAACGAATCCGAGAGTTTAAACCACCGCCCCATGTCGAAGCTCGATCGCTATCTCCTGCGTGATTTCGTCCAGAGTTTTCTGGCCACCCTGATCGTATTGCTGGTAGTGAGCGTGGGCGGCGTGCTGGTGGACATCCTCGGCAACATCGCCGACGGCCGCCTGCCTGCCCGCCTGCTGTTCTCCCAGCTGGGCCTGCAGTTCATCGTCTACATGCCGTTGATCCTGCCGCTGGCGCTGATGCTGGGCCTGCTGCTGGCCACCGCGCGGCTGTACCGGGATTCGGAAATGGCGGTGCTGACCGCCATTGGCGTGGGGCCCAAGCGGCTGCTGCGGCCGGTGCTGATGCTGGTGCTGCCGGTGGTCGGGCTGATCGCCCTGTGCTCGCTGTGGCTGGGCCCGTGGGCCGACCGGACCAGTGAGCAGATGGTTGAAGACGCCAACAAGAGCCTGGTCATGGCCGGGCTGGAGTCGGGCAAGTTCACCATGCTGTCCAATGGGGGGGTGGTCTACCTGTCCTCGGTCTCGGCCGACGGCAGCGGGCTGGGGCGGATCTTCGTCCAGCGCAGCCGCGGCGACCGTATCGAGGTGATGTCGGCCGCGACCGGCAAGATGTTCTTCGAGGGCGACCGCCAGCGCTACCTGCAGCTCAATGACGGCCACCAGATCGAGGGCCCGGCCAACGGCGCGCTGGATTACCGGCTGATGACCTTCGTCCGCAACGACGTTGCGCTGCCCGATGGCGCCATCACCCGCGACGAAAACGACCCCGAGCTGCTGCCGACCGGCCGGTTGTTCGGCGACCCCCGGCCGGAAGCCCAGGCGCAGCTGCACTCGCGCATCACCCCTCCGCTGATCGCCCTGGCGTTTGCGTTGATGACCCTGCCGCTGGCGCGCAGTTCGCCGCGCCAGCAGCGCTACGGCAGGATGATGTTCGCCTTCCTTGCCTACATGGTCGGCATGAACCTGATGTTCATTGGTACCCGTTGGATCGCGGACGGCAAGGTGCCGGCGACAGTGGGGTTGTGGTGGTTGAGCCTGCCGTTGCTGGCGCTGGCCATCTGGATGTACCTGCGCGACGGCAAGCTCTCGCGCCCGCGGAGGACCGCATGAAGCTCCACCCGATGCGGTTTGATTTCTACCTGGGCCGGGCGGTGTTCGGCACGGTGCTGTTGACCTGGGCCGTGCTGGTCGGCCTGGACGTGGTGATGGCGTTCTCCGGCGAGTTCAAGGACGTGGGCAAGGGCGGCTATACGCTCGGCCATGCGGCGGCCTCGGTGCTGTACACCGTGCCGCGCCGGGCCTACACGTTCTTCCCGACCGCAGCGGTGATCGGTGCGCTGATGGGGCTGGGCCAGATGGCCGCCACGTCCGAGCTCACCGCGCTGCGCGCGCTGGGGCTGTCGCGCAAGCGGCTCAGTGCCTCGGTGGCGATCGCGTTGTCGCTGATGACGGCGGTGATGGTGGTGAACGGCGAGACGCTGGCACCGTGGGCGCAGAACCGTTCCGACACCATCCGGGCCAGTGCGAAGTCGGGGCAGAACCTTTCTGCGTCGCGGTACGCGGGCATCTGGGTACGTGAAGGCGATACCTTCCTTACCGCGACCAGTGGCGAGGAGCAGCTGCTGCCCGGTGGCGGCACGCGGCTGGTGCTCAGCGACGTGCGCCTTTACCAGATCGCACCGGACGGAAACATTGCGTCGGTGACCCATGCCGGCACGGTCGAGCACACGGCCGACGGCTGGACCTTGAACAAGGTGCGCCGCGATACCTTCGGCGAGCGTTCGGCCACCCGTACCACCGTGGACAGCGAAAAGTGGGATTCCAAGCTGGATGCGGGCGCGCTGGCCGCCGGTTTCTCCAAACCGCGCAACCTGGCCGCGCGCGACCTGCGCACCAGCATCGAGTACCGCAAGCGCAACGGGCTGGACGCGCGCGATTACGAGGACATCTACTGGAGCCGCTGGTTCTACCCGCTCAACGTGCTGGCGCTGTGCCTGGCCGCCGTCCCCTTCGCGTTCGGTTCGCTGCGCAGCGGCGGCATGGGCAAGCGCCTGTTCCTGGGCATCCTGTTCGCGCTGGGCTTCTGGCTGCTGCAGCTGTTCTTCGGGCGCATGGCCGGCGCGCTGAAGTTCGATTACCGCATCGCCTACGCACTGCCGCCGATCGTGATGCTGGTGGTATCGGGCATGCTGTTCCGCCGAAAATCCGGCTGACCCGGGCCGGGTCAGCCCGAAGGTAGGCAACGACCGTTGGTCGTTGCGGCATTATCCGTACCGACCAACGGTCGGTACCTACCGCGTTGGCAATCGCACCAGTCGTGTACCACTCGCCCGGTCATGCCACGTCAGGCGCTGGCGGTCGATCAATGCCCACCACAGCCCCAGGCCCCCCAGCAGCACCGACAGCGTGCCCACCGCATACCGCAGCCACAGCTGGCGCCGCGTGGGCGAGGTGCCATCGGCGCCCACGACCTGCAACCGCCACGGCCGCATGCCCAACGTCTGGCCACCGCGCCGCCAGCTTTCGACCGCATATACGCCGGTCACGACCCAGCAACACCCCCACAGCAGCCACTGCAGCGCACTGAACGGCGCGATGTTGTCGCGCGCGGCGTGGCCGGCCGCGTAGCCGGCGGTGAACAGCGCGCCGACCAGCATCCACAGCGCCAGCGCCGGGAAGAAGTCGTACAGCAGCGACAGCAGCCGCCACACCAGCAGCGATGCAGGGCGGGCGGTATCCGTGGCCACAGCGGTAGGTGCGCTCATGCGCCGAGCATACCCGCGCCGGCGTCCGCTGTGGATGGCCGGCGCGGTCCCGTCTCCGTATCCTGTGGGCATGTCCGACACCGCCACCCCCGCCGCGCGCCGCCAGCTGGTGCAGCACCTGCCCGAACTGCGCGCTGACGACAACGCGCACATCCAGCGTTTCCTCGACGCGGTCTGGGCCGAGCAGGGCCTGGCCCGGGCCAGCCTGGACAGCTACCGGCGCGACCTCGAAGGGCTGGCGCGCTGGCGCGACGGCGCCGGCAACGGGCTGGCCGGGATCGACCGCGCCGGCCTGTTCGACTACCTGGCCTGGCGCGCGCGCCACGGCTGGTCGCCGCGCAGCAACGCGCGGCTGCTGTCGGCGCTGCGCGCGTTCTTCGCCGATGCAGTGCGGCGCGGGCAGCGCAGCGAAGACCCCAGCGCCCTGCTTGATCCGCCCCGGTTGCCACGATTGCTGCCCAAGGCGCTGGCCGAGAGCCAGATCGACGCGCTGCTCGCCGCACCCGAGGTGGAACAGCCACTGGGCCTGCGCGACCGCGCCATGCTCGAGCTGATGTACGCCGCCGGCCTGCGCGTAAGCGAGCTGGTGGAGCTGCCGGCCAACGCGGTGAACCTGCGCCAGGGCGTGCTGCGGGTGACCGGCAAGGGCAGCAAGGAACGGCTGGTGCCGCTGGGCGAGGAATCCCAGCACTGGCTGGAGCGCTACCTGCGCGAAGCGCGGCCGCAGCTGGTCGGCACGCGCACCGTGCCCGCGCGCGACGGCGAGGTGCCGTTGTTCCTGGAACCGTCGCTGCAGCCGCTGAGCCGCCAGCAGTTCTGGTCCCTGGTAAAGAAGTACGCCGCGCTTGCGGGGATCGACCCGGTGCGGATCAGCCCGCACGGGCTACGCCACAGCTTCGCCACCCACCTGCTCAACCGCGGCGCCGACCTGCGCGCGCTGCAGATGCTGCTCGGCCACAGCTCGCTGTCCACCACCCAGATCTACACGCTGGTGGCACGCGAGCACCTGCAGAAGCTGCACGCGCGCCACCATCCCAGAGGGTAGTGGCGCACGGCGCTGTGCCGTTCAGGCGTAGCTTTCCCGGGGCTCGCCGATCGCCACCCAGGCGGTGGAGGCGGTGCTGCAGCTGCCGTCGTCGGACACCTCGTCGCTGTCCGAACCCGCCGACGCATCGGCCAGCATCGCGGTGTTCCGCCACCGGTTCACCGCGTCGTTGCGTGAAGCGCGGCTGGGCGACAGCGACACAACCGAAGGACGGTGCTGGGGTGCCACGAGGGCCCCGAAAGAAAACAGCAGCGCCTTCTGACCGCCGTGTTCCACCGCCGGCGCCTGCGCGTACAACTGTTCCATGGCGGCCCGGTGCAGCTCTGCCGCACGGTCCGGGTCATTGCTGTCCGGTGGGTTGGCACGCTGATAGGCGGCCTGGAAGTCGGCGAGCGTGGTCAGCTCACCCTGCCAGAACAGCGCGGCCAGTGCAGCGCGCGCGCGACCGAGCACCGCATCGGGCGCGACCAGCGCCTGCATGGCCTGCGCGCGGGGGGCGGTATTGGACACCCAGCGCGGCCGACGGTCGCCACACCGGTTCAGCACCTGCTCCAGCCGCTCGACCCGGTCGGCGACGTGGTGGGAGGGGATGAGCTGCTCGCGCAGCCGGGCCAGCTGGGCGGCGCGGTCCACCAGCTTCGGCGCGCTGAGCGCGCCGCTCCAGAATCGCCCGGACAGCCGGTCTTCGCTGTTCTGGATGCTGTTCATGGCGCGATGGAATCGCCCGCCGTCGTGGGAGCCGGCCGCCAGCGCCACGCGGGCGGAGGTGCGGCGCAGGACATGGGCCTTGAACGAAAGCGTGATCGATGAAAGGGAATGCACGGGAAAGGAGCAGGGCGGACGAAGGGGCAGCGAGCGTGCACGCACTGATGGGCGAGCGCTTTCACGATTCCCTCGCCGCACCCGCAGGCGGGCCGAAGGCGCCCGCCGTGACGTCGCCGCGGGAGCGGCTGTGCGAGAATCGGGCACCTTTTACCGTGGAACTGCAGATGCTTCGAGTCCTTACCGTGGCGCTGTGCGGTGCGCTCAGCCTGACCGCCTGCGCCCAGCCGGCGCCGCCGGCCGCCAAGCCGGGCGCCCAGCCGGCCAGCAGCGCCGCGCCGGCCAATGCCAACGCCGACCAGACCGTGCGCAGCGCGCTGGCCGGTCTGGACCCGAAGTTCAAGCCCGACTACATCGGCGCGGCCCCGTTCCCGGGCTTCCGCGAGGTGCTGGTGGGCGGGCAGGTGCTGTACGTGTCCGACGACGGCCGCTACCTGATGCAGTCCCAGCCGTACGACATCCAGAACCGCGCCCCGGCCAGCAGCGCCGGCCTGCTGGCCTACCGCAAGCAGCTGCTGGACAAGGTGCCGCGCGGTGACCGCATCGTGTTCGCTGCGGCCAATCCCAAGCACACGCTCACCGTGTTCACCGACATCGAGTGCGGGTACTGCCGCAAGCTGCACCAGGATCTTCCCGAGCTGAACCGCATGGGTATCACCGTGGAGTACGTGGCGTTCCCACGCATGGGCCCGGGCAGCAAGGACTTCACCGACATGATCTCGGTCTGGTGCGCGAGCGACCGCCGCAAGGCGCTGACCAGCGCCAAGCAGGGCCAGCCGGTCACGCCGAAGAACTGCACCAGCCCGGTGGCCATGCAGTACAACCTGGGCCAGCAGGTGGGCGTCAGCGGCACCCCGGCGGTGTTCGCCGCCGACGGGACCCAGCTGGGCGGCTACGTGCCGCCGGCACAGCTGCTCAAGGCGCTGGAGCGCCAGGCCAACTGAGCCCACGCCGCCCCGGGATCACCCCGGGGCGGACCGCATCGTCATGCTTCGGAATCGCTCCAGCCGTGGTCGGAGTCCGCGCCCGCATCAAGCAGATGGCTGCCGAGACCGGAATCGGAGCTGTAGCCGGACAGCGATTCCTTGTGCGTGTCCGTCATCAGCTCGAAGCCCTTGACCAAGCCTGCAGCGACCCGCAACGGGGAAGGGCTGGTGGCGCTAGAAGGGGAAGGGCTGGCGGCGCTAGAGACGGTGCTTTCCACGCTCGCCTGGCGCGCCTGGCGTTGCGAAAGTGCTTGACGTAGTTCCGCCATCACGTCTTCCTTCGTCGGGGCGATGAACAGCGCCTTGGCGTGGCTAAGCGGCGATGACGGCGACAAGGGCGACACGGTGGTGCTGCTCGTTTCAGGCGCCGGCATGGGGGGAGGCGGTGGCGGCGATATGTCGCCGTCAGCCGTGGCCTTCTCTTCGCTGTAGCTGTTCAACATTGCGTCGAAAGCTTTGATCTCGCGGTCTTCGTCTGCAAATCGACCTGTCGCGTCCGGATATCGCTGTCCGATCGGTGCGATGTCCGCGGCATTGGAATAACTGTCAGTGTGCCAGCCAGTCCCCAGCGGATCCGACGGATGCGCGGCGTCCACCGATGCAGGCGCAATCGGCAGATCTTCCGGACGTTCAAACAAGCCGCTGTTGATCGCTGTGTACGCAATATCGAACGCTGCCAGGCCGTAGTCGGCCGCGCCCTCTTCGCCGTAAAGATCGATGGCCAACCTGTCCTGACGCGGATCGAGGAAATCATGCTGGTTCATCAACGCGTTGGGATGCAGCTCGCTGGCCCGGACCGGTAACCGCGGTACGTCAGGAGCCATTCGTTTCTCGACTGACTTCAGCGTGGCGTCCACGTTAGCGGGCGTCGGCTTCTGCCACGTGGCGGTCTGGGCCGATCCGTCGCTGCTTCCAGGGTGCAACCAGCTACGGTTGTCCGGGAGCGCGCTTTTCTGCAGCGACGCCTGCGGCGGTGTGCTCCGCTGCGTGACGACGGCGGGTGGTGCTTCATCGCCGCCGAGCACGTCCGTTTCCGGAGGGGGGATACACAGCAGCTTCTCGATCTGCGCCATCCCCGCGCCGGGTCGATAATCCGTGGTGGTACGCAACGGTGTTACCCGGACAGACATCAATTGCGGGGGCATTGAAGCAACAGTGCGGAAGCCGCGCTGCTGACACGTTTCCTTCCACTCCTTGTTGCTGTTGGAGATCTTGGTGAGGATCGGTGTCTTGAGTCCACGCCGTGTGTCGAGGGTGTTTTTCGCGTTCTGGATGCCGAGGGCAGCGCCAATGCGCAGCAGGGTGGTAGGGGTCCGCATGGATGCAAGGCACCATAAAGAAAGGACCGCCATTATTGAAAGGCGGCCCTCTACTGCTTTCAGAAAATGCTCAAGCGCGTGCGTGAGGTCCCACGCACGTCGATTTCAGTCGGAAGTGGCCTGCCCTGGATGGCGGCATGCGGAAAGTGCACCATTCTGGTTGCTGCAAAAAATTGCAGCTTGCAGAAACCGCTCATTTGGAGACGTTCGCGCCATCACAGTGAAACATCGTGCCCGGGGTGGGAGGGCCCCGGGCACGATCCCCCTTACTTCAACCCATTGCTGATCGTGTTCACCAGCGTGCCTTGGGTATCATCGCCGCTGAACTCCCAGAAGAACGCACCGCCCAGTCCTTGGGTTTTCACGTAGCCCATCTTCTCGGTCACCATCGCCGGGGTGTCGAAGCTCCAGAACGTGGTGCCGTTGTAGCTCCAGGTGGCCCGCGCGGTGGCATCGGTGAAGACCGGATGGTTGAGGTTCTTCAATACCTTCCAGTCTTCGATGCCCGCCTCGTAGGTACCCGGTGCGGCCGAGCCGGTCTGGTACAGCCCGTTGTTGACGTTGGGCACGTTGGTCCAGCCGCGGCCGTAGAAGCCGATGCCCAGGTTGAGCTTGCTGGCCGGCACCCCGCGGGCGAGGAAGGCTTCCATCGCATCGTTGCTGTTGTACAGCTTCACATCACCGGTGGACGGATCGGCCGGCGAATCGAACAGCGCCGAATGGTGCCCGGTCTTCGGATCGAACGCGCCGTGGAAGTCGTACGTCATCACGTTGATGAAATCCAGGTACGGGTGATACGCCGCCGGATCAGTCACGCGGATCTTGTCGATGCCCGCACCGACCGCCACCGTGAGCAGCAGGCCCGGGCGCACCGCATCGAGCTGGCGGCGGAATTCGGCCATCAGCGCGGTGAAGTTGGCATTGTCGGCCGGTGTCCCGCAGGCGATGCCGCACGCCACCGGGTATTCCCAGTCGATGTCGATGCCGTCGAACACGCCTGCCGCCGCGCCCACGCCACCGGCACCGTCGGTCACCGGCAGGTTGCCCTTGATGTAGGCGTCGATGCACGAGGCCACGAACGCCTGGCGGTTGGCCGGCTGCGCCGCGCTGGAGAAGCCGCGCGACCAGGTCCAGCCACCGAGCGAGATCAGCACCTTCACGTTCGGGTGCTTGGCCTTGAGCTGCTTGAGCTGGTTCCAGTTGCCGCGCAGCGGCTGGTCCCAGGTATCGGCGCTGCCGCTGACGCTCTCACCGGCCTGGAATGCCTTGGTGTAATCGGCGAACGCATCGCCGCCCACCCCGGTGTTCGGGTCGGAGGCCTGGGTGACGCCCACTTCGCAGCGGTTGTTGCGCACGTTGCCGAAGGCGTAGTTGATGTGGGTCAGCTTGCTGGCCGAACCGCTGGTGTCGATGTTCTTGACCCGGTAGTTGCGCCCGTAGATGCCCCACTGGGTGAAGTAGCCGATGACGCGCTTGTTGCCGCCACTGCCGCCCCCTGCACTGGTGGTCACGCTGATGGTGGCACTGCGGGCCGAGGCGTTGCCGGTGTTGTCTCGGGCCCGCACGGCGTAGGTGTAGGCGGTGCTGGCGGTGAGGCCGCCATCGGTGTACTGGGTGGCGTTGGGCGAGCCGACCAGGGTGCCGTTGCGGTACACGTCATAGCCGGCCACGCCGCTGCCGCCACTGTTGTCTGTGGCCGCGCTCCAGGCCAGGTTGACGGTGGTGGCGGTCTTGGACGGCGACGACAGGCCGCCCGGCACGCTGGGCGGGGTGGTGTCGTTGCTGGCGGCGTTGACGGTCACGCTGACCGTGGCCGACGAGGTCACGGCGTTGTTGTTGTCGGTTGCCACGGCCTTGAAGGTATGGGTGCCGGCCGCCGCGTTGGTCCAGCTCACGCTGTAGGGCGCGCTGGTGTCGATGCCGAGCGAGGTGCCGCCACGGAAGAATTCGACCTTGCTCACGCTGCCGTCGGCGTCACTGGCGTTGGCGCTGACGGTGATGGTGCTGCCGGCGCTGAAGCTGGCGCCGTTGGCCGGCGAGGTCAGGCTGACGCTGGGGGCCTGGTTGCTGCCGCCGCTGTCGCAGGCGCCCAGGTTGGTGTAGTACGGCGCGCCGGCCGGGTGGTCGGGCGGGGCGTTCCAGATGTCCTGGTTGGCCCGGTACAGCACGCCGCCCTTCTGCAGGGTGCTGCCGGCCAGGTAGATCGCGTTGCCGTTCCACTCCGGCACGCCGGTACAACTGGCGGCCAGGGCGAGGCCGGGGCTCAGGGCCGCCGAACCCAAGGCGAGGGCCAGCAGCCAGTGGCGGGGCCGGGCGGGGCGGCGGGGAGATAACGATGTCACCGTACTGCGCGCAATCGGGTCAGCCATGTCGTACTCCGATCAGGTGGTGGGCGCTGGGCGGCAGGGTGTCGCCAGCGTTGCAGCAGGTCCGGGGCCGGTGAGAGAGGCCGGCAACAGCAGAGGGGGCGGACGCGGGCCTGCCGGGCACCAGGCGGGGCAGGTGGTGGCAACGTTGTCATGGTTTGTTCAACCAATCCGTGCGCCAGCGCAAGGTTCGGGGCGCCGGTTCGTTCAGGCGGAGCGCCCGGACCGGGCTGCAACCGACCCCGGGACCGACCACCGGCCGGCACGGACCGGTACAATAGTGGGCCCCGTTCCCAACCACGGTTCCCCGGACATGATGGTCCTCGAGGGCGCATCCGCCCTTTCGCCGTTCCGCCGCGAACGTCTTGAATCCCGCCTCCAGTCCCTGGCCGCCGATCTGCGCATTACCGGTGCCTGGCATGTGTACTTCATCCAGACCGAGGGCGATGCCGCCCCGGACCCGGTGGTCCTGACCCGGATCCTGGAAGCCGAGCCGGCCCCGGCAGTACGCGAGGACGGGGCAACCAGCCGCTTCGTGGTGCCGCGCCTGGGCACGCTGTCGCCGTGGTCGAGCAAGGCCACCGAACTGGTGCGTGGCGCCGGGCAGCCGATCCGCCGGGTGGAACGTGGCCTGCGCATCGACCTGGCCGGCTGGCCGGCCGACGCGGCCGCGCGCGAGGCGGTCATCCGCGCGCTGCACGACCCGATGACCCAGTCGGTGCTGGACGACGCCGCCCAGGCCCAGGCGCTGTTCACCGCGCCGGCCCGTGGCGAGCTGGAGCGGGTAGCGCTGGAAGACCTGGAAGCGGCCAACCGCCGCTTGGGCCTGGCCATGGCCCAGGACGAGATCGACTACCTGCGCCAGCGCTTCGGCGAGCTGGGCCGCAAGCCGTCGGACGTGGAACTGATGATGTTCGCGCAGGCGAACTCGGAGCACTGCCGGCACAAGATCTTCAATGCCAGCTGGACCATCGATGGCGCCGACCAGGCCCATTCGCTGTTCCGCATGATCAAGAACACCCACCAGCAGACCCCGCAGCACACGCTCAGCGCGTACAGCGACAACGCGGCGGTGGTGGCCGGCTTCCCGGCCGCGCGCTATCGGCCGGACCCGGCCACGGGCGAATACCGCAGCGAAGCGGTGGTCGATTCGGCGTTCTGCATCAAGGTGGAAACGCACAACCACCCGACCGCGATCGCGCCGTTCCCGGGCGCCTCCACCGGCGCCGGCGGCGAGATCCGCGACGAAGGCGCCACCGGCCGCGGCGGCAAGCCCAAGGCCGGCCTGACCGGCTTCTCGGTCTCGCACCTGCGCATCCCGACCCTGCCGCAGCCGTGGGAAGCGCCGCGCGCGCTGAACCCGCGCATGGCGCCGGCGCTGGACATCATGCTGGAAGGTCCGCTCGGCGGCGCCGCGTTCAACAACGAATTCGGCCGCCCGAACCTGTTGGGCTACTTCCGCAGCTTCGAGCTGCCCGAAGGCGACGGCCTGACCCGCGCCTACGACAAGCCGATCATGCTGGCCGGCGGCCTCGGTGCGATCGACCAGGTCCAGGTCGAAAAGCTCAAGCTGCAGCCGGGCGATGCGGTGATCGTGCTCGGTGGCCCGGCCATGCTGATCGGCTTGGGCGGCGGTGCCGCCAGTTCGGTGGCCTCCGGCGAAAGCGCCGAGGACCTGGATTTCGCCAGCGTGCAGCGCGACAACCCGGAAATGGAACGCCGTTGCCAGGAAGTGATCGACCGCTGCGTCGCGCTGGGCCTGGACAACCCGATCCGCTGGTTCCATGACGTCGGCGCCGGTGGCCTGTCCAACGCGATTCCCGAGCTGCTGCACGACTCCGGCGTGGGCGGGGTGATCGACCTGGGCAAGGTGCCCACCGATGACCCGTCGCTGTCGCCGATGCAGCTGTGGTGCAACGAATCGCAGGAGCGCTATGTGCTCGGCGTGCCGCAGGCGCGCCTGGCCGAGTTCGCCGCGCTGTGCGCGCGCGAGCGCTGCCCGTTCGCCGCGGTCGGCGTGGCCACGGCCGAAGAACGCCTGGTGGTCGCCTATGGCGCGACGGTCGGCAACATTCCGGCCGACGCCCCGATCGACCTGCCGATGGACGTGCTGTTCGGCAAGCCGCCGAAGATGCACCGCGACACCGCGCACCCGCCGGCGCCGCGCTGGCCGTCGCTGAAGACCGGCGGCCTGGACCTGCACGAGGCCGGCCTGCGCGTGTTGGCGCACCCGTCGGTGGCGTCGAAGAACTTCCTGGTCACCATCGGTGACCGCAGCGTCGGTGGCCTGACCGCACGCGAACAGATGATCGGTCCGTGGCAGCTGCCGCTGTCCGACGTTGCCATCACCCTGGCCGGCTTCGATACGCTGGCCGGCGAAGCGATGTCGATCGGCGAGCGCACCCCGCTGGCGCTGCTCGATGCCGCCGCCTCGGCGCGCATGGCAGTGGGTGAGGCGATCACCAACCTGTGCGCGGCTCCGGTCGATGCGCTGGAAACGGTGAAGCTCTCGGCAAACTGGATGGCCGCGGCGGGCCACAACGGCGAAGACGCGCTGCTGTACGACGCCGTGCGCGCAGTGGGCATGGAGCTGTGCCCGCAGCTGGACCTGAGCATCCCGGTCGGCAAGGACTCGCTGTCCATGCAGGCGCAGTGGCACGACGCCGGAGAGGCGCACAAGTCGGTGTCGCCGGTGTCGCTGGTGATCACCGCGTTCGCGCCGGTGGCCGATGCCAGCACCCAGCTGACCCCGCTGCTGGACCGCGAGACGGAAAGCGAGCTCTGGCTGATCGGCCTGGGCGCCGGCAAGCAGCGCCTGGGCGGTTCGATCCTGGCCCAGGTGCACGCCGACCACAGCGCGCTGCCGGCGTTTGCCGGTGCCGTGCCGGACCTGGACGATCCGCAGCGCCTGCGTGCGTTCTTCGAACTGATCCGCGATGCACGCCAGTCCGGCCTGCTGCTGGCCTACCACGACCGCAGCGATGGCGGCGCGTTCGCTGCGCTGTGCGAAATGGCCTTCGCCTCGCGCCAGGGCCTGGACATTACCCTGGATGCGTGGGGCGATGATCCGTTCCGCAGCCTGTTCAACGAAGAGCTGGGTGCGGTGGTGCAGATCGCCCGCGAAGACCGCGCGGCCTTCGCCGACCTGGTGGAGCGCCACGCGCTGACCGAATGTGCCCAGCGCATCGCCCGCCCGACCACCGCCCCGGTGGTGCGCGTGTCGCTGCAGGGCGAAAGCCTGGTTGAATGGCGCTGGGAAGCGCTGTTCGATGCCTGGTGGTCGGTCACCCACGCCATGCAGAAGCTGCGCGACAACCCCGACAACGCCGACCAGGAGCGCGCCATCGCGCGCAGCTTCACCGCGCCGGGCCTGAAGCCGAAGCTCAGCTTCGACCTCAATGAGGATGTGGCCGCCCCGTTCATCAACACCGGTGCGCGTCCGCGCGTGGCGGTGCTGCGCGAGCAGGGCGTCAACGGCCAGATCGAAATGGCCAACATCTTCGAACGCGCCGGCTTCCGCAGCGTGGACGTGCACATGAGCGACCTGATCGCCGGCCGCGTCGACCTGGCCGATTTCACCGGCCTGGCCGCCTGTGGCGGCTTCAGCTACGGCGACGTGCTGGGTGCGGGCCGCGGCTGGGCCACCTCGGTGCTGGAGCGCAGCGCGCTGCGTGATGCCTTTGCCGGCTTCTTCGCCCGCCAGGACAGCTTCGCGCTGGGCGTGTGCAACGGCTGCCAGATGCTGAGCCAGCTGAAGGACATCATCCCCGGTGCCGAGCACTGGCCGCAGTTCCGCCGCAACCGAAGCGAGCAGTTCGAAGCCCGCACCGCGTTGCTGGAAATCGTCGAATCGCCGTCGATCCTGCTGCGTGGCATGGCCGGTTCGCGCCTGCCGGTGGCGGTGGCGCACGGCGAAGGCCAGGCGGTGTTCGCCAATGCCGTCGACCAGGCCGCCGCCCGCGTGTCGCTGCGGTATGTCGATGGCGACGGCAACGTGGCCACCCAGTACCCGCTGAACCCGAACGGCTCGCCCGACGGCATCACCGGCCTGACCACCACCGATGGCCACGTGACGATCATGATGCCGCACCCGGAGCGCACCCCGCGAGCGGTGAACCTCAGCTGGCGTCCGGCGGACTGGAACGGCGACTCGCCGTGGCTGCGCATGTTCCGCAACGCAAGAGTATGGTGCGGCTGAACGACGGTGCACGCCGCGTGAAAGACGAGTGAAAGAGAAGTGAAGAAAGACCGCCGACCTGTTCGGCGGTTTTTTTTGGGCGGCGTTCAAGTCGAGCACAGCCAACGAGTTACAGCGCGTTACATGTGTGAAGCCGCGTGATGGCGAATGCTCACATCGATCTAACAAAATGCCTTGATGAATAGTCGAATGTGTGACGCCTTGCGCGTTCGAACACTTTCGTCTGTCAAAGTCTTGACGCCATGGAAACCGTGCGTTAACACTGAGTTCTCAGTTTGCAATCGTTCAGTTCGGAATCAACCGCAAGGATGGCGAGTTCTCTGTTCGTTGATCGCGCCGATAGCGCGCCATCCGGCACAACGCAGTAAATCAAGCGGAAAACGCCCCCAGGGGACGTTGGGCCACGCGGCCTGGCGTTGGCGTCGCTTTGCCCAAAACCAGCCAACCAGGAGTCGCATCGATGAATCGGATTTATCGCAAGGTCTGGAACAAAGCACTGGGGCAGATGGTCGTTGCCTCCGAACTCGCCAGCAGCCAGACCCCGGGCGTGGTCATCGATCAGCGACGATCTTCCGACACGCGCGGGGGCGCCGTGCTCTCGGCCGCCATTGCGTTGACGCTTGGATTGGGCATGGCCGGCGCGCCCTCCGGTGCGCAGGCGCAGTCGGTGGAAGTGGGCGGCAACGCCAACTGCGTGGTGCTCAACAGCAACGTGATCGACAGCTGCGTAGTGGATGGCAATGCGACCGCATCGGGCGCGAACGCCGTGGCCATCGGCAGCAACAGCACCGCCTCGGCAGCCAACAGCGTGGCGCTCGGTGCCGGCTCGCGCGCCGCACGCGCCAACACGGTGTCGGTCGGTGATGCCGGCAAGGAGCGCCAGGTCACCAACGTGGCCGCCGGTACTGCGGCCACCGATGCGGTGAACAAGGCGCAGCTCGACACCGTCGCTGCAACGGCCGCCAGCGCAACGCGCTACTTCAAGGCGGACGGCGAAGGCAACGACAGCGATGCAGCCCGCATCGAAGGCGAAGGCGCACTCGCTGCCGGCGCCAGTGCGAATGCCGACGGCGACGGCGCCACCGCGCTGGGCCGCAACAGCCAGGCGCTGTCCAACGCCACCACGGCGGTAGGCAGCGATGCCGTTGCCGCCGGCCTGGGCGGCAGCGCATTCGGCCAGAACAGCCTGGCCATCGGCGACGCCACCGTTGCGGTGGGCCAGAGCGCGATGGCGTTCGGACTGGGTGACGTGGCGCTGGGCGCATCCGCGTTTGCCGCCAGCGAAAACGGCGCAGCCACCGCCATTGGCGGGCTGGCCGAGGCCAGCGCCGATGGCGCCACCGCCATTGGTGGCGGCGCACTGGCGATCGGCGCGGGCAGCACCTCGCTCGGCCGCGGCGCCGGCAGCGGCGGCGAAGCCTCGATTGCGGTGGGTGCGTTCAGCACGGCGGTGGCCGACTTCAGTGCGGCGCTGGGTTCCAACTCCGCAGCGGTTGCGGTCGGCAGCGTCGCGCTGGGTGCAGGCTCCTACGCCGATCGCGTGGACACCGTGTCGGTCGGCAACGACAACGGCCTGCAACGGCAGATCACCAACGTCGCCGCCGGCACCGAAGCCGGTGATGCGGTGAACAAGGCCCAGCTCGACGAGGTGGGTGAGGTGGCAGGCACCACCGCGAAGTACGTGCAGGCTACCGGCAGCGCCGACAGCGACGCGGGCGCCTTTGCCGACGGCGACAACGCCACGGCCGTGGGCGAAGCCACCAATGCGCTCGGCGCCGGCACCACCGCGCTCGGCAGCGGCGCCACCGCGGTGGCGCAGAACGCCACCGCGGTGGGCTACAACGCGCTGGCCAGCGGCCAGAACAGCGCCGCCTTCGGCACCAACGCGCAGGCCAACGGCCCGGGCAGCGTGGCCGTGGGCGGCACTGCCGTGGATGAAGACGGCAACCCGCTGATCAACAACGGCGGCGTGCCGGTCGATACCGGCGCCACCAGCGCCGGCGTCGGTGGCACCGCCGTCGGTGCCAGCGCGGAAGCGGCGGGCTTTGCCGCCTCGTCGTATGGCGTCGGCGCCTATGCGGCCGGCGCACAGTCGTCGGCGTTCGGCGCGGTGGCCAATGCCACCGGCGACTACGCCACGGCGGTGGGCACGCAGAGCGCGGCCAGTGGCACCAGCAGCACCGCCATCGGCGGTCCGGTCGACCTGATTCCCGGCCTGGGCTTCTTCGTCGACACCCAGGCCAGTGGCGAGGCCGCCACCGCGGTCGGCGCCGGTGCGATTGCCAGCGGCGATTACGCCGTGGCCAACGGCACGCTCAGCGAAGCCTCTGGCACCGAAGCCACCGCCGTGGGCTACTTCGCGTACGCACCGGGCGAAGGCGCGTCCGCACTCGGTGCGGAAAGCTGGGCCAGTGGCGAACTGAGCACGGCCGTCGGCTTCTACAGCACCGCGCGCGGCGCCAACAGCGTCGCCCTGGGCGCCAATTCCACCGCCGTGCGCGACAACACGGTGTCGGTCGGCGATGTCGGCAACGAACGCCAGATCACCCATGTCGCCGCCGGCAGCGAAGCCACCGATGCGGTCAACAAGGCGCAGCTGGATGCCGTCGCCGGGACCGCGGACGGCACCGCCTACCGCTTCAAGGCCAACGGCTCGCAGGACAGCGACGTGGGCGCGTTCGCCGATGGCGACGGCGCACTCGCTGCAGGCGAGGCCAGCAATGCCATCGGCGCAGGCGCCACCTCGGTGGGCAACGGTGCGTCCGCAGTGGGCGATGATACGGTGGCCGTGGGCCGCAATGTCGCCGCCACCGGCAACGGCAGCGTCGCCATTGGTGGCGTCGGCCAGGCCTACGACCAGTACAACTCGCCGATCGTGGATGCCGATGGCAACGCGGTGACGGTGGGCACCACCGCCGCGCAGGATGCCGTCGCCGTCGGTGCAGGTGCACAGGCCACCGGCGCGCAGAGCAACGCGTACGGCAGCGGCGCACAGGCCGCCGGCGACAACAGCCTGGCGCAGGGCTACAAGTCGCGCGCTACGGGTGAGTACAGCGTGGCGCAGGGCGACAACGCCTTCGCCAGCGGCAGCGAAAGCACCGCTACCGGTGCGTATGCATGGGCCACCAGCGATGGTGCCACCGCGTTCGGTTCCAGCGCGTGGGCGACCGAGGCCAATGCCACCGCCGTGGGCTATGCGGCGTGGGCCGATGGCAGCGGTGCTACCTCGATCGGCTACAACAGCTGGGCGCGCGGCAACAGCGCCACCGCGCTCGGCCGCGGTGCGTTCGGCTACGGCGACAACAGCGTCGCGGTGGGTTACCAGGCGCTGGGCAACAGCATCAACACCATCGCCATCGGCACGAATGTCGTCGCCGGCGGTGAAAGCGCGATCGGCATCGGTGCGGGCAGCAACGCCAGTGCCGCCAACGCGGTGGCACTGGGCGCTGGCGCACGCGCCGACCGTGCGTACACCGTATCGGTCGGCAATGATGACCAGCAGCGCCAGATCACCCAGGTCGCGGCCGGCACCGAGGGCACCGACGCGGTAAACGTCGACCAGCTCACTGCCGCCACTGACAAATTCCAGGCAAGCGGCGACGGTGTGGCGGTCGTCGGCGGAGCGGAAAGCGTGGCGGCCGGTTCCAACGCCGCCACCGATGGCGACTACGCCACGGCAGTGGGTTCCAGCAGTTTCGCCAGCGGCACCGGCGCCTCGGCAGTCGGTAGTGGTGCGTTCGCGCTCGCTGACGGCGCCACCGCGGTTGGCCTGAATGCACTTGCCAGCGCAGGCAATGCCACCGCCACCGGTGCCGATGCACAGGCCACTGCCGAATACGCCACCGCCAACGGTGCCGAAAGCCTCGCCTCGGGCGAGCAGAGCACTGCCAATGGCGCGGCCAGCATCGCCTCGGGCGCCGGCAGCCTCGCCAGCGGCGCGCTGTCCGAAGCGGCCGGTGAGGAATCGGTGGCGCTGGGTTACTACAGCACCGCCAGCGGCTCGGGCGCCACTGCGGTGGGCGCGGAAAGCGTAGTCAGCGGCACCCTGTCGGCCGGCTACGGCTTCGCCTCGGAAGCGACTGCCGGCTACACCACCGCGATCGGTGGCTATGCCGCGGCAACCGCGTTCAACGCCACTGCGCTGGGCAGCTTCGCCCAGGCCACCGGCTCCAACAGCGTCGCGCTCGGTGGCGACGCCGAAGCCACCGGCGCCTACAGCACCGCCACCGGCCAGGGCAGCCTGGCCAGCGGCACCAACAGCGTGGCCATCGGCGGTGCGCTGTTCGGCCTGCTGCCCACCGAAGCCTCCGGCAACTACTCCACCGCCGTGGGCGGCGGTGCATGGTCGCCCGGCCTGAACAGCACCGCGCTCGGCAACGCCGCGACCTCCGAAGGCGAAAACAGCGTGGCGCTCGGTGCGGACTCGATTGCCGACCGCGATGACAGCGTGTCGGTCGGCAGCGCCGGCAGCGAGCGCCAGGTCACCAACGTGGCCGCCGGTACCGAAGGCACCGATGCGGTGAACCTGGACCAGCTCAACGCCGTGGCCGATACCGCCGCCACCACCAGCAAGTACTTCCAGGCCAGCGGCAGCGATGCCAGCGATGCCGGTGCCTTTGTCGACGGCGATGATGCGCTGGCCGCCGGTGAGGCCAGCAATGCCATCGGCAACGGCGCCACCGCGCTGGGTGCGGGCAGCACGGTGGTTGCCAACGAGGCGACGGCAGTGGGCTTCAATGCCACGGCGACCGCCGATTATGCGGTCGCCATCGGCAGCAACGCGGCCAGCAGCGGGCAGGGCGCGGTCGCCCTCGGTGACCTGAGCACCGCCAGTGGCGGCGCCGCCATCGCCATCGGCGGCGGCGCGTTGTCGCAGGGCTTCGGCTCGGTGGCGGTCGGTGCGGGCGCGGAATCCACCGGCCTGGCATCCACCGCAGTGGGTTACGGCGCGTGGGCGCTGGGTCGCGAAACCACGGCCATCGGCAACTTCGCCACCGCCGACGGCTGGGCCGCCAGTGCGTTCGGCGCGGGCGCCACGGCTGCCTTCTTCGGCACCGCGATCGGTACCTACAGCTACGCGGACGAAGTAGCCACCGCAGTGGGCCAGGGCACGCGTGCCAACGTGGCCGGTGCGGCGTTCGGCGTGCAGGCCAATGCCGGTGAGTACGGCGTGGCGCTGGGCAACAACGCGGCCACCGCACAGAACGGCGTGGCGGTCGGCTTCAACGCCCTGGCCGGCGCCGATGCCAACAGCAGCACCCAGGGCATCCAGACCACGGCCGTCGGCAGCGAGGCGTGGGCCACCGAAGATGGTGCCACCGTGGTTGGCTACAACAGCTACGCGCAGGCGCTGAACTCGACCGTGGTGGGCAGCAACACCTGGACCACCAAGGACGCCGACAACAGTGTCGCGCTCGGCGCCGGCACGCTGGCTGATCGTGCCAACACGGTATCGGTCGGTGCGGCCGAAGCCTGGACCGATGCGGCCGGCGTGGTGCATGACGCGATTGACCGCCAGATCACCAACGTGGGTGCCGGTACCGAAGACACCGATGCGGTGAACGTGGCTCAGCTGAAGGAAGTGGCTGCGGTGGCTGAAACCACCAGCAAGTACTTCCAGGCCAGCGGCAGCGACGACAGCGATGCCGGTGCCTATGTGGAAGGCGACAACGCACTGGCGGCGGGTGAAGCGTCCAATGCGATCGGCGATGGCGCCAGCGCGCTCGGCAGTGGTGCCAACGCGCTGGCCAACAATGCCACCGCCATCGGCTTCAACGCGCTCGCTACCGGCGAAGGTGCGGCCGCACTGGGCAGCGAGGCCCAGGCGACCGGCGAAAACAGCGTGGCCATCGGCAACGGTGCCGCCGCCAGCGAGATCGGTGCCAGCGCGGTGGGTGCCGGTGCGCAGGCGTCCGGTGCGTACAGCACGGCCGGCGGCAGCGAAGCCATCGCGTCGGGCCAGCAGGCCACGGCGAACGGCTTCCGCTCCACGGCGTCGGAAGCCGGTGCATCGGCGTTCGGCGGGTACAGCGAAGCCACCGGCGAGCTGTCCTCGGCACTGGGTTATGGCGCAGTCGCCTCCAATGCCTATGCAACCGCAGTCGGTGCAGCCGCCACGGCGTCCGGTGCCAGCGCGGTGGCGGTGGGTGAGTTCAGTGAAGCCACCGGCGACGAAAGCGTCGCGGTCGGTGGCAGTACGTTCTTCGGCTTCATTCCGGCGCGCGCGTCAGGCACGGGTGCATCGGCCTTCGGCGCCGGTGCCTGGGCCACCGATGACTACGCCACCGCGGTCGGCTGGAATTCGTGGGCCGATGCGGCCAGCGCCACCGCACTGGGCGAAAGCGCAACGGCCAGCGGCGTGAACAGCGTGGCCCTGGGCGCAGGCTCCAGTGCGGACCGCGACAACAGCGTCTCGGTCGGCACCGCCACTGCGCAGCGGCAGATCACCAACGTGGCCGCCGGTACCGAGGGCACCGACGCGGTCAACCTCGACCAGCTCAACGCCGTGGCCGATACCGCCGAGGAAACCAACCGCTACTTCAAGGCTTCCGGCAGCGGCAATGGCGATGACGTGGGCAGCTATGTCGATGGCACCTATGCCACGGCGGCAGGCGAAGCGTCCAACGCGTTCGGCACCGGCGCGTCGGCCTACGGCAGCGGTTCGCTGGCCTCGGGCCGGTACGCCTCGGCGTCGGGCTACAACGCCTCGGCCACCGCCGATTCGGCCACCGCGATCGGCGGTTCGCTGTACTACGAAGATGCCAACGGCAACGTGCTGCTCGACAAGGCCACCAGTGCCAGCGGCACCGGCGCTACCGCACTGGGTGCCGGCGCACAGGCCACCGGGGTGTTCAGCACCGCCAGCGGTGCCGGCGCGACTTCGGCCGGGCTGCAGTCGTCCGCCGTCGGCTACAGCGCCGAAGCCGGCAGCGACTACAGCACCGCTGTCGGCGCGTTCAGTGCCGCCAGCGGGCTGCGCACCACCGCGCTCGGCTACGGTGCCGAAGCCAGCGGCGACTACGCCTCCGCGTTCGGTTGGGGCAGCACCGCCTCCGGCGCGTATGGCATCGCCATCGGCAACAGCGCGCAGGCCAGCGGCGCCAACAGCTTCGCCGGCGGCGCCAGCGCCTGGGCCACAGCGGCACAGACCACTGCCGTCGGCCAGTTGGCATGGGCGACCTCGGCCGGCTCCACCGCGATCGGCCAGGACAGCTACGCCTACAGCGGCATCAATGCCACCGCGCTGGGCAAGAGCGCCTGGGCCAGCGGCACCGGCAGCGTGGCCCTGGGCGCAGGCTCGCGTGCCACCGAGGCCAACGTGGTCTCGGTCGGCGGCGGCAACGGCACCACTGGTCCGGCCACGCGCCGCATCACCAATGTCGGTGCGGCAGTGAATGCCACCGATGCGGTCAACAAGGCGCAGCTGGACAGCGTCGCGGCGACCGCCGATGCCGTGGGCCAGCACTTCGACGCCAGCGGCAGCGGCGTGGCCAACGCCAGCGGCACCGATGCGCTGGCAGCCGGTTCGGGCGCCACCGCCAGCGGCACCCGCAGCAGCGCGGTGGGTACCGCGGCCACCGCCTCGGCCACCGGCGCCACGGCGCTCGGTGCGGATGCCTCGGCACGCGGTGACAACAGCACCGTGGTCGGCCGCCTGGCCTCGACCAACGCCACCAACGGCGTGGCCGTGGGCAACGGTGCCTTCGTCAGCAACGGTGCCAACGGCATCGCCATCGGCTCCGCTGCCGGTGCGTCCGGTGCCAACTCGGTGGCGCTGGGTGCAGGGTCGCGTGCAGTGGAGGCCAATGTGGTCTCGGTCGGTGGCGGCAACGGTACCGATTCGCCGGCTACCCGCCGCATCGTCAACGTCGCGGCCGGTCGTGTCGCCGCAGGCAGCACCGATGCGGTCACCGGCGGCCAGCTCAACACCACCAACCAGCGCGTGGGCGCCGTGGAAACCCGCGTCGGCGACATCGACGACCGCATCGGCTCGGTGGAGAACGTGACCGCCAACGCGCTGACCTACGACGACAGCAGCCGCGACAGGCTCACCCTGTCGGGCGTGGAGGGCACCACCCTGGACAACGTCGCCACCGGGTCGATCGCCAGCGGCAGCCGCCAGGCCGTCAATGGCGGGCAGCTGTTCCAGGCCCTGACCGACACCGCCAGCTTCCTCGGCGGCGGCGCCAGCGTCGGCATGCAGGGCGTGTTCGTCGCGCCCAACTACGTGATCCAGGGCAGCACCTACAACAACGTGGGTGACGCGCTCGGGGCGCTGGATGCCAAGGTCAGCGAAATCGACCAGCGCGTGGCCGGTGGCAGCAGCAACGCGGCACGTGCGCGCTCCGCGTCGGTGTCCACCGCCAGCGTGGCGGCCACGCCTGAGGCTGCCGATACGGCGGCGACCACGGCCGAGACGACCGCCGCCAGCACCGACACGGCCCGCGTGGCCAGTGCCGATGCCCCGGTCGTGCAGGGCACGCCGACCGCCGCCAGTGTCGGCGCCCCGCAGCCTGTGGCAGCGGTGGCACCGGTCACCTCGGTGGCGATGGGCGAAGGTGCCGTGGCCAGCGGGGCCTCGGCCACTGCGATCGGGCAGGGGGCCAGCGCCACGGCCGCCAACTCGGTCGCACTGGGCCAGGGCTCGGTCGCCGACCGCGCCGACACGGTCTCGGTGGGTGCCGTCGGTGCCGAACGCCAGGTCACCAACGTGGCCGCCGGCAGCGCGGCCACCGATGCGGTCAACAAGGGCCAGCTGGACGGTGGCATTGCCACCGCCAACAGCTATACCGACCAGCGCTACAGCGCGATGGCCGACAGCTTCGACATCTACAAGGGCGAAATCGATGAGCGCCTGCGCCACCAGGACCGCCGCATCGACCGCCAGGGCGCGATGAACGCCGCGATGCTCAACATGGCCACCAGTGCCGCCGGCATCCGCACGCAGAACCGCGTCGGTGTCGGTGTCGGCTTCCAGAGCGGCGAGTCGGCGTTGTCGCTGGGCTACCAGCGTGCCCTCAGCGACCGCGCCACGGTCACTGTCGGCGGCGCATTCAGCAGTGATGACAGCTCGGTGGGCGTGGGTGCCGGCTTCGGCTGGTAACGCGTCCGATGCAATGCAAGGCCTGAGGGGGCGGGTCACGGAGACCCTGGCCAGGGCCGGCCGGGGTTTCCGCATGGAGTGTTGGCCTGAACAGTCGTTTGATCCATGACCTTGAAGAGGATTACACCGTGACCAAGAAGCAGAACCTTCGCATCAACGTGCTGGCAGCCGCCGTGCTGTCGCTGTCCGTGGGCGCCAGCGCCTATGCCGCCGGTTTGCCGGTCAAGGAACCGGCGAAGCAGGCCAGCACCGCCCAACAGGGTTCCGAACGCATCATCGTCAAGTACCGCACCGGTACCGCTGCGGCCTCCGACCGCTCGGCCAAGCTGGCCACGGTGACCTCGGCGGTTTCGCGCGCCAGCCTCGGCGCCACCACCGCGCGTGCCGCGGCAGCCAGCCCGCAGGTAGTGCGCCGGCTCGGCACCGGTGCCGATGTGATCCGCCTGCAGGGCAAGCTCAGCCAGGCCGATCTGCAGAAGGTGCTGAAGGAAATCCAGGCCGATCCGTCGGTCCAGTACGCCGCGGCTGACGTCAAGCTGCAGCGCGCCGACCTGCGCGCCAAGGAAACCGCGCAGCTGGTGCCGAACGATCAGTACTACGCGCAGTACCAGTGGCACCTCCACAGCGCCACCGGTGGCGTGAACGCGCCGGCCGCGTGGGACGTGGCCCAGGGCGAGGGCGTGGTGGTGGCGGTGCTGGACACCGGCATCCTGCCGCAGCACCCGGACTTCGCCGCCGGCACGCTGCTGGAAGGCTACGACTTCATCAGCGACGCCGAGACCTCGCGTCGTCCGACCGATGAACGCGTGCCCGGCGCGCTGGATTACGGCGACTGGGTAGAGAACGACAACGAGTGCTACGCCGGTTCGCTGGCCGAAGACAGCTCCTGGCACGGCACGCACGTGTCGGGCACCGTTGCCGAAGCCACCAACAACACCGTCGGCATGGCCGGCCTCGCTTACAAGGCCAAGGTCCTGCCGGTGCGCGTGCTCGGCAAGTGTGGCGGCTACCTGTCCGACATCGCCGATGCGATCACCTGGGCTTCCGGTGGCACCGTAGCCGGCGTGCCGGCCAACCCGAACCCGGCCGAAGTGATCAACATGAGCCTGGGCGGCGGCGGCGCGTGCGACCCGGCCTACCAGGATGCGATCAACGGCGCGGTCTCGCGCGGCACCACCGTGGTGGTGGCGGCAGGCAACCAGGCCTCCAATGCTTCGGGCTACCGTCCGGCCAGCTGCGCCAACGTGATCGCCGTAGGTGCCACCCGCATCACCGGCGGCATCGCGTCGTATTCCAACTTCGGCGCGGCCGTGGACCTGTCCGGTCCGGGCGGCGGCGGTGGCGTCGACGGCAACCCGGGCGGTTACGTCTGGCAGGCCGGCTACAACGGCCTGACCACGCCGACCTCCGGTGCCTACAGCTACATGGGCATGGGCGGCACCTCGATGGCCTCGCCGCACGTGGCCGCCGTGGCCGCACTGGTACAGGGCGCGCTGGCCTCGGCCGGCAAGGACCCGCTGACCCCGGCGCAGCTGGAGACCCTGCTCAAGCAGAGCGCACGCAACTTCCCGGTGACCATCCCGGCGGCCACCCCGATCGGCAGCGGCATCGTCGACGCCAAGGGTGCACTGGACAAGGCCCTGGAAGAACCGTGCACGGTCGATTGCGCGCCGGATGCGACGCCGCTCACCAACCGCGTGGCGGTCAGCGGGCTGACCGGTGCCGGTGGCAGTGAAACGCTGTACAGCTTCGAAGCGACCGCGGGCAAGACGCTCAGCGTCCTGACCTACGGCGGCAGCGGCAACGTGTCGTTGTACGTCAGCGCCGGCGCCGAGCCGACCGCGACCGACTTCGATGCCAAGTCCGCGCGTCCGGGCAACAGTGAAACCGTGCGCTTCACCGCGCCCGTGGCAGGCACCTACTACATCAAGCTGGTAGGTGAATCGGCTTACAGCAACGTGAGCATCCAGGCCGTCCAGTAACGGCCGGGAAGACCCTGCGGGAGCCCGTCATGTGACGGGCTCCCGTTTTTCATTGGCCACCACCGCATGTGGCATCACGGCGAACTGCTAAAGTCTGCGGGTCGCCAGGAGAGCTTTCGTGAATGCGGTAACCCACGATCTTGCTGAAGAGTCAGCCATGGATGCGGAAACCCGCATCGTGGCGCTGTTGCTGCGCAACGGGCGGCTGAAGGAGGCCGACCTGGCCCGCGCGCGGCCGCTGCAGCGCGAAGCCGGTGGCAGCCTGCTGCCGCTGCTGGTGCGGCTGGGCCTGGTGTCCGAGCGCGACCACGCGCAGGCCTGTGCCGAGGTGCTGGGGCTGCCGCTGCTGGAGGGCAAGGGCGTGCCCGAAGCGCCCCCCGAATCCCTGATCGATGCGCTGCCGCTGTCGTTGCGCTTCCTCAAACAATTCCACGCCTGCCCGCTGGCGCTGCACGACGGCGTGCTCGACCTGTGGCTGAGCGACCCGCAGGAGCCGTACACCGCCGATGCGGTGCAGCTGGCGATGGCGGTGCCGGTACGCCTGCAGGTGGGCCTGCGCTCGGAGATCGATGACGTCATCGAACGCTGGTTCGGCCAAGGCCGCAGCGCGATGGGCGCCATCATCGAAACCGCCGACGGCGAAGGCAGCGTGGTCGACGACATCGAGCACCTGCGCGACCTGGCTTCCGAAGCACCGGTGATCCGCCTGGTCAACCTGGTGATCCAGCGTGCGGTGGAACTGCGCGCGTCGGACATCCACATCGAACCATTCGAGAACCGGCTGAAGGTGCGCTATCGCGTCGATGGCGTGCTGATCGAAGGCGAAAGCCCGCCGGCCAACCTCACCGCTGCGGTGATCAGCCGCATCAAGATCATGGCGCGGCTGAACATCGCCGAGCGCCGCCTGCCGCAGGATGGCCGCATCATGCTGCGCGTGCAGGGCAAGGAACTGGATCTGCGCGTGAGCACCGTGCCCACCGCGCACGGCGAAAGCGTGGTGATGCGCCTGCTCGATCGCGACACCGTGGTGTTCGATTTCCACCGGCTCGGCTTCACCGATGCGTTTCTGCCGCAGTTCCGCAAAGTGCTCGAGCAGCCACACGGCATCCTGCTGGTCACCGGCCCCACCGGCTCGGGCAAGACCACCACGCTGTACACCGCGCTGAGCCAGCTCAACACCGCGGATGTAAAGATCATCACCGTCGAGGATCCGGTCGAGTACCAGATCGAAGGCATCAACCAGATCCAGGCCAAGCCGCAGATCGGTCTGGACTTCGCCAACGCGCTGCGCAGCATCGTGCGCCAGGACCCGGACATCATCATGATCGGCGAAATGCGCGACCTGGAAACCGCGCGCATCGCGATCCAGTCCGCGCTGACCGGCCACCTGGTGCTGTCCACGCTGCATACCAACAACGCCGCCGGGGGCATCACCCGCCTGCTCGACATGGGCGTGGAAGACTACCTGCTCACCTCCACCATCAACGGCATCCTGGCCCAGCGCCTGGTGCGCCGGCTGGAACCGCAGCACGCGCTGCGCTACCTGGCTTCACCGGAGGAGATCGACAAGTTCGGGCTGCGCCGCCTGCAACCGGAAGGAGACATCTACCTGTACCGCGCGCAGCCCTCGGCGATCGCGCCGACCGGCTACCTCGGGCGCACCACCATCATGGAATTCCTGGTGATGAACGACGAGCTGCGGCGCGCGGTGATGCGCCGCGCCGGCATGGGCGAAGTGGAACAGATCGCCCGCGCCGCCGGCATGCGCACCATGTATGAGGATGGCCTGGCCAAGGCGCTGATGGGCCACACCACGCTCGAAGAAGTGCTGCGCGTGACCGAGGAAAGCTGAGCATGGCGCAGTACCGCTACAAGGCCCTCAACGCGCATGGCGAACTGTTCGACGGCCAGATGGAGGCTGCCAGCGAGGCCGACGTGGCCGCCAAGCTGCAGGACCAGGGGCATCTGCCGATGGAAGCGCGGCTGGCCAGCGAGGGCGGTGCGGGCGGCACCCCTTGGGCGGCGCTGCTGCGGCGCAAGCCCTTCGACGGCGGCGCGCTGGTGCAGTTCACCCAGCAGCTGGCCACCCTGCTCGGTGCCGGCCAGCCACTGGACCGCGCGCTGACCATCCTGCTGGAACTGCCCGAAGACGAACGCAGCCGGCGGGTCATCACCGACATCCGCGACGTGGTGCGCGGCGGTGCCGCGCTGTCCACCGCGCTGGAACGCCAGCACGGGTTGTTTTCGCGGCTGTACATCAACATGGTGCGCGCCGGCGAAGCCGGTGGCAGCCTGCACGACACCCTGCAGCGGCTGTCCGATTACCTGGAGCGCAGCCAGGAGCTGAAGGGCAGGGTGATCAATGCGCTGATCTACCCGGCGATCCTGCTGGCGGTGGTCGGCGGGGCGCTGCTGTTCCTGTTGGGCTACGTGGTGCCGCAGTTCGCGCAGATGTACGAAAGCCTGGATGTGGCGCTGCCGTGGTTCACCCAGTGGGTGCTCACTGCTGGCCTGGTGGTGCGCGAGGGCTGGCTGGCGATGATCGTGGTGCCGGCGCTGGCGCTGCTGGTGATCGAACGCAAGCTGCGCCAGCCGGCGGCGCGCCTGGCGCTGGATGGCTGGCTGCTGCAGCGCAAGGGCATCGGCGGGCTGGTGGCCAAGCTGGAAACCGCACGGCTGGCGCGCACGCTGGGCACGCTGCTGCGCAACGGCGTGCCGCTGCTGGCTGGCCTGGGCATCGCACGCAACGTACTGGGCAACCGCGCGCTGGCCGCCGACGTGGACGCGGCCAGCGACGAGGTCAAGAACGGCAACGGCCTGTCCGCCTCGCTGGCCAAGGGCAAGCGCTTTCCCCGGCTTGCGCTGCAGATGATCCAGGTCGGCGAAGAATCCGGCGCGCTGGATGTCATGCTGCTCAAGACCGCCGATACCTTTGAACAGGAAACCGCGCGCGCCATCGATCGGCTGCTGTCGGCGCTGGTCCCGGTGATCACCCTGGTACTGGCCTCGGTGGTCGGCCTGGTGATCGTGGCCGTGCTGGTGCCGCTGTACGACCTCACCAATGCCATCGGCTGACCGCCGTGGCGTATTTCGTTCCGACATGCTGCAAGGAGCTTCCATGATCCACCGTCGCAAGCTGGTCCGCTTTTCCTCTCCGCGCAACCAGTCGGGCATGAGCCTGCTGGAAATCATCATCGTCATCGTGCTGATCGGCGCGGTGCTTACCCTGGTCGGCAGCCGCGTGCTCGGTGGTGCCGATCGCGGCAAGGCCAACATCGCCAAATCGCAGGTGCAGACCATGGCCGGCAAGATCGAGAACTACCAGCTCGATACCGGCAAGCTGCCGGCCAAGCTGGACGACCTGGTCACCCAGCCGGGCGGCAGCAACGGCTGGCTGGGCCCGTATGCCAAGGCCAGCGAGCTGAACGATCCGTGGGGCAACGCACTGGAATACCGCGCACCGGGCGAAGGCCAGCCGTTCGACCTGATCAGCCTGGGCAAGGATGGCAAGGTCGGTGGCACCAGCTACGACGCGGACATCAAGTACGAGTAAGCGCGCTTGCGCATGCCTGCCCCGCCACGCTGGACACGACGCCCGCGCGCGCTGTCGCGACGGCGTGCCGTGCGCGGCGTTTCACTGCTGGAAATGCTGCTGGTGGTGGCCCTGATCGCGATCATCGGGGTGCTCACCGCGACCGCCATGAACGGCGGCATCGACGGCGTGCGGCTGCGCAATGCCGGCAAGGAAGTGGCCAGCCAGCTGCGCTACACACGCACCCAGGCCATTGCCACCGGAGAACGCCAGCGCTTCCTGATCGATCCGCAGGCGCGCACCTGGGAAGCCGCCAACGGCCGCCACGGCAGCCTGCCCGCTGCACTCGAGGTCCATTTCCGGGGTGCCGGCCAGGTCGCCGGCGTGGCCAACGGCAAGGGCGGCATCGCCTTCCATCCCGACGGCGGCTCCAGTGGCGGCACCATTGAACTGGGCGTACGCGATGCGCTGTGGCGCATCGACGTGAGCTGGATCACCGGCGAAGTGCGCTCCGGCCCGGTGCGGGGCGCGCAATGAAGCACCAGCGTGGCTATTCGCTGCTGGAAGTGATCGTCGCCTTCGCGCTGCTGGCGCTGGCGTTGACGCTGCTGCTGGGCAGTCTTTCCGGGGCCGCACGCCAGGTGCACAACGCCGACCTGCGCACCCGCGCGATGCTGCACGCGCAGTCGCTGCTGGCCGCGACCGGCATTGAACAACCGCTGCAGGAAGGGCGTTCGCAGGGCGACTGGGAAGACGGCCGCTACCGCTGGGAGCTGCAGGTGGAGCCGTACGTGGATGCGCGCGCCAGTGCGCTGCCGCAGGCCGCTGCCACTACCGTCAGCGGGCCGACCCTGGCCCAGCTGACCCTGCAGGTGCGCTGGGGCGAAGGCAACGGCGAACGCCTGCAGTGGCGTTCGTTGCGGTTGTTGCCCAACACGCCCGAGGCGCCGCGATGAGCCGGCGCGGCGCACGCGGCTTCACCCTGATCGAAGTGCTGCTGGCCACCGTGCTGCTGGTCGGCGGGCTGGCGCTGGCCTTCGCCACCGTGCGCTCGGCGATGAACATCGCCCAGCGAGGCGAGCGCGTGGCCGCGCAGAACGAGCGCATGCGCGCGGTGGAAGGCTACCTGCGCCGCCGCCTCAGCATGGCGCTGCCGACCGCCGCCGAACCACCCGATCCCACCCGCGAACCGCTGTATTTCCAGGGCGAACCGCAGCGCATGCTGTTCGTGTCCGAGCTGCCGGGTTATCTCGGCCGGGGCGGGCCCTACGTGCATGAGCTGCAGGTCAATCGCAACGGCGATGCACTGCGGCTGGACGTTGCGCTGACGCTGGTGCAGAACGGCGAGCGCATCGACGAAACCCCGCCGCGCGCGCCGGAACTGCTGGCCGACGCGCTGCGCGAGGTCGCGTTCCGCTACCGCGGCATCGATCAGCGCAGCGGCCAGCTGGGCGACTGGCAGACGCGCTGGGAGGACACCCGGCGGCTGCCGCTGCTGGTGGAGATCCGCATCGTGCCGCAGCAGGGCCCGGCATGGCCGCCGATGGTGGCCGCGTTGTCGCAGTCGCGCGGGCCGCGCTCGTGAGGCGCGCGCGCGGTGCGGCGCTGGTGCTGGTGCTGTGGTTGATCGCACTGCTCACCGCCGTGGTCGGCGCATTCGCGCTCAGTGCGCGCGTCGAGCACCTGCAGCAGCGGGTGATCGGTGACGATGCAATCGGCCAGGAGCATGCACGCGCCGGCCTGGAATACGCCCTGTTCCGCCTGCGTCCCTCCGCGCTGCAACCGCCGTGGCAGGCCGACGGCCGCCGCTATCGCTGGACCTTCGATAGCCGCCAGATCGACCTGCGGATCATCGACGAGAACGGCAAGATCAACCTCAACCTGGCCGATACCGCCTTGTTGACCGCGTTCCTGCGCGCGCTGGAGGTGGAACCCGGGCGCGCCCAGCAGCTGGCGGGTGCGATCGCCGATTGGCGCGATCCCGACAGCCTCAAACAGCCCGGTGGCGGTGCCGAGACCGCCGACTACCAGGCGGCCGGCCTCCCGTATGGCGCGCGCAACGGGCGCTTCGAGACGCTCGGCGAGCTGCAGCGGGTGCTGGGCATGGATGCCGACCTGTATGAACGGATGGAACCGATGCTGACCCTGTACAGTCGGCAGTCGCGTCCGGATCCCCGGTTCGCGGCCGGGCCGGTGTTGAACGCGCTCGGGCTGGATGCCGAACGCCTGCTGGCCGAACGCGAGCGGGCCGAAGCGGCCGGCGACGAAAACGTGACCGGCGCGCTTGCCAGTGGCAGCGGCACCTATAGTATCGAGAGCCGCGCGCTGGATGAGCGCGGACGGGTTTCGGTGTTGCGTGCGGTAGTGCGCATGGGCGCGGCAGGCACGCCGGGAACGACTTACACAGTACTTCGCTGGGAACAGGGAATGGCAGCACGATGACGGCATGGCGGGACAGTCTGGTGCAGGCACGGGGACGGTTCGCGCCCGGCGTGGCCAATGGCCTGCGCTGGTGGCGGCGTTCGCTGCTGGCCTGGCTGCCGCTGCGCTGGCAATGGGCCATGGGCTGGTCGCGTTCGCGCCTGCTGCTGTCGCGGCATGCCGAACAGCTGGTGTTGCGCCGCGATACCGCGACCCAGCTGCAGGCCGTGGCCGAACTGCCGTGGCCCACCACGCCGGCCGACCTGGAGCGGGTGCTGGATGCGCGCCTGCGCGCGCTGCCACGGCACTGGGTGCTGCCGGCCGCCGCGGTGCTGCGCCGCCCGCTGCGCCTGCCGGCCGCCGCTGCACCGCGCCTGCGCGACGTGGTCGGCTTCGAGATCGACCGGCAGACCCCGTTCGAGGCCAACCAGGTCCACTACGACGTCCGCGAACTGGACACATTGCCCGACGGCCAGCTGCAGGTGGAACTGGTGGTCATTCCGCGCCAGGCGCTGGAGCAGTGGTCGCAGCAGGCCGGCAGCTGGGCGCAGCAGCTGGCCGGCGTGGATGCCGACGATGGCGCGGGGCAGCCGCTGGGCGTGAACCTGCTGCCGCCGACCCAGCGCCGGGTCACCCACGACCCGATGCGGCGCTGGAACCTGCTGCTCGCCGTGGCCACCGTGGTGCTGCTGGCCCTGGCTGGTACCCAGCTGCTGGACAACCGCCAGGCCGCCGCCGATCGCCTGCGCGAGCAGGTCGATGCCGCCGCACACGACGCGCGCCGCGTCGCCGCGCAGCGCCAGCAGCTTCAGGAGCTGGTGGATGGCGCCGCGTTCCTGGAAGGCAAGCGCGCCGAACATGCCAGCACCGTGGAGCTGTGGAACGAACTTACCCGGCTGCTGCCCGATGGCACCTACCTGGAAAAACTTTCTGTTGAAGGCAACACGCTGCAGCTGATCGGACTGAGCCGCGAGGCCTCGCAGCTGGTCTCCCTGCTGCAGGATTCACCGCTGTGGCGCAAGGTCAACCTGACCGGCGTGCTGCAGGCCGATGGCGGCGCCGCCGGCCGTGACCGCTTCACCCTCACCGCCGAGCTGCAGCCGCTGCCCGGTGCCCCGGCCGCCGCCACGCCCGCCCCGGAGGTTGCCGATGGCAATGCCGCCAACACGCCGTGACCGCTGGCTGGCACTGGCGTTGCTGCTGGCGGTGATCGCGCTGGCCTACCTGCTACTGGTGCATCCGTGGTTCACCCGGCCGCTGCTGGACATCAACCAGGGCATTGCCGAGCTGCAGGAACGCGAGCAGCGCGTGCAGTCCCAGCTGCAGCAGCGCACCGCCGTGCAAGAGCGCCTGCAGCAGGTGCAGGCGGCGCTGGAAGGGCGCCCCGGCTTCCTGCGCGAACCCACTGCTGAATCGGCCGCCGCCGCCTTGTCGAGCCGGTTGCAGGACGCGGTCGCGTCGGCCAGCCCTGGCAACCGCAGCTGCACCATCAGCAACCGCTCACCGCTGACCGACACCGCGCGCGATGCGCAGTTCCCGCGCGTGGCCCTGCAGGTCCGCCTGCGCTGTGGCGTGCCGGAAATGGCGGCGGTGCTGCACACCCTGGAAACCGGCAGCCCGCGCCTGTTCGTGAATAACCTCAACCTGCTGGCGCAGCGCTTCCAGGCCTCGCCCAACGAGACCGGCACCGGACTGGACGTGTCCTTCGAACTGGTTGGCTACCTGCGCCCGGGTGCAGGCAGCGATGCGGCCGCCGCGCCGGTCGAGCCTGTACCCGAACCCGCGCCGGGAGGGCTGGAACCGGTCGGCTCGGCGATGGCCGCCCCGACCGACCCCGGCACGGCCGAACCGGTCGAGGAGGGCACCCATGAAGATTGAACTGGCCCCCCTGCGCAGCTGGTGGCTGGGCGGCGTGGCCGCGTGGGCCGCCGCGATCTGGATCGCCACGCTGTTCGGCGTGGGTGGACGCATCGCCCCGGCCGGTGCCGGCGACCGTGCCCCACCGCCGCTGCCGACA
>NZ_JBNBBE010000005.1:0-146202 GCF_050031795.1 Stenotrophomonas sp. SrG
TCGTGGTGTTCAGCAGCCCGGCGGCGGTGCATGCCGCCGCGCGGCTGCAGCCGCTGCAGGCCCCGCACGCCGGCACCTGGCTGGCGGTAGGCGCCGGCACTGCCGCTGCGCTGCGCGGGCATGGCGTTGACAACGTGGTGGCTCCCACCCGGATGGACAGCGAAGGCCTGCTCGACCTGCCGGCGCTGGCCCAGCTGCAGGGCCTGCGCGCGGCGCTGGTTACCGCCCCCGGCGGGCGCGGCATCATCGCCAGTACGCTGCAGGAACGTGGCGCGACGTTGCAGCGGGTGGATGTTTACCAGCGCAGAGCGCTGCGCCTGCCGCCCCGGCAACTGCAGCGGCTGCGCCACCAGGCCGGGCCGTGGGTGCTGGCGCTGAGCAGTGCCGAGGCCCTGGCGCTGCTCAGCCAACAGCTGCCGGCGGACCTGCTGGCGCAGCTGCGCCAGGCGCACGTGGTGGCCGCCAGCGAGCGCTTGGCCGCGCTGGCGACGGACGCCGGATTCACGCGGGTCACCCTCGCCGCCGGCCCGCTGCCGGCGCAGCTGGCGCAGGCCGCACACGCGGCTGTCACCACTGCGGCAACTTCCTGAACAGGGGTCGTTTGCGGCCTTGCAGGGCCTGCGGGCGGCGAGCGATGCTGTGCACTTCGTCGATCGCCAGCTCGTGAATGCACCGGCGCGGTCGACAAGGATGCCTGCATGAACGACATGGTTCCGCCCCCGCCCCACCGACCGCTGCGCTGGATCGTGCCGCTTGCCGCGCTTGCGGTGGTGGCCGGTGGCGCCGCGTGGGGCTGGACCCAATGGCAGGCGCAGCAGGCGCGTGTCGCGCAGCGCGAGGCCGATGCCGCCGTGCTCGTGCAGGGCCTGGCCGGCAGCGTGGAAGCGCTGCGCCGCGACCAGCGCTCCACCTCGCAGCGGGTGCAGGATGCGGCCGCCACCAACCGGGTGCTGCGCGATGAAATGCTGGGCCTGAGCCAGCGCAATGCCCTGCTGGAAGAGAACCTGGCACGGCTGGCCGACAGCACCCGCCACAACGCGCAGGCGCTGCAGCTGGAAGAGGCCGAACTGCTGCTCAGCCAGGCCGGCCAGCGCCTGGCGTTCGCCGATGACGTGGAGGGCGCCAAGCGCCTGTACGCCTTGGCGGCCACGGCGCTGGAAGACGTCCAGGGCACCGAGTTCCTCAACCTGCGCCAAGCGCTGATGCAGGAACGTAACGCGGTCGATGCCCTCGGTCCGGGCGTGCGCGCCGGCATCAACCAGCGCCTTGGCACCTTCTCGCAGTCGCTGCTGGCGCTGCCCGAACAGATCGCTCCGGCGACGGACACCGCTGCGCCGCCGTGGTGGCACCACGTGCTCGCCCCGTTCGTGACCATCACCCCCACCGCAGTGCAGGGTCCTCTGACCCGCGCCGAGCGCACCGCCGCATGGGATTCGCTGCAGCTGGAGCTGACCCTGGCCCGTGCCGCGGTTGAACGCGGCGACCAGGCCGGCTTTGAACAGGCATTGGATCGGGTGGCGCTGTGGATGCCACGGCTGTGGCCGGATTCACCCGGCCTGCGCGAGCGTCGTGGTGAACTGCAGCAGTTGCGCACCCAAGTGCTACGCCCGCCGCTGCCCGAACTGGGCAGCACCCTGCAGCAACTGCGCGCCATGCGCGATGGGAGTTGATACATGAAGCCGATTCAATCCGTGGTGGTGCTGTTGCTGGCCGTGGTGCTGGGCGTGGTGGCCGCGCAATGGCTGGGCACCGAATCGCTGCGCCAGTACGGCGAGGTGATCTACCGCGCCGGCGGCAACGATTACCGCTCCACCGTGCCGCAGGTGGCACTGATGGTGCTGGTGGGCCTGCTGGTGCTGTGGCTGCTGTGGAGCCTGGTGGCCTCGCCGTTCCGTGCCTGGGGCCGCTACCGCCGCAAGCAGGGCCGCGCCCGCCTGATCGAAGGCATGCAGGCGCATGAGTACGGCCACTGGCAGCGCGCCGAGAAGCTGCTGGGCACCGCCGCCGAGGACGAAGAAGTAAGCGCGGTGGCCTACGTGACCGCCATCCGCAGCGCCGAAGCGCGCGGGGACCAGGCCGCGGTGGACCAGTACCTGCAGCGCCTGTCCACCACTGATGCCACCGCCTATGCGCTGATGCAGGCCGAACGCCTGCTGCAGCAGGAGCGCCCGGTGGATGCGATCAACGCGCTGGATGCCCCCGGCATCCAGCCGCTGCCGCCGCGCGGCCTGTGGCTTCGCACCGAAGCGTTGGCACGTGCCGACCGCGCGCACGAGGCCTACGGCCAGCTGGGCGCGCTGCGCAAGCAGAAGGTGCTGCCCGATGAGGCCGTGGCCGAACTGGAAGTGCGCCTGGCCGCGCAGTCGCTGCTGGAGGCGGGCGATGTGAATGCGCTGGCCGCGCAGTGGGAAGCCACCCCGAAGGCCCTGCGCAGCGACCCCGATGTGGTGTCGGCCTACGCGCTGCGCGCCGTGGCGCTGGATTGGGATGAACCGGCCCTGCTCAACCTGGAACAGGCGCTGGATACGCGCTGGGACGAATCGCTGGTGACGCTGTACGGTCAGATGCCGGTGGAGAAGCTGGCCACCCGCCAGGCCAACCTGCAGCGCTGGCTGGGCCAGCAGCCGTCCAGCCCGGCCCTGCTGCTGGCGCTCGGCCGCATCGCCGCGCGCCAGGGTGAGCACGTCCAGGCCGAGGATTACCTGCACCGCGCCATCGCCGCCGGCGCCGGCTCCCCCGCCTGGGAAGCGCTGGGTGAGGTCTTCACCGCACGCGGCGAACCCGCGCTCGCCGCGCAGTGCTACACCAACGCCCTGCGCCAGCAGCGCGGGGAAGACAGCGTGGTGCTCGCGCGCCCGGTCGCCCCACTGGCGGCCGTAGTGCCCGAACGCGCCACGGTCGAAGAACTATCCTTGATGAGCGAACCGCTGCCGGTGCGCGACATCCATCGCGACGAGCGCGATGAATACGGCAACCCGATCCGCTGACGCCGTCCCCAACAAAAAAGGCCGCCCAACCGGGCGGCCTTTTTTTTTGCGCGATGCGAACAACTCAGCGCTCGACGATCGCCACCACGCCCATGCCGCCGGCGGTGCAGATCGAGACCAGCGCGCGGCCACCGCCGCGTTCGGCCAGCTGCTTGGCCGCCGTGGCGATCACGCGTGCACCGGTAGCCGCAAACGGATGGCCGGTGGCCAGCGACGACCCCAACGGGTTGATCTTGGCCGGGTCGATCCTGCCCAGCGGCGCATCCAGGCCCAGGCGGTTGCGGCAGTAGTCTTCGCTTTCCCACGCACGCAGGGTGCACAGCACCTGCGCGGCGAAGGCTTCATGGATTTCGTAGATGTCGAAATCCTGCAGGGTCAGGCCATTGCGCTTGAGCATTTCCGGCACCGCGATGGTCGGCGCCATCAGCAGGCCTTCGCCGTGCACGAAATCAACGGCGGCCACCTGCGAATCGCGCAGGTAGGCCAGCGGTTCGTGGCCATGCGCGCGCGCCCATTCCTCGCTGGCCAGCAGCACCGCCGACGCACCATCGGTGAGCGGGGTGGAGTTCGCCGCGGTCAGCGTGCCGCGGCCGGAGACCTTGTCGAAGGCCGGCTTCAGCGTGGCGAGCTTTTCCAGCGAGGTATCCGCGCGCAGGATGTTGTCGCGCTCCACGCCGCGGAACGGCGCGATCAGGTCATTGAAGAAACCGCGCTCATAGGCCGCGGCCAGCTTCTTGTGCGAGGACACCGCCCACTCGTCCTGCGAATCGCGGGAGATGTTCCACTCCTTGGCCATGTCTTCGCAGTGGTCGCCCATGCTCTTGCCGGTGCGCGGTTCGGCCACGCCCGGGAATTCCGGCTTCAGTTCGCCCAGCTTGAAGCCGCGCACGATCGCCTTGATCTTGTCGCCGGTGGTCTTGGCGCGGTTGGCGGCCAGCAGGCGCGCGCGCAGCTTCTTGCCGTACACGATCGGCACGTCGGAGGTGGTGTCCGAACCGCCGCCGATGCCCGATTCGATCTGGCCCAGCGCGATCTTGTTGGCCACCGCGATGATCGTGTCCAGCGAGGTGCCGCAGGCGCGCTGCATGGTGATGCCCGGGGTGAGCGGGGACAGGCCCGAGGACAGCGTGGCTTCGCGGCCCAGGTTCCAGTCGCTGGAATGCTTGATCACCGCGCCCATCGCCACTTCGCCCAGCTGCTGCCCGTGCAGGCCGAACCGTTCCACCAGCGCGCCAAGCGTACGTACCGACATGCCCAGGTTGCCAACGTCCGAATAGGCGGTGTTCTGGCGGCAGAACGGGATGCGGACGCCACCGAGAATGGCGACGGGACGAGCGTTGGGCATGGAGATACCTGGCATGGGAGGGGTGTCTGCAACATGGCCTGCACGAAGGAGCAGGCATAATGGGGCCAAGTGTAGCTGCCGCCCTGTGATGGGCCAACTGTGAACCCATGAGCAAACCCGACCCCGGCATGAATGCCCTTGGCGTACTGGCATTGGAACTGGCCGGAGGAGACGCCCCCCGCCACGCGGCCCTGACATCCGCGCAGGCGGGCGAACTGGCCGACCGCGTTGGCCGCGACCTGGCCAAGCTGGTACCCGGCGTGAGCGGACTCGATTTCGTGTTCGCCGGCGCCCATTTCGACCCCGCCGAAGTCCTGCGCCCCGGCTGGCCGATCCACCGCCGCCTGGAAGAACTGCAGATGCGTGCGCCCGGCCGCAACGAAGGCCCGCGCCTGCTGGCGTTCGGCGCCGGTGCCGACGGCGAAGTGCCGCTGCCGTTCCAGGCCGATGCGAGCCTCACCGGCGGTGGCCTGCGCGTGGTGCCGTTCCTGCTGACGGGCACCGACGTGACCCAGACCACCGCCGTAGCCGAAGCACTGGAAGAGGTGCTGCTGGCCCAGGGCATGGCCCAGGCCGATACCGCCCTGCAGGCGCAGAACGCCTTCGGCGCGCAGATCGAGCACGCCCGGTATTTCACGGTGAACGACCTGGCCGCGATGATGTCGATGCAATACGACAACCAGGGCCTGGCCGAGTTGTGGCCGCTGATAGAAACGGCGCTGATGGCGCCGCAGTCGGAGCAGTGGCTGGACAGAGCGCCGGAACCGCTGCTTCGATACGCTGACGGCGAAGTGCGTATGGCACTGTTCGATCCGGCCGGCTGGTGCAGCTACTACAGCCACGACAAGGGCAACTGCGACCGCCTGCAGGGCATCTACGAGCAGTACCTGATGCGTCAGCGGCAGATGGCTGCCGTGCTGGAAGCGCACGGGCTGCCGGTGCTGTTCGTGCATTGCGAAGCGGGCCAGGATGCGCGGGAATTGTTGACCCGCTGACGGTGACGCCGCGCAGCCACGCAGGGCGTGGCGCTACCGTTCAAGAAAAACGCCGGCGATGCCGGCGTTCTTCGTTTCACGGGGCCGGCCAACGGCCGGCGCTACCGGTTACGGTGCGGCTTTGATGACCGCACACGCCAGGCGCGCACCGGCGTTGCCGGTCGGCTGGGTCTTGTAGTCGTCCGGGTCGGCATGCACGATCAGGCCACGACCGATGATGTCGCTGTCGTTGCCTTCGCCGATGTTGACGTTGGTCGACACGGCTGCATCCACCACCGCGTTGCCCTGGGCGTCGGCCTTGATGTTGGGGATGTCGCCACCGTGGTGCGGGGTGGTGGCCACGTTGCCGTGGTCTTCCTTGCTCGGGTTGAAGTGGCCGCCGGCGCTGTCGCCGTTCGGCGCGCTGCAGTCGCCCTTCTCATGGATGTGGAAGCCGTGTTCGCTGTTCGGCTTCAGGCCGCTGACCTGGCCCTTCACGTGGACCTTGCCGTCGACGACACTGAAGGTCACGTTGCCCTTCACGTCATTGCCTTGGGTCGGGGCCAGCTCGGCCACGGCACTGTGGTTGGCGTGCGCTTCGCTGGTCATCGCCGGCGGCGCTTCGGTGGTGCGCGCGGTTTCGGCGATCGGCGGGGTGGCGGCGGCGGGATCGGCGGCGGGCGCATCGGCCGGCTTGTTGCAGGCGGTCAGGCCGATGGCGGCAATGGCGGCGAACAGTGAGGTATGGATCAGGCGCATGTGGATCTCCTTGCGGGTAACGAGGGAAAAAGCGACGTCATTGGACAGCGCGTTCAGCGCGTGACCCGGATGACGCCGCAGGCGATTCGGGCGCCGGCGTTACCTGCCGGCTGGCTGCGGTAATCGTCGGCGTTGGCATGAACCACCAGCGCACGACCGACGATGTCGGTGGCTGCACCGCCGCCGAGGGTAACCGCTGGCAGGCGTACATCGACGCTGACCCGGCCCTGCGCGTCGGCGCGCAGGTTGTCCATGTCGCCAATGTGATGTGCCCCAGCGCTGTTGCGGCCATGCGGCTGGTTGAACGGGTTGAAATGCGCCCCCGCGCTGCTGGCGTCAACGGCACTGCAGTCGCCGCGTTCATGCACATGGAACGCCGCCGCCTGCAGCGGCCGCAGTCCACCGATGGTGCCGGTGATGTGCACGCCGCTGGCGTCCGGCACCATCACCAGGCGCCCGCTGACGATACTGGCCGACGCCGGCGCCAGGTTGGCTTCAGCCTGCCGGGCGGTGCTCACCACCGGCACGCTGGGTGCCGGCGCAGGCGCCTTCTGCGGGGCGCTGCCACAAGCGGCAAGCACCAGCAGGGTCGGCGTCAGCAGGGCGATGTGGGAACGACGCATGGGGTACTCCTTGGATCTGCAAACTAGCGTTGGGGTCGTCCACACACCATGAAAGGCGGTGAACGCGGGGTTCATCCGCCGCGTCGGCGCCCGGCGCCGAGCTTGCGGGTCAGGGTATTGCGGCCCATGCCCAGCCGCGCGGCGGCTTCGGCACGGCGGCCGTGGGTAATCTGCAGCGCCGCCTCCAGCAGCGCCTGGTCCACCCGGTCGCGCACCTGCGCATGCAGGCCTTCGGCGCCTTCTGCAAGCCGTTGCCGGGCCCACGCCGAGAGCAGGGCTTCCCATTGGCTGGGATCGCCCTGCGCGCGGGTGCGCGGCCCGGCACCGCGATGCAGCGCGCTGTCCACATCGGCCACGCCGATGGTGTCGGATGCAGCCAGTGCGGCCATGCGCCAGCACACGTTTTCCAGCTCGCGCACGTTGCCCGGCCAGTCGTGCTCGCGCAGCGCCTGCAACGCAGCGGCGGTGAGCCGTTTGGGCGGCGTATCCAGCTTGCGCGCGGCGGCGGCCAGGAAGGTGTCGGCCAGCTGGGCGACGTCATCGCGGCGCTCGCGCAGCGGCGGCAGGCGCAGCCGCACCACGTCCAGCCGATGCAGAAGGTCGGCGCGGAAGCGGCCCTGCGCCACCAGCGTTTCCAGGTCCTGGTGGGTGGCCGCAATCACGCGCACATCCACCCGGATCAATTCGCGGCCACCCACACGGAAAAACTCGCCTTCGGCCAGCACGCGCAGCAGGCGGGTCTGCAACGGCAGCGGCATGTCGCCGATTTCATCCAGGAACAGCGTGCCGCCATTGGCCTGCTCGAAGCGGCCTACATGGCGGCGCTGCGCCCCGGTGAATGCGCCGGCCTCATGACCGAACAGCTCGCTTTCCAGCAGTTCGGACGGAATGGCCGCCGTGTTGAGCGCCACGAACGGGCCCTGCACGCGCGGCGATTCGTGGTGCAGCGCATGCGCCACCAGTTCCTTGCCGGTGCCGGTTTCACCGTTGATCAACACCGACAGCGGCGCCTGCGCGAGGCGGCCGATGGCGCGGAACAGCGCGCGCATGGCCGGCGTGTCGCCGACCAGCTGCGGGCGCTGGTCAGGCGCGGGCTCCACTGACGGGAGGCTGGGCTCGACCAGGGGGGTGTCCGGCTCCGGCAGCACGCGCTGGGCCAGGGCCACCGCATCGTCCAGATCGAACGGCTTGGACAGGAATTCCTGCGCGCCGCCACGGAACGCACCGGCGGTGCTGGCCACATCGGTATAGGCCGACATCACGATCACCGGCAGTTGCGGGTGCGCGGCCTTGAGCTTGTCCAGCAACACCAGCCCGTCATCGCCCGGCATGCGCACATCGGTGAACAACAGGTCCGGGGCGGGTTGGCTGCCCAGCATCTCCAAGGCCGCCGCCGCGCCATCGAAACCTTCCACCGCATAGCCGGCATCGCGCAGCGCGGTGCACAGCACGAAACGTACCGCGCGGTCGTCATCCACTACCCAGACACGCTGGGCGGTGGCTTGGCTGTCATCCGCCATGCGCGGTCTCCTCGGCAGCGGGGGTGCCTTGCCCGATCGGCAGATGCACGGTGAATACGGTATGCCCGGGGCGCGAGCGGTAGGTCAGCGTGCCGCGGTGTTCGCGCGCCACCTGCTGGGCCAGCGCCAGGCCCAGCCCGGTGCCTTCGGCGCGGCCGCTGACCAACGGCAGGAACAGGTGCTCGGCCAGCGTTTCGGGCACGCCACGGCCGTCATCGGCAATCTCCAGGCGCAGCGCCATCGGCTGCAGCTGGTCGCCGATGCGCACGCCATGTTCCACCCGGGTGCGCAGGGTGACGGTACCCGCCCCGGCCTGGATCGCATTGCGCACCAGATTCCATATCGCTTGGGTGAGACGGTCGGCGTCGCCGTCGAATTCGGGAATGCTGGGGTCATAATCGCGCTGCAGGCGCACCGCCCAGCCGCCTTCGCTTTCGGCCAGGCGCAGCACGCGCTCCAAAGAGGCGTGGATGTTGAGGGGCGCATGCGGCGCGGCCGGAGCCGGCGACAACAACTGTTCCAGCAGCCCGTTCAGCCGTTCGATTTCCGAGCCGATCAGCTCGATCAGCTCGCGCTCTTCCGGGTCGCGCTGGGCGCTGCGACGGGCCAGCAGCTGGGCCGCGCCCTTGAGGCCGGCCAGCGGGTTGCGCAGCTCGTGGGCCAGGCCTTTGAGGGCGGCACTGAGGGCACTGGGCAGGGCCTGGGTCGGGTCCAACCCGGGGAACTCATCCACCGGGTGCGCTTCCAGCAGCCAGCCGTCTTCCTCATGCCGGCTCAGCCAGCCCTCGGCGAAGCGCGGGGCCTCCCCGGGCAGGGCCAAGGCCAGCCGGTGCAGGCGCAGGGTGTCGCGCTCGCCGCGCGCCAGGAAGTGGGCCAGCGCCTCGCCCTGTACCTCCAGCGAGGCCAGCGGCTGGCCGAGCAGGCGTCGCACGCTTACCCCCAGCCAGCGCGCAAAGGCCGGGTTGCAGCCGGCGACGCGGCCTTCGGCATCGGCCCAGGCGACAGGGGTGCCAAGGACTTCGAGGGACGGAGACGGTGGTGCGGGGGTCATTGCACCAATGTAGTGCAAAACGAGGGTCTATTTCCCCTTCCGTCCGCTGCAGGAATCCCAGAGCGACGTAACGGCATTGGCGGGCCCCCTCAGGACGTGCGCCAGTAACTCATTCGACTTCCACCAGCGTGGAGCCACGCAGGGCGTGGCGCTACAGGTGTCATCGTAGCGCCCGGCGCTGTGGGCACTCGTCCGGATCGAACAACCCGTAGGTGCGCAGGATCTCGAGGTCGGCGCGGGCCCTGCGGTATCCCTGCACTGCTGCCTCGCAGTACCAGGCGATGCTTGCCTCCTCATCCTTGGGTACACCGCGCCCGATGGAATAGAGATAGCCCAGCCGGGTCTGGGCCGGGGCGTATCCGGCGGTGGCCGCCTTGCGGTACCAGTTGAACGACTGGGGCTCGTCCTTCTGCACTCCGATCCCTTTGCCGTAGATGTCGCCGAGCCTGGTCTGCGCTTGGGTGTCGCCACCCTCTGCGGCCGCTACCAGGTCTTCCACGGGGCCGAAGGCTCCCGGACTTTCGGCCTCGCCGCACCACACCTCGTATTCGCCGCGATACAGGCAGAGCGCCATGCGCGACTGACTGACGCCGAGTTGCGATCCGTCCTGCAGCGCTGCCTTGCCGTACCAGCGCTTGGCTTCATCATCGTTTTTGGCGAGACCTGCGCCGCCCCGCTGATACAGGCTGGCAAGGTTGTGCTGCCCGGCGGCAGAGCCCTGCTCGGCCGCCTTGCGCAGCCAGACCAGCGCTTGGGCGTTGTCTTGTTCCACGCCCTGTCCATTGAGATACAGCATGCCCAGGTCGGACTGTGCAATCACTTCGCCCTGCTCCGCCGCCTTTCGCACCCAGACGATGGCCTGGGCCTCGTCCTTGGGCACGCCGATTCCACGCAGGTAGAGCGCACCCAGTTCGGATTGGGCAGGACCGTAGCCCTTGTCAGCCGCCTTGCGATACCAAGCGGCGGCCTTCGCCGCATCTTTGCGGACACCGGCACCGCTGAGATACAGATTGGCCAGTTGGTACTCTGCTTTCGCGTTGCCCGATTTTGCGGCTGTCTGGATACTCTTCAGCAGGGTTGCTTCTTCATCGCTGAGCGCATGGGCGCTGCAGGCCACCACGGCCATGCCGACAAAAAGCACCACGCGGCTTACTGCGCGGATCACGCCTTCCATGGACTTTCTCACTCGTCATCATCTCCAGATGTTCTGGTGGGGATGATATCGGGTCCGCCGCTAATCCACGAACACCTTCGCCCAGTCCTCCCGGACGCTGACCAGCGGCCACCCGCGCTCCTTCGCCAGCGCCACCGACTTCTGGGCGCCCGAGGTATACGCAATGTCCCGCTCGTCATCATCGTGGGTAACCAGCAACGCCAGCGAGGCGCCCTTCCCCTGCGTGGCGAACTGCAGCATCTGGATGTCGCCATTGGAGTTGCCGGCAGCGAAGATCGGGCGCGCACCGATGCGGCTCCATATGCGCACCACTTTGTTCGGGCCGTCGTCGAACACCTCCAGTTTCGAGGTGTGGACCAACTTGCCGATGCCGTCTTCTTCGCGGTACTGCAGCGCGACGGTGGTGCCGACCACGCGCTCGGGCGGAACGCCGTACAGCTCGCGGGTGATCGGCCGCATGAAATCGCGTCCGCCACCGGACACGATGTAGTTGGTGAACTGGTTGGCTTCCAGGTACTGCAGCAGCTCGCGCATGGGCGCGTAGGCGGTCTTCAGGTAGGGGCGTTTCAGCACCGGGTTCTCCGCGCTGCGCAGGAACTGGTCGGCCTTGCTGGCGAACGACTCCACGTCATCTTCGGCATAGGCCGAAAGCAGGCCGGCCGCCATTTCCTTGAGCGTGGTGTCATCGCCTTCGTAATGCTTGGTGATGACATCGCCCAGCCACGCCTGGTCCTTTTCATGAACGGCTTTCCAGGGTTGCCGGTCGCGTAGCGACGGGTCTGCTTCAGCCTGTTCGGCAATGCGGCGCAACAGGAAGCCGGCCTGGATCGGCATGGGCTTTTCGCACCACAGGCAGCCGTCGTTGTCGAACACGGCGATCCGTGCGGCCGGCGGCACGTAGTCGGGGCCGTCCTCCAGGGTGACCCGTGCGACGTAGGCGATGATGGCCTGGCGCGTGGCGCCGGCGTTCCAGCTTTTGAGCAGTCCTTCGTGCATGGATATGACTCGAGGGGGCTTGAAGCTGGAATGCTAGCCCTGGCGCACGGCGGCTACCTGCGCAGAATCACTGCGCTGGGCGCAGTAGTTCTACTGGGTGCGGCGCCTCAACGCCATGATCGCTTCCGGCAGCTCCACACGCATCTGTTCGCGCAGCGCGTCAGCCACGCCGTGGTAGCGCCGACGCTGGAAGAGGTAGCAGCCGACGAACAGCCCCAGCATCATCAGCATCGGCCAGGCGGCCGCGACTACCAAGGGCATCGCCACGCACAGCCCGCCGATGGCAAGCGTCATCCAGTTGCAGATGCCTTCCACGCGTACCTGGTTGCGCTTGGCATCCACCACTACCAGCCCACGCATCACCGGGTAGTAGCGCCCGGTGAAGTTCATGCCGAAGCTCTCGCGGAAGGCCATGCGGCCGTCGGGAAGCGCGCGGAATACCAGCGGCAGCCACCTCTGGGTGGCTACATCGCGTTCCAGGCAGTTCAGCACCAGCCTCTCGCGCATGGCGGCGTTGGCGGGTATGCGCTCGTTGAACAGGCGGATACCGGTGACGAAGTAAAGCGGATTCCAGGTCAGCTCCAGGATGATCTCCAGCACCATCACCGCGACCACTACGTAGAAGATCGCCATGCGTGGGTCCTCAGCCGCCAGCGGCCGTAATGGTGGGTAGGGCGGCACCCTTCGGCCACAGCAGCCAGAGGTTGCCCTTCTGCTTCATGTCCCCCGCCAGCTTGCCGGCGGCGTCGCCCGTGCCCCAGTACAGGTCAGCCCGTACTTCGCCGGCAATGGCGCCGCCGGTGTCCTGCGCGGCCACCGGGCGCACCACCGGGCTGCCGTCCGGGCGCGTGGTGGACAGCCACAGCAGGCTCCCCAATGGCACCACGGTGCGGTCCACCGCCACGCTGTAGCCGGCGGTGAGTGGCACGTTCAACGAGCCGCGCGGGCCTTCGTCGCCTTCCGGCCCCTTGGTGAAGAACACATAGCTGGGGTTGCTGGCCAGTAGCTCGGTCACGCGCTGCGGGTGTGCATCGGCCCAGGCGCGGATCGCGTCCATGGTGACGTCCTCCTTCTTCAGCTCACCTTGCGCCACCAGCCAGCGGCCGATCGGGCGGTAGGGATGCCCGTTCTGGTCGGCGTAGGCGATGCGCAACTGGCGGCCGTCGTCCAGGCGGATGCGGCCCGAGCCCTGGATCTGCAGGAACTGCAGGTCCATCGGGTTGGACAGCCAGGCCAGCACGGGCGCGTTGACGCCCTTGGCGGAGATCTTTGCTGCGTCGTCGTAGGGGCGAAGCACGCGCCCTTCCACGCGGCCACGCAGGCGCTTGCCCTTGAGCTCGGGGTAGAGCTCATCGAGCTGCACGCTGACCATGTCGGTCGGCACGCCATAGACCGGTACGGACGTCTTGGCAGTGCGGGTGAGGCTGCCGCTGTACACCGGCTCGTAGTAACCGGTGATCAGGCCATCGGCGCGGTGGCCGCCGGCACGCAGCGAATAGACCTCGAGGCGGTCCTGCAGGAACTGGCGGATCGCCGTTGGGGTGTTGGCGATGTTGGCAGCCGCCGCGCAGGTGGGCGCCCAGGTGGCGTCGCTCTTCAGCCGCGGGCAGGCGCTGCGCCAAGCGCTGAAGCCGGCCTGCAGGTCGCTGTCGCTGACCGCGGGGAGCGCGTTCCATTCCGCCTTTGCGTAGGTGGCGGGACTTGCAGACGGCGGCGCATCGGACTTGGGAGTGCTGACGCTGCAGGCGCTGAGCAGGGACAGACCTAGAAGGGTCAAGGCAGGGTGCCTGGTTGCAGCGGTGATGCGCTTGGCCTTCATGGATGCTCGTTCTGGGCGGTATCAGCGATTGATTGTAGGGGGTTGCTGAAGCAGCGGACCAACCGGCCGCTCTACCGCTGCAGGAGCAGCGAATGCAGGATGCGGGCGTCCTCGACGTCGAGCGTGGGCGGGAGGTCGTCGCGGCCACGGAAACGGCGGTGGAAGGCGCCGGCGGCGGCGGCGCGGTCGTCAAGCGGGTAGCCGAAAGCCTGCAGGGCCAGCCACGGGTCGAAGCCCTCCGGCGCCGGGCCGTCACTGGCGCGGGGCCAGACGCCGAAACCTGCTTCGGCCAGCCGCTGCCACGGGAAATAGCGGCTGGGGTCCTGCTTGCGGGCCGGCGCCAGATCGGAGTGGGCGATGATCTGGGTGCGCGGGATGTTAAGACGGGTGCACAGATCATCCAGCAGGCGGATCAGCGCGGCGATCTGGTCCGCGGCAAACGGACTGCTGCCGTCGTTGTCGATCTCGATGCCGATCGACGCTGAGTTGAGGTCGGTGATGGTGCCCCAGCGGCCGCCTCCGGCATGCCAGGCACGGCGGTTGTCGGCCACCAGCTGGTAGAGGTGGCCATCCGAGCCCACCAGGTAATGCGCACTGACCTTGCCACCGCTGTTGGCGGTACGCAGGGTGTACAGGCTCTGTTGCACGTTGTCCTGGTCGGTGTGGTGCAGCACGATGATGACCGGGTTGCGCACGTTGTGGTTCGGCGAAGGTACCCACGTCGCCAGCGGGCTACGCACATCGGTGCTGGCGCAGGCGGCAAGCAGGAAGGCGGTGAGCAGCACGAGCGGGAGGCGGATTCGGCGCATTACCCGATTGTGCTTGATTCGGCGGCCGGATGCGCGGGGTGCAGGGGAGATGGCTCAACACGCTGTGGCTTCGGCGATGTGCTGGGAGCGCCCCGTCACAGACCCTGCCTACAGCTTGAATTCCTTGCTAAGAACCTCAACCGCGTCGAGCACTACCGTGCAGCGCTTTGCGTTTGCGGCGGGCATCAGCTTGCCCAGCAGCGGACCGAGCGCGGTGTAGAAGCTCTTGCTGCAGGCCGCGTCCTTCTCAAACGGTAACGCATGGCCATCCGCGTCAGCTGCGATATGGCACTCAGACACCAAACTCTCAGGCAGCACCGCGATGGGTGCGCTCTTCATTGTGGCCATGTCCAGGATGGACACCATCTCGTTGCAACCGCCACTCAGCACCTTTCGCTGATATCGGCCATCGAAAATGACATCCTTGGCATCTGTACCGCTGAACACGGCCTTCCCGTTGATGCTCGCGGTCACCTTGTTGGGTTTGAACATCCCTACCGATACGATGCAGACCTCAGCCGTAGCGGGGGAGCCCTCCAGGTCCCTTGTTTCCGACTGACATTCGGCAAGCGCCACGGAGGTGCCCGCCATGGAGAGGAGCATGATTGCGGCTGAGGCGTACATTCCGTGTTTCATCATGAATCAGTCATTTTTGAAGTTTCGGTGCGGGCGCTTTGGCATAGCCGAAGATCCACACACGTGCATAGCATCGCAGGTAACGGTCACCACCGGTACCCATAAGCCCAAACGGCATTGCCGACTGCGAGAGCCAGAAACATGCAGCCAACAGACAAGGCCGCGCCCGGTGACCGAAGAACTTCAATGCGGTCAACCAAACGCTTCTGCGCCTCACTCAGAGAGTCGCGCTTCAAGCCAGCCCAAAGCATGAAAATGTAGACCGATAGCACTGCAAATACGATTGAGTGCAACCACGCTGGAAGAACCGCTCCATTCATTACTACATAGCTCTACGGTAGAAAATTGGCGCAGTCGCGATGCCGGGCACATTGATCAAAAGGGCTACACGTAGCGCATTTCAGCGTGAGGAAGGCTCACCAGTCCTCCCCCCAAGCAACTGCCTAGGTTACTGAACGTAGTCTTCGAACTCCCACATCAAGGTTCGGGAGAGTTTGACTGCAATGTCGATCCAAGTGTCACCCTGACAAGCGGCAACATGCGCCGATATCTCCTTCTCAACTGCAGCTAAATCGTACTCTGCAACGATCAGCAAGCCACGTCCCCACCGGAAGCTCCACGACGTCTGCGCCAACCAGCTGGGGCTGCACACTTTCAAATCAAAGTTATCGGCGCCATCAGATCCCTCCGCGCCAATCTTCAGCAGGAGGTCAAGCGCGAAGCATTCTGCATCTTCCGGACTCCATGTCCGGATATTGAACGTGTCGCTTGAAATACTTCGAAGTATGGCTTTCATAGGGTTTCCTGGTCGGTGTTGCAGAAGTGTCGGCTGCAGTGCGCCTTTGCGCATCCGCGAACATAAGCTCACTGTGACTGCATCTGTCATGGCAATGGCGCCGCACTGGGAGACATCTATCGCCTTTCCCTGCAAATCCGAGTCAAGTCGCCACCAGAGGCTTCGCCACGATCCAGGAAACCCCGGACCGACCACCCGGTCGCAGGGATCGCGCAACTGCTGGAGGCAGCTAGAGGCTTCGATTCTTGAAGGCCTCTTTCGCAAGATCAATAATTTCCGCGAGCTCCTTCACATCGATCCACGCCTCGGATACATCCAACAAGCGATTACCACCGGCAAGGGAGTCCAGCACGATTTCCGCTGCGAGCACCCTGACCTGATGGCCAACCTTCACTGCAAAGGCGAAGCAATTCTCATCCTCCAAATTGTTCGTCGAGGCTTGGTAGGTATAGTCAGTCTGGAAGTTATCGGGAATCTCATCTTCATCCATAAGGATGTAGGGAAGCATTCCATTCAGCAGAAAGCGGAATGCATCATCCGTACCAAGACTTGACACAGCGGAATTCTCTGGGAGATCCACAAGAGCATTACCGGACGACAAGCTACCAATGTCTGCCGAGAGCGCTGATACCCTCGCTCGTCGTGGGAATAGCCGACCATCTACAACGAAGTGAAATATGCCATTCCCCAGGCCAGGCCTTTCGTTCCAGGATTGGACGCTCGCGGCAATGAGTGCGAAATTGTTTGGGTCGCCGAAGACAGTCATGTACGGTCAGTAATGCAAGCAAGAATGATCATCGGGAACTCGACGGTTGGAGATGATTAGGCGTTGAGAACTAAGAACTTATGAAAGACATGTTGTATAGGAATAGGGTAACGACAACGATCGCCAGGAAGACCTCCAGAAGCCTAGTCCGTTTCCAGTGGCGCAAACGAGCGACGAGAACGCAGAGAAGGACTGGAAGAGACAGAAATGACACGACGACGGCAAGCCGGACCCAGTCCCCGTAAGGTCCCAAAAGAAGTTGGGGCATCAATCTCAAGCCCCTATTCCAATGGGAATAGGCAGAAACTAGCTCGACCAGCGCACATAGCGCCCAGAGGCAAAAGTACGCAGGGTGAATCAGGTTGTACTTCGCTCCTGCCATGATCACGCTCCTGACTCATGCAATCCATTCACCACGATCTAGACACAATTTTACTCCAGTCAATGATTGCAGGCGCCTGCACAGCCGGGGTCTCATGAGGCTTCAGAACATCCCCTGATCAGCGGTGGTGCCGTCCGCGGCACCAACTTGCCACCCGCCACGCTAGTCTCGAAATACTTACTGTCACTCGACCACCCCTTCTACCTGTCCTTGGCCGCTGTCAGCTTTCGTAGCAAGCTGGGCCAGATGAAAGAGTAAAGGATGCCCGCGAGCAGACCTATGACCGCAAACACTGCAAGTCGCCTGGGCGCCCGTTCAATCCAGAAGGTGCTGCTTGCCCAGATGTTGTTCCAAGCGTCACGCGCAAAGGCGCCCTCGACTATGAGCCAAGCGAGCACCGCACAGAACGCGCCCAACGCGACATGGCGGAACTTCGCGTGAGGTAGTACGGCATCAACAATGAGAATCGCTGGGAAGCCAACCACCACGCCGAAGATAGCTGCCACCATGCCTATGATCGAAGAAAAGTAGATCGTCTCAATTTCTGTCCCTGCATTGACGCTCAGTGGTAGGCCGATCAGGAGCAACCCGCAGATGCCGGCGCTGAGAGCAACCGCAAGAATCTTCGAAAGCGCAAGTCGTTGATTCACTGGCAGACCTCCATCGATTTTCCCTGCGAATCGCGAATAGTCATGCACTTTTGCCTTGATTGGAAGTCACTCCACCGCCACTGAAGCTTGTCGACCTGCTCACCTATGTCGCGAGCATTGGGCACCACACAAAGTCATCAAGCCAGGTATTAGAACTACTGAACGGGCTGCTGACTGTACCCCACCCCCTTGGTACACACGGAAAGCCCACCGTACCCGTTCGCCCAAACCTATCCAAGGAATCGAGACGCGACATGGGAACCATGCGCGCGGACTGCAAGGCTAGCTACGGCATCAAGCACGTCCACATCCTCTCGATTTGAAAACTCCATTGGCCCTAGCGCGGTGTAGAAGGCCTTGCTGCAGGCCGCGTCCCTCAAGAACGCAGACTCAACCACCACACTGAGAACCCATAGGCACAAGCAAGAGAACCGAAGAATGTTCTGCTTGGTCGCTTTCATCGTCTCCGGAGTTCAGCGCCAATGGCTGCAGTTCGTTGGAACCAAGATCCTCACGTCACGTACTACTCCACACCTGACTCAGAACTCCCAGCAAGGCCACACCTTGTCGGCTATCCCGTAGCCAGGCAGTTGGACAGGCAAGGTCTGGCGGAAAGAGCCTCTTCGATTGGGCCGAAGCGGCAGTCAATCTTCGTGCCGCTCCGTTCGATCGCCATCACGCACTCGGCTTAGAACGCCCAGCGAGGCAAAAGAGAATGCACTTTCCGCCGTCATTGCCGACGAGACTGATGGGAAAGCTCTCTTCGCCAGGCTCAAACGCGATCTCAACCTTCAAGTCTTGATTCTCGAAACTGCGAAGTTCCTCAATCAAACCTCGGACCGTCTTCCCTCTGCTCTCCCATCCATTAACGGACACTATTACCAGTCTCCAAACTTATTCATATTTGCGTCGAATGTAACTATGCGAGGTGGTTTGTTTCAAGGCCTTTAACGGAGGAGGCCACCTCCCAGGCACCGCCATTGTGCCCGTCAAGGTCTCTTGTGATGTACAGAGATCCGCTTCGGAATAACGATTGACGTTGTGCACCGTCTCGCTTACCCGCTGATACCCGAGAGCCTTCGCAGCCTCAGTGGCTTACTTGTTTGCAGCATAGACAGCGCCAACATGTGACCTCGTAGTCAGTCAGCATCCACCGGCCATTCGAGTCCTTCACTGAACTTTCCATGCCAGAACCGGCGCGAGTACTCGTCGTCCCGATCCATGTGGTAAACAAGGCCGTCAAGCCTGTCCCCCAAAGGAAAGTCAAACTTGTACTTCGCGGTAGACAGATTATCGAGCAAGCATCGAAGCTCGTCGAACTTCAAGCCTGCGCCTTCGTAACTGGAGGATCCGATTTCCTTGATCAGCTCCTCCGCTCGCGCCTCACATGAAATCAACGCGCGCCGAATATTGCCACTGACTCTCCTGTACTCATCAAGATCCTGTTCAACTCCGCACCATAGATCCATCATTTTTTCCTCACCGGCTGTACATGGCAGCAGCCTGGGCCGCCGCAGCGATGTCGCCCTTACAGAATCCGCAGACGTCTTTTCCGGAGACAGAGATGCTCATGTCCGCACCGACCGCAAGCCCAGCATCATGCACCTTCTGGATAACACCGATCTCTGCATGAGCCGTCGCCATGTTGCCATTGGGCAACACCTTGCCTGACCTCTCTGATCGAGCAGCGACGCGATCCGCTATCAGCTTTGGTATGCCGGCATTTCCTTGGTCAAATTCTCTCGCAGTCTGATTGTAGTCTACGAAGGTTCTTCCTCCAATGGTGGTCGTTGCAGTGACGGTTGGAACGACAATTCGGTCCGACAGACCGCCACCGTTCTGAGGCGGAAGGCTAAGAGCATTTGTTTGAGGCACCTCCAGCTCAGAGGGGTGGCCGCCGGCGGCTTTCAAATGCCAAGTGACCCCGTTACAGGGGCAACTCCAGATTTCACCGTCGCAGCGTTCCCCAGTAGATTTGCCAGTCCCCCTACTGTCAAAGTGAGTGACCGACGACGCTCTTCACTCATGTCGGACGCACTTGCAGCAAGGTAAGCGGCGCTCGCGAGCGCACTGTTTATCTGAGCATCCTGGACCGCAAAGAAGCTGCGCCAAGCCATGTTGGTCGGAAGGTAGTCTTCTGACCGGAAGCTTTCCAAGCCTGACCTGAGCAGTCCTTCCATGTAGGCGCTCTCGTTGCTGGTCTTCTCTCTGTATTTGTACCTTTCAAACCAGGTCAGGTTTGTATCCGAATATGCATGCTTGTCTACGCTGAGTCCTGCGTAGGGGAAGCCGATTACGGTGTCCGGACCCGTTCCAGATAGCTGTCCGGTCACCTGACCGCCGGGCGTCAAGCCTCCGCCGTTCTGGGCTACGTAGGTGCTGTAGTAGATATCCCAGTTTGCCTCGACCGGTGTCTCAACGATCATCAGGAAATACTTCTGATCAGTTTCCTGACCTTCGATGGCTACAGGCTAGAAGACAACGTTCTCATATGGCTGGTCGACCTCGGGCAAACCCCTCAATGCACTGAAGAGCCTCTGACTGACAAGCGGGGCACTCGCGTATCCAGCCAGTGAATAGTCGACCTCGCGCCCTGGTTGCGTGACCGAGAGGCTATGGCTACCGGGCTCCATGAAGTTGACCGGCGGTTCGATCAGGTGCCAATTGTTGATGTGACTCACATCGCCCAGAACCCATCGTTCCAGGATAGCCAAGTCCGCCCGCATCAAGTAGCGCTCCATACGACTTCCCTTTCGGCAACTGTAGCCAATTCCTCGCCCCCACTAGCGATCAGACCAAAGCGGAAACGACTCGAAGAGTAATGGCGCTAGCATCGTCTACAGCTGAGACTGCCTCGTATATCGCCTCAGACGACGAACGTAGCGACTCTTCCTCGACCAGAAACAGCATTGCTGACAAGGCGCGAGCCCTGCTGAATGCCGTGAGGTAACCGATGTCTTCCGATGAGTCACTGGCGTCATGGAGGTCGAAATATTGCTTGTCGGCTTGTTCCGAGAGTGTCTTAACCTTCTCAATCGCAGAAGCTGCAACGCCGCGCGCTGAGTTCAGTTCGCCGAGAACGGAGAGCACGGCACTATCGTGCACCTGCGCATACTCGACTGCATAGGCACACGCCGCCAGTGCGGCAATCCTCCTTTGAGAAGGGCACGCCTGCCTCAATCGGATCATCAGATCCTCAGACAACGTTTCCAACCTCATCATTCTTCGCCCTGCTTCGGCATCGGCCATCGAAAACTTCCAAAGCCCCACACAAGTACCTATTGTAGCCATCGAGAAGCCACTGGACTTGCTGGACTGGGTGTTCTGGCGTTCTGGGTGTCCACCGTGTCTTGGAGCGCAACGAGCACGTGCCGCCGCCCGACTTGGAGCCGTGGCTGAACACACGGCCTTGGGCGTACACATACGCGCCGGCCTGCGCGGGTGCCCACTAGACCAACCTAGTTGCGCGACTACGTGCCCGGTAGCCTTGCCTCTTCGCCCTGGCTATTGCGACGATCCCAGATCAATCGTAAGAAAATTGAACGTTAATCCGCTCGGTAGAGAGACTCACAACCGCTCCAAGGTGCACGATCAGCCGTCAAGCCGGCAGCAACAGATCAATTTCGCAGCTCAACGAGTAGATCCATCAAAGACGAGTTAACTTTCGCTCCCGGTGCAAGCCAGCTCTTTTCTCCAGCGCCCTTAACCGAATCGTACGTAAACCTGCATGCATCTGATTCCGGTGTAAGTTTGGCACTCATCACCATCTGAGCTTCACCGATTGGCGGAGCTTCCGACAAGATGGAAGCTACATCGAGATAGATATCATTGTCCGCGCGAGTCATTGGCCATCCGGCGAATTGCGCACTCCTCCAGCAGCCTTCTATCCATCATCGGACTCCATCTGTATAACGGAAATCGCTTTAAGTGCCGCGCGCCAACGCAATCCCGAGACAAATTCATCATCACATCACACCCGGCCTCAAGATTACGCCAGGCAGCGACAGTGCTTACCAGAATTGCGCACTACTGGTGCTCAATGAACGTTGATAGGCTCACGCAGGCGTCGCGCTTCAATGTCCGCTGACCCGCTCGAAGCTAAGACCCACCGCACCGGCAGCCTCGATACGCCGCTTCACTTCATCGCTGACGATCAATGCGCTTGGGTATCCCTTCAATCGAAACACGTGCCGCGATTCTGTCCTATCCTCGTCCAAGGTCATTTTGAAGAACGCTCGAATCTGTCCAGCCAGGTCTGGCCTTGCCACATCGCCGTCGTCGAACCTGACGAACTCTGAACGCGCTTCGTCGATACAGTCGACCTGTGTCTCAACAATCATGAGAAAATATTTATGATCCGTTTCCTGCCCTACGATAGTTACAGGCTCGAAGACAACGTTCTCATATGGCTCGTCGACCTCGGCCAAACCCCTCAATGCACTGAAGAGCCTCTCACTGACAACCGGGGCACTTGCGTATCCAGCCAGTGAATAGTCGACCTCGCGCCCAGGGTGCGTGACCGAGAGGCTATAGCTACCGGGCTCCATGAAGTTGACCGGCGGTTCGATCAGATACCAATTGTTGATGTGGTTTATGTCACCCAGCACCCACCTTTCTGAGATCGTCATGTCCGCCCTGATCAAATAGTGGTTCATCTCAACTCCGGGTCAGCCACTTGTTGACTTGGCTGCCAACGATGACAGCCTCTGCCTTGATTCTACCAAGAGTCTGCGTGACCGCATCCTTGTAGGCCTTTGTTCCAGGCGTGAGCCCGGCAGTAGAGCGATCCAGGCTGTCGTAGACGTATTGATGGTACTCCTGCGGGTGTGGCCCGCGATGTCCCTTCACATCTACAAGGTTCTCGACCGACTTGTCGATGCTCAAGTCTGCGCCGTCAAAGAACCGCTGGTATTCCTTCGTCCATGCTACTTTGCCGTCCGCCTCCACAGCGCACTTGTTCGTGCAAATGTGGTGCTTTGGGATGGAGTCGAAGTTAACTGGCGCAGCAACGGTGGTTCGTCCTCCTTCGAGCGTGACGTAGCCACCGCTATTGTCTTTGTACACGGGCAAACCTTCGTCGGTGTAGCGACCCGTTGAGTTGTACACGCCGCCTCGCGGTCCAACTACCGTCGCTGAACCGTCCGCATTTTTGCTCACGGTGTAGCCGCTGGGTACGTTGAACTCCGGGGATGGCAGTGAGATCGGCTTGCTCGGCGGAAGAGTTGGTTCAACCGGGGGCTTTCCGCTTGGTATGGTGTCCGCAGGCCGGGTTGTGGGGCTCTTGACCGCTCCGCGATCAAGCACGGCCAGTTTTCGCGCTTGAACAGCCGCCCGGAGCGCCGTGACTTCGCCAAGAGAAATAACAGCAAGTGCCGCATCTAGCCCTACTTCACCCTTCGTGAAGCCGTTGGATGTCACATCAGCGAGGTTCCATTTGTCGGTGAATCCCGTTTCGTATTTCAGCGTGTCCCATGCACTCCCTGCATAGTCCGAAACCGACGTAACTACTCCCATCCCTTTTTCTTTGACAAGGCCGATAGCACCAATCTCTTGAATTCGATTGATGTCGTACTTGGCTTGTTCGTACTGCTGGTAGGTGCTGTAGATGGGATTCATCGCGGCCATGTCGATGACCATGCCCCCCGCATTTGCGGTTACACCTGCAATCTGGCCGCCGCCGCCGAAGATCATGCTCAAGGCAAGATTGGTGGCCGCTTCTTGGCCTTTCCCAGCCATCGCGAGTTGCATGGCGGTGTCTTTCCCGCAGCTTCCAGCGGCCGCACAAGTAATCTTGTAAAGCGCATCCTGCTTGCTGGTGTGGGTCAGAAGACCGCTGGCAATCTCACCACTTCTGTCGCTTTTTGCTGCGGCTATGGCCAGATCCACCGCATTGTCGCTAATCCACTTTTGATAAGCGGCATCACTGTGGACCAGCGTGGCGTACGCGGCGCCCAGCTTTTCCTGCTCCGTTGCGCACTGCGGGGAACTGGCAGCGCCAGTGCAGGCGGCGATCAGGGCTTGGTTGCGGGAATCTGAAAGAGCAGCAAGCTCCTTCTCGGTGCCGCAGCCCTCCTTGTCTCCCTTGAGGCAGCCGAGCATCGCGTCGAGATACTGCATGCGCTCACCGTGGCTGAGGTAGTTGTTCTCAACGGCGTTCTGCGCAATACCGGCGCCCAGCGCTGCACTTGCAAGCCCGCCCGAGCCCACAGATCCTGCAAGCGCACCCACTGCCTGAGACAGGGCGAGGACTGTCTGCCTATCCTCCTCGGTAAGGTTACTGGTCTCGCCCCTGTAGAGGTACTCCGTGATGAATTTCGCGGCCAGCTCGCCCCCGACCGCGGCGGTTGCGCCACTCCCCGCGCTTCCACCGTTTGCCTCGGCCAGCAGTGCGCCGAGCACCGCATGTGAGATCAGCTGAAGAGTCGCGTCCGGATTCTCTCCGTGGTTCGGATCGAACTGGCTGCCAATGAAGTTGGCCGCATAGGGGGCAAGCGCATTTGCTGCAACCTGGCTGCCTCCTTGTCCTGCGACGCCACCTACAACGGCGGCAGTCACCGCATCAAGCGCACGACTGTAGCTACCACCGGTGCTCCACTTCAGTGCGTCTTGGAAACCAGGACTGTTGTCGGCCAGATAGTTCTGCTTGCCTGCCTCATCCAACTTCGAGTAATCGTTCCACTTGGTGCTGTCTTTCTGCAGCTCACGTTCGTATTCAGCTCGTGCCACCTTGCTCTTGTAGGCGAACACATCTCCGGCCACCTGCTTGCTTGTCGCCACCACGGTGCCCGCAGCCGACGACATCGCCTGTTGCTCCTGCATCAGCTTCTGCAGGTCGGGCAGCGCATTGATCGCCTCGTGCGCCTTGCTGGCATCGGTGTTGACACCCAGCTCTGCAGCCGTGACCTTCTTTCCACCGATGGTGATGTTGCCTTCGGTCAGGGTCGCGTAGGTCGTGGAGCTGTCGCTGCCGCTGCTGGTCATCGGCACGCCACCACTGAAGTTGGTGCCGTCCGCGCTGCCAAACTTGCCGCCGGCCACGTTGGTGCCGATGTCCTTCAACTGACCGGCGGCATTCTTGTCGGCGCCTTCACCGGTGCCCTTGTTCCCAAACCCACCACTGATGCTCGCCGAGCTCGCCCGGTAGTCCATCTCGTTCTTGAGATCAGTGAAGGTCAAGCTCTGCGCGGTCAGCTCGCTGTTGGCAGCGTTGGTGCTGGCAATGGCGCCGCCCACCAGGTTCACGTGCCCGGCGTCGACGTGGTAGCCGCCATCGCCCGCGAACAGCCCGGACTGCTGGCCAACGCCCTTGTAGCTGCCGTTGGCTTTGCCCGCACTGGCATAGCCGCTGGCGTCCCACGCGGTGCCGACCGACACCTGCACGCGCCCGCCCACCTGGCTGTCCTTGGACATGCTTTCGGCAACGTCCTGCAGCGATTCAATGGTGAGCGTGCCGCCGGTCTTGACGTCGATCCGGTCGGCGGTTGCGGTGGCGCCGCGCAGGGTGGTGTCACCCTCGGCCTTGAGCGAGATGTTCTGGCCGGTGAGCGTGGTGTTCTGCCAGGTGCTGCTGTCGGCGTTGGACTTGCTGCTGCCCACGCTGGCTTCGGCGTACACGTAGACGCCGGTCTGCGCGCCGACCGACACGCCCACGCCTACTTCGGCACCTGCGTTGTTGCTCCTGCTCTTGTCCTGCAGGTGCGCCTTGCCTGCTTCGAGCAGGATATCGCCGGCCGAATCCAGCGCCAGCGTGTTGCCGGCGCTGAGGTTGCCCTGCACCACATGGATGTCGCCGCTGGTGCTGGTCAGGTTGACGTTGCCGCCGCCCTGGATGGTGGAGCCACGCGAGACGGTGCTGCTGCCCTCGGCACTGCTGCTGGAGGACTTGAAGCCGATGCCGGCTTCGGCGCTGAACAGCGAGCCGCTGCCAGCGCCGCCGGCGGCCGCCGAGATCGCGCTCGCTGCCTGGTAGGCATTCGCCCCGGCCGCCATGCCCTGCATCGCCTGCAGGCGCCCGTCGGACTGGCGCGCCGAATCGACGTTGTTGATCAGGTCGATGAAGGGCGACTTGATCCGCGCGAACACGCCAATCTTCAGGTCCTTGTCGCTCTGCGAGTTATGGCCGCTCTCATCTGCGGTGAGCAGCTCGATCTCGGCGGCAGTGATGTTCACATCCTGCGCGGCCACCACGTTGCTGGCGATCTGGGTGTACTTGCCGCCTGCACCCAGGTTGACGTTGCCGCCCAGGCTGCCGATGGTGCTGGCGACCTGAGAGACCATGCCGCTGTCGTCCTCGTGCTGCTGGCGGTGCCAGCCGGCGAACTTCTCGGTGTCGGAGATCTGCACCGTGCCGATGGCCTTGCTGTCGGCGGTGTTGGCGTTGCTCACCGTGTCCTGGCCGCTCTGCACGGTGAGGTTGCCGGCGGCGCGGATGGTCACGTCCTTCTCGGCGGCAATGTTTGCTGCGGTTAGGGTGATGTCTCCTTCGGTGGTTGCCATGCGCACGCCACCGCCCACCGACAGCTGGGTACCGGTGATGGTGTCGCTCTGGCCGGTGCCGTCGCTGCGGGAGTTGTTGGTGCCGAACGGCAGGCCGCTGGTGTTGTTGGCGAAGCCCCAGCCCTTGCCGGCACTCTGGCTGGTGCTGGATTCGGTGTTGTGCGCGACGTCGAAGACGATGTCCTTGGTGGCCAGCAGCAGCGCGTCGCCTTCTGCCGAGAGCTGCGCGCCCTGGCTGGTGATCGAGCCGCCATTGGCGATCAGGGTCATGTCGCCGCCAGCACTCAGCTGGGCCACGCGGGCGTCGCTGGTGGAGTGGGTCTGGTTGCCGCTTGAGCGCTGGCTGCCGCCGGTGACCACGACCGAGGTGGTGGCCGCCCGCACGCCGGAGGCGGTGCCTTCGGCATTGCGGGTGATGTCGCCCATGATCGAACCACTGTCGGCCATGCCGTCGGTGGTGGAATCGCGGGCGCTGCGGTAGGCCTTGGTGGGGTCGTAGGTGACGCCCATCGAGAAGCCGCTGGACTTGCTGGACTGGCTGTTCTGGGTGTCCAGCGTGTCCTGGCGTGCCACCAGGTTGATGTCCTTGCCGATCAGGGTCAGGTCCTGCCCGGCGGCCACGTCGGAGGCGGCGATGGTGAGCTGGTTGCCGGCGTTGAGCTGCACGTTGCCGTCCATCGAGCCCACTGCCGATCCCACCTGGGTGGTGGACTGGCTGGCACTCTCGTTGTTGGACCTGGCGCTGCTGTACCCCACCGAGGCCACGCCGTTGGCGAAGCCACCGGTAATGCCCGACTTCTTCTGGCTGAAGCTGCTGGCTTCGCTCAGGGTGTCCTGCGCGGATTCGATGGTGATGTTGTTCACCGCCGCAATGCGCAGGTCGTTGTCGGCCAGCACGGTGGAGCCGGTGATGGAGACGTCGTTGCCCGCGATGATGTCCACCGTCTTGCCGCCGACGCTGGAGCCGACCGCGTAACTGGCCGCGCTCTGCTCGTGGGTGGTGGTGGTGGTGCTGGAAAGCGTCTTCTTCTTGCGGGTGGTTTCATCCACCACCAGGTCATGGGTTTCCTGGGCGGTGGTCAGGGCGACGTTGCGGCCGGCCGAAAGCACCACGCCACCGTCGCTGCTGTCCACGGTGGTGGACTGCAGCGTGAGGTCGCGCCCGGCCTGCAGTGCGACGCCTTCGCCGCCGCTGAGCTGGTTGCCCAGCACCCAACCGCTGGCGGCAGTCACCTCGCGCGAGTGGTTCCGGCTCTTTGCCCCGCTCTCAAAGGTCTGGGTGTCGACCACGGCGACGCTGTTGATGTCACGGCCGGCCTGGGCGACCAGTGCGTTGGCGGCCGAGACATTGGCGGCCGCCAGGTTCAGGTCACGGCCCGCGTTCAACACCACGTCGCCGGCGCCGGTGATGGTGGTGCCGGTGTGGGTGAGCTGGCTCTGGTTGCTGAAGTTGCGGGCGTCGTGGGTGAGCGACACGCTCCGTTGCTCGACGACCGAGGTCAGGTTGATGTCACCTCCGGCCACGATAGCGGTGAGGCCGTCGGCACCGGCATTGGCCAGCTGGGCGGCACGCAGTTCCACGTTGCCACCGGCGTTGACGCTCAGCACGCCGGCACCGTCGGTGTTGGTCACGTACAGGCCAGCCACGCGGTCCAGGGTGGTGGTGCGCTGGGTCAGCAGGTCGCCGTTGTCCTGCCAGTCGCGGGTGGTGGAGGCCACGGTGATGTCACCGCCTGCCTTGAGCGCCAGTACGTCGGTGGCGGTGACGGTACTGCCGATGATGTCGATGTTGCCGCTGGCCTTCAGGCCCACCTGCTGGCCACTGATCTGCCCGCCACCGATGTTGCGGATGTTGCCGGCGTCGATGCTGACCAACTGGCGCCCGGCGATGGAGCCGTTGCTGACCAGGTCGCCGCGCAGCTTGATGTCCACGTCGGCACCGGCGAGCAGTGCCCCGTTGCGGTCGAGGTCGCCCGGCATCACGCGCAGGTAGACCTGCGGCACCAGCGCGCGGGCGACCGAGCCGTCGGCCAGGGTCACGTCCTGCTCCACCAGCCACACGATGTCGCTGGTGAGGCGTGCCATCTGCTCGGCAGTGAGGGCCACGCCGGGGCGCAGACCCCATTCGCCGGCCACGGTGGCGCCGGCTTCCAGCAGCGCGCGGTACTGGTCTTCATCGCTGGCGTAGCCATCGAGGAAGCGGCGGCCGGTGAGTTCACCGATCTGTTCGCGCACCAGCTTCTGCTCGTAGAAACCGTCGCCCAGGCGCTTCTGGGTCTGGGAGGGCTCGTAGCCGGCGCGCTGCAGTAGGTAATCGGAACTGAGCCAGCTGCGGTAGTTGGCGAATTTCGGATCGGTTTCGACCAGGTAGCTGCCGCGGTTGGCGTCCACGTTGAACAGGCTGGCGCTGGGGGCGCTGGCGTTCGGTGCGGTGGTCACCACCAGGTGCGGATCGTTGCCGGCGGCGGCCACGGCCTGCTTGCGGTCGAGTGCAGCGTTGGCGCCACTGCCGGCATGGTTGCCGCCCTGCGCGGCCGTCGGGCCCGTGGCGATGGCCTGCCCGGCCTGGACGGCACTGATGTCCTGCACGCCGCTGCCGCCCGGCCCAGCCGAGCCCACCTGGCCCAGTCCCTGCGCGGTGGCGGTGTCGGCCCATTGCGCGTGGGCATTGCCCGGGCCCTGCACGGCAATGCCGTTCTGGCCCTGCGCTGCGGTGGCGGCATTCGGACCCTGCGCGGAGACCGGTCCCGCGCCCTGGCCGGCAGTTTGGCCCGGTCCCTGCACCGCGCCGGCGCCGGGGCCGACCGAACCCGCACCGGGCCCGCCGGTATTGAGGTTGGCCATGCTGTCACCGTCGCGCACGTTGGGTGCGTCGCGGCCGGTGTTTTCATTGCGCAGGTTGCCTACGTCGATGGTGAGCTTGCCACCGGCGACGATGCCCGAGCCCAGGACACCGGTCTGTTCGGAGATGGGTGCGGCGCTCCATGTGCTCTTCGAATTGTTGTACGTATAGGACTCATTGAAGAAGGAATGGGTCCGGTACAGCGTCTTGGCAATGTTGGTGACCGACGCGTCCTGGGTAATGCCGAAGGTGGCGAAGTCGCCACCGGCGGCAATGCTGGCGTACTCGTTGCGTAGTGCATCGGTGGTGATGCGCATGTTGCCGCCCGCATTGATCACCGCATCAGAACCGGCCGACACCACCACGTCTTCCACGGTGGTGCGCGTGGCCACGCGGCGCTGTTCATTGCCGCTGGTGTTTTCCGGATGGCGCTGCATGTTGATCAGCATCGCGTCCGGATTGTCGTAGTCCGGATAGGTGATCAGCTGCACGCACGTGGTGGTGCAGGTACCGTAGGCGTTGCTGTAGGTCAGGTTGTCCGATTCATAGTGGAACGCTGGGCTGCCCGGCTGCGACGTCGACAGGTCGCGGAAGGGGTCTTCAGCGCCGGCCCCGAGCTGGTCGGGATTGTTGCGGTTGTCCGCGCGGAGCACGTAGTAGATCACCATCGTGCCGCCCTGCACGTCCAGACGCGCGCGTTCGCCGCGCGCGCCGTACAGCCCGCCGCGCGCGAAGTAGTACGCACTGGTATTGGGGGTCATCTTGACCACCGCCCTGCGGATCTGCTGACCGTCCGGCGTGATGTAGGCCGAGTCCTCCAGGATGTCAGCCGGGTTTAGGTAATACACCTCGTAGGGCTGGAAGTTGGAGGTGTTGCGCAGGCTGCCGGTGTTGTTGCCGTTCTTGAACCACCCCGGCTGGTTCAGGGTAACGGGGGCATGCCGGGTGGTCTGCTGCTGCACCACCACGTTCTCGCGGATGTTGTTCACCGCTAGCGCGTTGATGTCCAGGTTGCCGGCGATTTCGATGGTGGAGCTGAGGTTGTCGATGCGCTGGGCAGTGCCCACCGCGTTCAGTCCGTTCAGGCCACCGCCGATGGCGGCGTCGCCATCGCTGAAGACCAGGCTCTGGCCGGTGTTGCTCAGCACGCCCACGCCCAGGTCCAGGCGCTGGCGTGCGGCAATGGTCGCCGATCGCTGCACGCCGCCCACGTTTTCCGCCTGGTTGTTGAGCGTTCCGGCGTTGATGGCGATGTGATCGCCATAGATGCGGCCGGTGCCGATGTTGACCAGCGTCCCGGCGTCGACATGGGTGGTACGCCCATCCAGCAGGCCGCGGTTGACCAGTTCGCCGGCGGCGACCAGCCGGGTGAGGCCGACAGAACTGATCTCACCGGTAGCTGCGTTGTAGACGTTGCCGGCGCTGATGTTGACGTTGGCACCCTGCAGCTTGCCCAGGTTGTCCAGGTTGCCCTGGATGGCCAGGGTGAGCGTGCCGTTGGCGGCCAGCTCGCTGGTGTTGGTGTAGCTCTGGCGCAGCTCCAGGGTCATGTCGCCCTGCGAGAGCACCCTGCCGTCGCCGGTGATCTCGCGGGTGCGGATGATCTGGTGGGTACCGGCCACCAGGGTGCCACCCCCGTTGGCGATGCTGTCTGCACTGATGTCGGAGGTCTCCGACGCGGACACCTGCCCGCCGGTGTTGTCCAACAGCCCGCCGAGCTGCAGCGTCAGGTTGTCGGCCAGGACCTGGCCCTGCTGGTTGACCAGGCTGCCGCTGGTCAGCTGCAGCTGCTTGCCCTGCAATCCCAGCGCCGGGCCATTGGGCGCGCTGAGCGTGTTGCGGTTGTCGACGCTGGCGGCCTGCACGGTCAAGGTGCCGGCGGCGGCGACCAGCCCGCTGCGGTTGTCGAGCGCGCCTGGCAACGCGATATCGGCGTTGCCGCCGACGCTGATGGCGCCGCCGGCATTGTTCAGCGCCTGCACGCGGAGGGTGAGGTCACCCGCCCCCTGGAGCGAGCCACCGGCATTGTCCACGCTGCTGGCGTTGAGCGTGATGGCGCCCTGGCCGAACACCGCACCGGCGCGGTTGTCGAACGCACCGCTGGTGATGTCCAGCGTGCCGCTGCTGTTGATTCCATTGCCGTTTGCGTTGGCGTTGATCAGTGCCTGCCCGGCGGTGTCGATGCGCAGGTTGCCGGCGGTCTGCAGCAGGCCGCCCGTGTTGTCGAGCAGGCCGGTGCGCAGCACGCCGCCACCGGTGAGGCTGGCGATGGTGCCGCCCCGGTTGTCCAGCGCCTGCCCGCGGGTGTCCAGCTCCAGCGTACCGGCAATGATCCGGCCGGCTTGGTTGTCGATGCCGGCCGCGCCCAGGTGCAGGTCGGTACCGGCCTGGATCAGCCCGCCGGCGTTGGCCAGCCGGGTAGCCGTATCGAGCTGCAGCACCGCGCCGGCGGCGAGGATGCCGGCGGTGTTGTTGAGCGACTGCGCGCGGATGTCGGCGCTGCCGCCGGCATTGATCGTGCCCTGCGCGCTGTTGTCGAGCAGGCCGTCCACGGTGAGGGTGAGCGGTGCACTGCCGTCGGTGTGCAGGATGCCGCCGCGGTTGTCGACGCTGCCAGCGGTGACCGTGGTGGCACCGCCGGTGAGGATGCGGCCACCCCGGTTTTCGAGCGCCCCGCCGAGGGTGAGCTGGTGGCCGCCGGTGCCGGCCGCCTGCACGGTGCCCTGGTTGTTGAACAGCTGCGCGGCGCGCAGGTCCAGGGTGCCATTGGTGGCCAGCGTACCGGCAGTGTTGTCGAGGCGGCCGCGCACGTCCAGCGCCAGGGCCTCGGTACCGGCGGCGGTGAGCGTGCCGCCCGCCGTGATCAGGTCACCGGTCTGGATGCGGATGCGCTGCGCGGCGGTGGTGCCGTTGCGCAGGTCGGTGCTTTCGCCCAGCAACTGCAGGGTGCCATTGCTGAGCAGCTTGCCGCCCTGGCCATTGAGCGTGTGCGCGTTGATCGCAAGCGTGCCGCTGCCGGCGTGCTGCACGGTACCGCCGGCATTGCCAAAGGTCGCTGCGGTGATCTGCAGGTCGCCATTGCTGGCCAGGGTGCCGTTGTTGCCGTTGTCCAGGCTGCCCTGCACCGACACGGTGCTGGGGCCCGTGCCACCGGACACCACGGTGCCGCTGCGGTTGTCGAAGCCGGTGGCCACGATGTCCAGCTGGTTGGCGCTGAGGGTGGCGTTGCGATGATCGACTTCCCCCGCACGCAGGGTCAGTGCCCCGGTGGTGGCGATGCTGCCCTGCTGGCCGAGCAGGCTGCCGGTGTGCAGGGTGAGGCCACCGTCGCCTGCGTGGGCGATGCGGCCTGCCTCATTGATCAGGCTGCCTGCGTTTACCTGCAGGGCGTTGGCATTGCTGGCCACGGTGCCGCGGCTGTTGTCGAACTGACCGGTGACGTCGATGCGGGTGTCGGCGCTGCCGGCCGAGCTGAGCGTGCCGCCAACGTTTGAGAGCGCGCCGGCGCTGATCTGCTGCGCGCCATTGGCGGCGATGGTGCCGCCATTGTTGCCGAGCGCATCGCGTACCTGCAGGACCATGGCCTGTTCGCCGGTGGCGCTGAGGGTACCGCCTGCATTCTGCAGGCTGCCGGCAATGACCTTGATGTCGCGCGCGGCGGTGGTACCGCCGCTGATGTCCAGGGTCTCGCCTTCAAGGTTCAGCGCGCCATTGCTGACGATGCGGCCAGCCGCGCCCTGCAGGGTCTGCACGTTGATCTGCAGCTGGCCGTCGCCTGCCTGCTCGATGGCGCCGCTGCGGTTGTCCAGGGTTCCGGCGCTGATGTCGGCGTCGCCCGCACTGGCGACCAGGCCGGCGTTGCTGTTGTCCAGCAGCCCGTCCACGCCCACGCGAAGGTCGGCTGCGCTGTGCAGGGTGCCGCCTTGGTTGTCGAGGCTGGACGCGGTAATGGCGAGATCGCCACTGGTGAGGATCTTTCCGCTGCGGTTGTGCAGCGCCTGGTCGATCTGCAGCTGGCTGGCACCGGTACCGGCGGCCTGCACCGTACCGGCGTTGTTGAGCAGCGCACCGGCGCGCAGGTCCAGCGTGCCGTTGCCGGCAACGGTGCCGCCGCTGTTGTCGAGCTGGCCGCGCGCGTGCAGCACAAGGGCATCGGTGCTTGTGGCGGTGAGCGTGCCACCGGCGGTGGTCACGGTGCCGCCGTCGATGCGGATGCGCTGCGCGGAGGTGGTGCCGTCACGCAGGTCGATGTCGTCGGCCTGCACGGTCAGGCTGCCATTGCTCACCAGCGTGCCATCGGCACCGAGGACGCGGACCGCCGTGATGTCGAGCAGGCCGCTGCCGGCCTGCTGCACGGTGCCGCCGGCATTGCCGAAGGTGGCCGCGTTGATGGCCAGGTCGCCGTTGCTGGCGATCAGGCCCTGCCCGCCATTGTCCAGCGTGTCCTGCACGGTGAGGCGGTTGGCCCCGGTGCCGGTGGCCACCAGCTTGCCGCCGCGATTGTCGAAAGAGCGCGCGTCCAGCGCGATCTGCGCCGCCTGCAGCGTGGCACCGCGATGATCCACGGTGGTGGCCGACAGGGCCAGGTCGCCTGCGGTGACGATGGCGCCGTCGCGGCCGTCCAGCGTGCCGGTGTCCACCGTGAGACCCTCGGTGCCGGCGTGGTTGAGCGTGCCTTGCTCATTGCGCAGGCTGCCGGCGCTTACTGCCAGCGCGCCAGCGTTGCTGGCGATCAGGCCCTGGCTGTTGTCCAGTTCGCTGCTGACGGTGATCTGGCTGTTAGCCGTACCGGCCGAGCTCAACGTGCCGTCGCGGTTGGACAGCGTGCCGGCCTCGATGCGCTGGGCACCGTTGGACGCAATGGTGCCGTCGTCGTTGCCGAGGCGGTCGCGTACCTGCAGCAGCATGTCGGCCGTGCCGGTGGCATTGAGCGAGCCACCGCTGTTGTCCAGGCTGCCGGCGTGCACCGTGACCTGGGTGGCGCCGACCGCGCCATCGCGCAGGTCCAGTTCCTCGCCCTGCAGCTGCAGCGCGTCGCTGGCGACCACGCTTCCGCCCGCGTTACGCAGGGTGGCGGTGTCGATGTGGAGGCTGCCGTTGCCGGAGATGGCGCCGCCGCTGTTATCGAGCAGGTTGGCCACGCGGATCTGCGAGGCCGCTTCACCGGCCGCGATCAACTTGCCGTGGTCGTTGGTGAAGGTACCGGCCGCGATGTTGACCGAGCCGTTGCTGCCGAAGGTGCCGCCGCTGTTGTCCAGCAGGGTGCGGGCCTGCACCTGCAGCACGCCGGTGCCAAGCGCGCTGAGCTGACCACCGGCGGTGACCAGGCGCTCGCTGTCGATCTGGATCTGCTGCGCCGAGGTGGTGCCCCTGCCCAGGTCCAGAGTATCGCCGCGAAGCTGCAGGGTGCCGTTGCTGAGCAGGCTGCCGGCCGTACCGTCCAGGCGAGCCACCTCAATGGCGAGTGTGCCGCTGCCGGCCTGCTGGATGGAACCGCCGGCGTTGCCCAGGGTCTGGGCGCTGATCGACAGGTCGCCGTTGCTGGCCAGGCTGCCGCCGTCTCCGTTGTCCAGCGTGTCGGCCACCTGCACCGTGTTGGCGGCGGTGCCGGTGGCGACGATGCTGCCGCCCCGGTTGTCCAGCGACTGCGCGGTGAGGTCGAGCTGGGCGGCGGCCAGCGAGGCGCCGCGATGGTCCACCGCACCGGCGCTGAGGGTTACCGCGCCGGCGGTGCCGATGCGGCCGTCCTGTCCGTCCAGGCGGCCGGTGGTGATCGACAGCCCGCCGCTACCAGCGTGGCTGATGGCGCCGTCGGCGTTGACCAGCGTGCCGGTCTGCAGCTGCAGCGCTGCGGCATTGCTGGCCACGCTGCCGGCGTGGTTGTCCAGGGTGCCCGCCACCACGATGCGGGTGTCGGCGGTGCCGGCCGAGGTGAGCTCGCCGCTGCGGTTGCTCAGCGACCCCGCCTCGATCTGCTGTGCACCGTTGGCACTGAGGGTGCCGCCATCGTTGAGCAGGGCGCCGCTTACGCTCAGCTGCAGGGCCTGCTCGCCCAGCGACAGCAGCGTGCCGTTGCTGTTGTCCAGCGACCCGGCGCGGATGTCCACCTGGCGTGCGCGGGTGCTGCCCTTGCGTACATCCAGCGCCTGCGCCTGCAGCTGCAGCAGGCCGTTGCTGGCGATGCTGCCCGCGCTGCCCTGCACGGTGTTGGCGGTGATCTGCAGGGTGCCGTCGCCGGCGTGGTCGATGCTGCCGCCGGCGTTGAGCAGGCCGTCGGCGTCGATGCGGAGGTCGCCATTGCTGGACAGCGTGCCACCCTGGTTCTGAAGCAGGCCGCTGGCGCGCAGCGTGCTTGCCCCGGTGCCGGCGGCGACCAGCTTGCCGCCGTTGTTGATGAGGGTCGTGGCCTCGATGGCCAGTGCACCGTTGCTGCCGAGCAGGCCACCGGTGTTGTCCAGGGTGCGGCTTACCTGCAGGTTCAGCGCCTCGGGACCGGCCGAGGTGAGCGAGCCGCCGGCGGTGACCAGGTCGTTGGTATGGATGTCGATGCGCTGGGCAGCGGTGGTGCCGTCGCGCAGGTTGGTGGTGCCGCCCTGCAGCAGCAGGCTGCCGTTGCTGAGCACGCTGCCGCCCTGGCCCTGGAGGGTGGCCGCATCGATGCGCAGGCTGCCGCTGCCGGCCTGCTGCACGGTGCCGCCGGCGTTGCCCAGTTGCGCTGCGCTGATCTGCAGGTCGCCGTTGCTGGCCACGGTGCCGCCGTCGCCGTTGTCCAGGGTGCCCTGTACGTCCAGGCTGCTGGCCTGCTGCCCGGTGGCGAGCACGCGGCCACCGCGGTTGTCGAAGGACGCGGCGGTCAGGCTGATCTGGTTGGCGATCAGCTGCGCATTGCGGTGGTCGGCAGTGCCCAGCTGCAGGAGCAGATCGCCTGCGGTGGCGAGGGTACCGCCCACGCCATCCAGGCGATCGGCGCGCAGGCGCAGGCCGTCGCTGCCGGCGTGGCTGATGCTGCCCCGCGTGTTGACCAGGGTGCCGATGCCCAGGCCGAAGCTGGCCGCGTTGCTGGCGATGCTGCCATCGCGGTTGTCGAGCATGCCGATCGTCCAGGCGCTGGCGGCGCCGCCGCCGTGCGCCAGGCTGCCGCCCCGGTTGAGCAGTGTCTGCGTGTGCAGCTCCGCGCCCTGGGCCAGGGTCATGTGCCCGTCACTGTTGTCCAGCGTGGCTACCCGGGCGGTGGTGGCGCCCTGCACTTCCAGGGTGCCGCCGACGTTGCGCAGGGCCTGGCCCTGCACCTTCAGGGTGTCTACACCGAGCGTGCCGCCGCTGTTGTCCAGGCTGCTGCGCGCGTCGAGCTGCAGCACGCCGGTGGCGTCGATGGCGCCGCCGTCGTTGTCCAGCGTGCGCGCGATGTTGAGCACGCCGGCCGCCAGGGGAACCGTCGTGGCGGGCGGCGGGGTGGTGCCGGTGCCGGGCGTCGGGATGCCCGTGCCGGTGCCGGGAGTGCTGCCGCTGCCCGGAGCGGTGCCGCCGGTGTTGCCGGTGCCTTCGCCTGGCGTGGTGGTGGCAACGGTGCCGATCTGCCCCTGCAGGTTGCGGACGTCGGCCCCCTTCAACTGCAGCGCCTGCGCGCCCACCTGTTCGATGCTGCCGGCGCGGTTGCGCAGCGCGTCGGCGTTGAGTTCGAGCCGGCGTGCGTTGAGCGTGCCGCCGCTGTTGTCGATGTCGGCGGGGGTGTCCACGCGCAGCTCGCGCTCGGCGCTGAGCGTGCCGGCGTTGGCCACGCCGCCTGCGGCTTTGATGCGGGTGTCCTGCTGGGCGTGCAGCGCGCCGGTGTTTTCCAGCCGTCCTTCGGCGGTGACCACCAGTTCGCCGGCCTGCGCACCGATCTTGCCGGCGTTGCGCATGCCCACGCCCTGCTCGTTGCCGACCAGCCAGATGCGGTTGGCATACATGCCGCCCAGCGCGCCCACGTCCAGGGCGAACGCCGGGGCACTGCTGCCGGCGGCCTGCGGGGTCACGGCGGTGTTGTCCGCGCTGACCACGTTGTTGCCCAGGCTGGCCTGCAGCTGGTTGGCCCAGATGCCGGCGTTGACCTGCAGCGAGCGGGTGATGATGTCGGTGTAATCGGTGCGGCTGGCATCCAGGCCGGCACCGGCAATGCGGATGGCGCCCCCGGCAACCCGGTAGCCTTCCAGCGCACCGTTGCTGACGATGGGCGTGCCGGTGGTCAGGGTGACGCGGCTGGCGTTGAGGAAGCCGGCGCCGTCGATCTGGATGCCGGCCGGATTGGCGATGATCACCTGCGCGCGGGCGCCGGCCACTTCGATGTAGCCGTTGAGCTGACTGGGACTGCTGCTGTTGATTTCATTGAGGATGACGCGCGCGGTGCCGGTGGCCAGCCACGGGTTGCCCTGCACCCAACCGCCGATCTGGGTCTGGGTATCGCCACGCGAGTTGTTGAGGATCACGCCCTGCGCGCCAACGTCGAACTGCTGGTACTGGTTGCGCGAGACACCCGCCGCACTGGGCGTGGTGATGTTGACCTGCGGGGTGCCGTTGGCCGAGCTGACCACGGTGGGGCGCTGGTCGGCCGGCGCGTTGGGGTCGGCGATGATGCGGCCGGCGCTGGGTGACTGCTGCGCCGAGAGCGGCTGCACCACGCCCACCCAGCCCAGCGCCAGCCAAAGGGCGAAGCTCACCGGGCGCAGCGTGGCCACCGTGTTGCCACCGCGCGCGTCGCAGCCACCGCGCGGTGCGGTGACCAGCTCGGAGGCGACCTGCATGACACCCAGCGTGCGGTTGAAGACCAGACGGTAGACTCGATTCACGGCGTTGCTTCCTTTCAATGCGGTGGTAGGGGCGCGCACCGGCACGGTGCGCAGTACCGTACGACGGACGTCAGAACGAGACGCCGAGATTCATGCCAAAGGTGGTGTAGGCGGTCTGGAAACCGGCGGGCTTGTCCAGCGGGCTGCCCACGAAGCCTTCCCATTGCACGTGGCGGGTGCCACCGCGCAGGCCCAGCGCCATGCCGGTGAGGCGGTCGCCGAGCAGCCATTCGGTGGACGGGCCGCTGACCTGGCCGTGGTCGATCGCCACGTAGCTCTCCACTGCGCCGCCGAGCGCGAACGCCAGCTCATTGCGCAGCAGCCAGCCGCGCTCGCCGGTGAGCGAGACTTCACCGTCGAAGCCACGCACGGTGTAGCGGCCGCCGATGGAGAAGCGGTCCTGCGGGACCAGCCGCGAGCGGTTCCACTGCGCGCGCCAGCTGCCGGTGTAGCGCAGGGCCTGGCTGCCCCACTGCATCGGCACGGTGAGCTGCGCATCGGCGGTGACCACCTTGCCGCGCGCGGTGCCCTCGCCGAACCCCTCCTCCGGTGCGTGCAGCGCATCGAACGCGCCGGTACCACGTCGGTAGGCCAGGTTGGCGTCCAGGGTGGCCTTGCCGATGAACTGGCGGTGGGCGAGCCCGAGTTCCCAGCCGGCCATGCGCCGGCGCTGCACCAGGATTTCGGTGTCGTCGATGAAGTTGTCCGATTCGCGGTACCAGCCGCGCGCGTGCATGCTGGTCTTTGCGCGCGCGTTGCGGAACAGCATGCGGGTAAGGCGCAGTTCGGCGTTGCGGCTGGAGCCGCTGTATTCGTAGGTCTCGAACGCGCCGGCCACGGTCTGCTGGTAGTCGTACTCGCTGGCGTTGGCACCCAGCAGCCACCACCCCATGGGCACGCTGTAGTGCGCGGCCCAGCTGTCGGTGCCGCGTGCGCTGCCGTTGAACACGGACTTGCCGGCGTTGAAATAGAACAGGTCGCTGATCCCGGCCAGGTTGTCCAGCGATACCGTGGCACCGGCCTGCAGCTTGCCGGTGGAGGTGCTGCCGGCGTCGTCCAGGGTCAGGTTGAGGCGCACGGGCGCGCGCTGGCTCCAGCTGATGACCAGGTCGCTCTCACCGGGCCGGGCCTGCTCGCCTTCCTGCGGCGGTGCGATCTGGATGTCCACGGTGGCGGTCGGCACGCGCTGCAGGTTTTCCAGCGCCTGTTCGATGTCGCGCAGGTTGAGCAGGTCACCGGGGCCGACCGCCAGTGCGTTCCACAGCGCCGGGGTTCGTCCTTCACCGCTGGCGAAGCGGACCGCGTGGATGCGGCCGGGCACCACCGTGAGCGTGAGCGTGCCGGTCTTCAGGTCCTGCGGGGCGGCAAGGATGCGGGTGGTGACGAAGCCGCGGGCGATGATCGCGTTCTGCACCCGCTTCATCACGATGTCCACGCCACCGGTGCCGAGGCAGCGCCCGGTGGCGCGATCGTTGCGCGGATCGGCGGCCTTCAGCGCCCAGCCGAAGCGTTCGGCCAGGTCACCGTCGAGCACGATGTGGTTGATGGTGAAACAGGGCGATTCGTCGACCGGCAGGCGACCGACGGCTTCTTCCGGGGCTGCCTGCAGGCGCACGTCAGGCGTGGTTTCCTGCTGCTCGCGCAGCACACGCTCACGCTCCTGCTGGCGCAGCAGTTCCTGGTCTGACGGCCCGGCCACCTGTGCAACGGCGGCAGCCGGCAGGCAGGCGATTGCCACGGCCACGGCCAACGGCCAGCGCAGCGCACGGCTGCGTTCGATACGTCCCTGATCCACGTTCACGCGCTTCCCTGGCAGAAAATTCTGAAGCCTCCGATCCTGAAACGGCCGGCGGGCGGCGAACTTTAAAGCAATCCCGCGATCCGAAACAGCTCTGGATCCTCCCTTTCGTTTGTAGGAAAACTACGCATCGCGCGTGAAAGTGAGACTTCGCCCGGGGCGTGCGCGGGCATAAAAAAACCGGCGGCCCGAAGACCGCCGGTAGCAACGTCAATGGTCAACGTGCATTACCGCAATGGTGTAACCCCGAAGAAACTGTGACCTCTATCAGACCTCGTAAGCGGATTCGCCGTGCGAGGTGACGTCCAGACCAGTGCGCTCGGCTTCCTCGGTGACGCGCAGGCCGAAGACCAGGCGCACTACCAGCAGGATGGCGACGGTGACGACCGCGCACCACGCGATGGTGAAGCCCACGCTGACCAGCTGCACCCAGACCTGGTGGCCGATGTCGAGGTCGGCCTTGGTGCCGCCCAGCGACTGCGCGCTGAACACACCGGTGAGCAGCGCGCCGACGATGCCGCCGACCCCGTGCACGCCGAACACGTCGGCGGTGTCATCGACCTTGAGCAGGCGCTTGAGGCCGGTGACGCCCCACACGCAGACCACGCCGGTGACCAGGCCGATCACGATCGCACCCAGCGGACCCACGGTGCCGCACGCCGGGGTGATGCCGACCAGGCCGGCGACCGCGCCGGACGCCGCGCCCAGCGCGGACGGCTTGCCCTTGCTGACCGCTTCGACCAGGGTCCAGCCCAGCACCGCAGCGGCGGTGGCGAGGATGGTGTTGATGAAGGCCAGCGATGCCACGGTGTCGGCAGCAGCAGCCGAACCGGCGTTGAAGCCGAACCAGCCCACCCACAGCAGCATCGCGCCGATGTAGGTGAACGGCACGTTGTGCGGCTTCAGGGCGGTCTGGCCGTAGCCGATGCGCTTGCCGACGAAGTACGCGGCGACCAGGCCGGCCACGCCCGCGTTGATGTGCACCACGGTGCCACCGGCGAAGTCGATCGCGCCCATTGCGCCCAGGTAACCGCCACCCCACACGATGTGGGCCATTGGGATGTAGCTCAGGGTGAACCACAGTGCCGAGAACAGCAGCACCGCCTTGAACTTGATGCGCTCGGCGAACGCACCGACGATCAGCGCGGTGGTGATGCCGGCGAAGGTGGACTGGAAGGCAACGAACAGGTAATCCGGCAGGCCCTTGATCGGGGTGTTACCCACCGAATCGGGCGCAAAGCCCTTGAGGAAGGCGAACTGGGTGAACGAGCCGAAGAAGGCGTTGCCTTCGCTGAACACCGCGCTGTAGCCGTAGGCCACCCACAGGATCAGCACCAGCGAGAACACCACCAGGATCTGGCTGAGGACGGACAGTACGTTCTTGGAGCGGACCAGGCCGCCGTAGAACAGGGCCAGGCCAGGCACCACCATCAGCAGCACCAGCAGGGTGGAGGTGAGCATCCAGGCGACGTCGCCATGGTCGAAGGTGGGCGCTGCGGCAGCTTCCGCGGCGGCGGCCGGTGCCGCGGCTTCCGGGCCGGGCAGCGGTTCGACGGCAACGGCTTCCGACGGTGCGGGGCTGACCTGGGCCTGGGCATGCGCGGTGCCGGAGAAGGCACCCACCGCCAGCGCGCTGAACAGCATCAACAGGCACACCGCGTGGAACCGGGCTTGCCACCCGGTGAACAAGGAAGTCTTCATTGTGGGCTCCGAGTGGGGTTAGAGCGCGTCCGCGCCGATTTCGCCGGTGCGGATGCGGATGACCTGTTCAACGGCGGTGACGAAGATCTTGCCGTCGCCGATCTTGCCGGTGCCGGCCGCGTTCTGGATCGCTTCAACCACCGCGTCCAGTCGTTCGTCGGTGACCACGGTTTCGATCTTGATCTTGGGCAGGAAATCCACGACGTATTCGGCGCCGCGATACAACTCGGTGTGTCCCTTCTGGCGACCGAAGCCTTTTACTTCAGTCACGGTAATGCCCGACACGCCCGCATCGGAGAGGGCCTCGCGGACCTCGTCGAGCTTGAACGGCCGGATGATGGCGGAGATCAGTTTCATGCGCATGTCCCGATGGTGGATGGAACCGGCCCGAAGACGCAGGCCGATGTCAGGTCAACCGGCGGCCACTTGCACATGGCCGCCGGTCGTTGCGCCGGACGTTGCATGGACCGCGATGACGCGGGAGGGAGGTGTGGCCCATGCTGCGCGTCCGGTCTCTCTTTTCCCCTGGTGGTGCGGCAGAAGCAGCCGACTAACAGTCGGCTCTACCGGGTGGTGCGTGCGGATTGTCGCGTGGTGCGTGCGGATGTCGCGTGGTGCGTGCGGAATGCCGCGTGGTGCGTGTTGCCGCGTTTTGGCTCCCCAGCCATGGCGCGTTAGTGCAGAAGCGGTGGCGATGACGAAGGTGGGAGGGAAGTCCTTCGGCATCGCCACCTGTTGCTCAGTTGGCGTAGTACATCTGGTATTCGAGCGGGTGCGTGGCGGCGCGGAAGCGGGTCACTTCCTGCATCTTCAGCGCGATGTAGCCATCGATGAAGTCGTCGGTCATCACGCCGCCGGCCTTGAGGAACTCGCGGTCCTTGTCCAGCGCTTCCAGGGCCTGGTCCAGGCTGGAGCACACCTGCGGGATCAGCTTCTCTTCTTCCGGCGGCAGGTCGTACAGGTCCTTGTCGCTCGGTGCGCCCGGGTCGATCTGGTTCTTGATGCCGTCCAGGCCGGCCATCATCAGCACGGTGAAGGTCAGGTAGCCGGACTGGATCGGATCGGGGAAGCGCATTTCAATGCGGCGCGCCTTCGGGTTGGACACCCACGGAATGCGGCACGAGGCCGAGCGGTTGCGGGCCGAGTAGGCCAGCATGACCGGGGCTTCGAAGCCGGGCACCAGGCGCTTGTAGCTGTTGGTGCCGGAGTTGGCGAAGGCGTTGATGGCCTTGGCGTGCTTGAAGATGCCGCCGATGTACCACAGCGCCAGCTGGCTCAGGCCGCCGTAGCCGTCGCCGGAGAACAGGTTGGTGCCGCCCTTGGACAGCGACTGGTGCACGTGCATGCCGCTGCCGTTGTCGCCGACGATCGGCTTGGGCATGAAGGTGGCGGTCTTGCCATTGCGGTGCGCGACGTTCTTGATGACGTGCTTCATGCGCAGCAGTTCGTCGGCCTTCTGCACCAGGGTGCTGAACTTGGTGCCGATTTCGCACTGGCCGGCGGTGGCCACTTCGTGGTGCTGCACTTCGACTTCAATGCCGACCTGTTCCAGCGTCTTGCACATTTCAGCGCGCAAGTCGTGCAGCGAATCGGTCGGCGGGACCGGGAAGTAGCCGCCCTTGACCGCCGGACGGTAGCCGCTGTTGGCGCCGTCGAACTTGTCGCCGGTGCTCCACGCGGCTTCTTCGGAGGAGATCTTGAAGAAGGTGTTGCCCATGTCGTTGGCGAACTGGACGGAGTCGAAGATGAAGAACTCCGGCTCCGGGCCGAAGAAGGCCTGTTCGGCAATGCCGGAGGACTTCAGGTAGGCCTCGGCGCGCTTGGCGATGCCGCGCGGGCAGCGGCCATACGGCTGCATGGTGGCCGGGTCGAGGATGTCGCAGCTGATCACCAGGGTCGGGTGCTGGTAGAACGGGTCGACGTAGGCGCTGGCCGGGTCCGGCAGCAGGACCATGTCGGACTCGTTGATGCCCTTCCAGCCGGCGATGGAGCTGCCGTCGAACATCTTGCCTTCTTCGAACAGCGACGGTTCCACGATGCTGACCGGGAAGGTGACGTGCTGTTCCACACCGCGCATGTCGACAAAACGCAGGTCGATGAACTCGATCTGGTTGTCCTTGATCAGCTTCTCAACATTTTCCACGGACATCGGTGAAACCTCAGATGGGTGATTGCCTGTGTGGATAGAGCAATCCCCGTGCCAACTTTTCGTGGCGCACAAGTGGTTGATTTCACACGGCGTGCACCCGGATGGACGCTGAACGCGGCGCACCATTGCGGTGCAATGGCCGCACCATGCACACATTTGGTGCGGGTTGTGATGTTTTATGATTTGACCGCACCAGCCGGGCAGGGCCCGGCTCTACCCCTTCATTTTTCGAGCAATTGCCCGCCGATGTCCGATCTGTTCTCCGCCCTGCTGTTGGGCATCCTTGAAGGCCTTACCGAATTCCTGCCGATTTCCAGCACCGGCCACCTGCTGATCGCCCAGCACTGGCTGGGCGCACGCTCGGACTTCTTCAACATCGTGATCCAGGCCGGTGCGATCCTGGCCATCACCCTGGTGTTCCGCCAGCGGTTGTGGACGCTGGCCACCGGCCTGCACGACCGCGCCAACCGCGATTACGTGCTCAAGCTGGGCACCGCGTTCCTGGTGACCGCGATCGTGGGCCTGCCGGTCCGGCTGGCCGGCTGGGAGCTGCCCGAAACGGTGACCCCGGTGGCGTGGGCGCTGATCATCGGCGGTATCTGGATGATCCTGGTGGAAGCGCGCACCGCGCGCCTGCCCGACCGCGACGAGGTGACCTGGAAGGTGGCGGTGCTGGTTGGCCTGGCGCAGGTGGTGGCCGGCGTGTTCCCGGGCACCTCGCGGTCGGCGGCGGCAATCTTCATCGCCATGCTGTTCGGCCTGAGCAGGCGCGCGGCCGCCACTGAATTCGTGTTCCTGGTGGGTATTCCCACCATGTTCGCCGCCAGTGGCTACGCATTCCTGGAGCTGGCCAAGGACGGCAAGCTGGCCAGCGAGAACTGGGCCGACGTGGGCGTGGCCTTCGTTGCCGCCGTCATCACCGGCTTCGTCGTAGTGAAGTGGCTGCTGGGCTACATCAAGGCCCACCGCTTCACGGCGTTTGCGTTCTACCGGATCGCACTCGGCGCGGGGCTGCTGCTGTTCCTGCCTGCCGGGAACTGAACAGCGCCGCGTCGCCGCAACCCCACCCGGGGTGCTCCAGCGTTATTCCCCGGGTTCCCAAGGAGATGTCCATGAAAACCACCCGCAACCTGATGCTGATCCTGCCGCTGGCCCTGCTGGCTGCGTGCAGCAACCCCTCCAGCCAGGCCCCCGCCGGCCCCGGCCGCGACGACCTCGCGCCGGCCCCGACCGCCGCCGCCGACCAGAAGGCCGCCGTGCAGCTGGACGTGCAGCGCCTGCAGGGCAACCACTGGGTGCTCGACAGCGCCACCGACAGCGCTGGCAAGCGCATCGATGCGCTGTTCGCGCGCGCCGACAAGCCGGTCACGCTGGACTTCATCGATGGCCGCCTGGCCGTGAGCAATACCTGCAACCGCATGGGTGGCGGCTACACCCTGGCCGACGGCACGCTGACCGTCTCGCCGATGGCCTCGACCATGATGGCCTGCACCGACAAGGCGCTGATGGCGCTGGACCAGGCGGTGGGTTCGCGGCTGGAAGGCGCGCTGAAGACCGAGCTGGGCGGCGAAGGCCAGCTGACCCTGCGCACCGCCAGCGGCGACGTGCTGGTGTTCAGCCCGCAGCCCACCGCCGAAACCCGCTTCGGCGGCCCGGGCGAGACGATTTTCATCGAGGTGGCCGCGCAGACCAAGCCGTGCCCGCACCCGATGATCCGCGACAAGCAGTGCCTGCAGACCCGTGAGATCCACTTCGACGACAAGGGGATCAAGCAGGGTACGCCGGGCGCGTTCGAGAACTTCTACGACGTGATCGAGGGCTATACCCACGAAGCCGGCACGCGCAACGTGCTGCGGGTGAAGCGCTTCAACGTGGCCAACCCGCCGGCCGATGCGTCGTCGAAGGCGTATGTGCTGGATATGGTCGTGGAGTCTGCGACCGAGAAGTGACCGGCATTGCGTGGGCCGGCCAACGGCCGGCGCTACCGATGCACTGTGCCGCCCGATGATTGATCGGGCGGCTTTTTTTCACGCCAACGCCGGGTTGAGCGTGTAGGTGCCGTGCAATGCGGCTTCGGCCAGCACGTGGCCGTGCATGGCCTTGTGCACGTCGGCGGCGGTGAACGGGGTGGGCAGCTCGAGCGTGGCCACGTCCAGCGCGAACAGGCGGAAGAAGTAACGGTGCACGCGTGCGTCGTTGAACGGCGGGTACGGGCCGTCGTAGCCCAGATACTGGCCGGCCATGTCCGGGTTGCCGGCGAACCAGCCGGTGAAATCGTTCAGGCCCTGGCGCGCACCGGCCGGGCCGGCAGGCTGCAGCTTGCCCTTGGCGGTGAAGCCGTCGCTGCAGCTGGCTTCGGCGATCTCGCGCAGCTCGGCCGGAATGTCGGCCATCGCCCAGTGGGTGAAGTCGGCACGTGGCTGGTCGACGGGCACGCTGCAGTCGCTGCGGCCCACCGTTTCCGGCACGGTGGGCACGTCCGGGTCGATGCACAGCAGGGCGAACGAACGGGTGCCCTCGGGCACCTCGCTCCAGGCCAGCGGTGGGTTGCGGTTGGCGGCGAAGCCGCCTGCATCACCTGCGGCGAAGCTGCTGTCGATCGGCGCGCCGTTGCGCAGGCGGGTACTGGTGAGTTTCATCAGGGTCTCCTTACGCTTCGGTGTAGCCAAGCCGCACCGCAACCGGGGTGAGCTGGGCGAACGCGGCAGACAGGACCTCGCTGTACTGGCGCCAGTGGCCGGCCGGGAAGCGCGCCGGGCCAAGGGTCTGCGCGGGCGGGAAATGCACGCCGAACAGGCGGCCCAGATGCTCGGCCATGGCGGCCGGGTCGTTGCCGATCTCGTCGACGCGCACCACCGCGTGCGGGTACAGGTCCTGCTCGTGCAGCGTTGCGATCTGGGCAAGTGCGCGCGCCAGCCACTCGGCCACTTCGTGCACCGAGTTCACCGCAAAAGGCGCCGGTGCGCCGTGTGCCAGCCACTCCAGCAGCATGTCACGCGGGTCGCGCAGCACCAGCAGCAGGCGGCCTTCGGGCAGCTGCGGGCGCAGCGCCCACAGCAGCGCGTTGTCCCACCAGAGCAGCCAGTCGATCACGTTGCCGTCGGCCAGGCCGCGTTCGGGCAGGGCGGCGCGCCACTGCGCCACCAGCTGCTCCGGCGCCAGCTTGCCGGTGGAGAGGTCCTGCAGCGCGTGGTAGCTCTGGAACGCATCATTGGGCGGGTTGGGACTGAAGCGATCGCCACGCACCACCGGGCTGGCCGCCGCGATAGCGGCGACGACCCGCTCTACGCCCGAACCCGGCGCGCCCCATACGAACATGGGGCGACTGCCGACGTCGGCGGCAACCTCGCCCAGCGCCGGCCAGCTCAACGGGGCCTTGGCCTGCGGCGGCAACGGCAGGCGCATGGAGGCTTCGTTGGCATGCAGGCTGGTCCAGGTGGCCAGCGCGGCGGCGTGCTGACCGGCACGGTCCTGCACCGCGCCCAGCCAGGCGCGCAGGCCCGGCTTGGCCTCGGCCGGGACCTGCTCGATCAGCTGCTCCACGTGCGCCACAGCCGCCGCCGGGTCACGCGCCAGCAGGGCCTCGACCACGCGCATTTCACCGCTGCTGCGGCCGGGCTCCAGCGCAATGATCCGACGCGCAATGGCTTCCGCGGCGGCGGCATCGCCGGCCATGTCGTGCAGGCGCAGGCGCGCTTCCAGCGCCGGGAGGTGATCCGGCACGGCCGCGATCCAGCGATCGGCCACGGCGGCGGCCTCGGCACTGCCAACCACTTCGATGGCCAGGCGGGCCATCCACAGGTTGTGTTCCTGCGGGTGCGTTTCCAGCGTGGCATCCAGGGTGTCGCGGGCCTGCTGCTCGCGGCCCAGGCGCTGCCAGGCCATCAGCAGCAGCTGCAGGGTCTGGCGGTCGGCCGGCCACTGTTCCAGCACCGGCAGCAGGTGTTCCAGCGCCTGCAGCGGCTGGCCCGACTGCAGGGCCAGCTCGCCGGCCAGACGGTGCATCGCCGGGGTGTCGGTCTCGGGCTGGGCCAGCACCTGGCCCACGATGGCGGCGGCGTTTTCGGTATTGCCCTGGCGCAGGGCCAGCTGCACCAGCAGGCCCTGCAGCGAAGTAATGGCCGGGTTGATCTCCAGCACGCGGCGGAAGGCCTGTTCGGCAAACGCCAGCAGGTCCTTGCCCATATAGGCAAAGCCCAGCGCATAGAGGATGCGTGCATCGTTGGGCAGCGCCTGGCTGGCGGCCGAGAGCAGCGCCAGCGCACGGTCGGCATCATTGCGGCGCAGCGCGATCATGCCCTGCAGCGCCACCACTTCGGCGTTGTCTTCCTCGACGCGCGCGGCGGTGCGGGTGATCCGCTCGGCCTCGTCCACATCGTTGCGCGACAACGCCAGGTGGGCCTGCATCAGGTAGGCCGACAGTTCGTTGGGATTGAGCTCTGCGGTGCGGTCCAGCGCGCTGTTGGCGGCGTCGAACTGGCGCAGCGCCAGCAGCAGGCCGGCGTGCTGCAGATGCAGTTCGGCGTTGTCCGGGGCCAGCTCCAGCCCGCGCTGCAGGCTGGCCAGTGCTGCGTCGTGCTGGCCCTGCTGCTGCAGCGCCAGGGCCAGCCAGCGGTGCGCCTGCGGCTGCTCCGGCTCGGCCTGGATCCATTCGCGCGCCAGCTGCGCGGCTTCTTCCACTGCGTTGCGGCGCAGGGCTTGGAGAATAGTGTCTTGCATGACGGTCCGGCTTGGGGTCAAACCCCGATTGTAGAACACCGGCGCCGGCGCGCCGGGCCGGGCCTCAGCGCAGCGCTTCCAGGCTCAGCCGCTGGGCCACCCAGCGTTCGGAGAAGCCATCGCCACGCCAGTTTTCCAGGAACCCGCAGTGACCGCCCCACGGGGCGATTTCCAGCCGGGCATGGGCCGGCAGGCGCCAGCCGTGGAAGGTGGCGTAGGGAATGACCGGGTCGTCCTGGGCCATCAGGATGTCGGCCGGCACTTCCAGCCCGGCCAGGCGGTCGCCGGCGATGGAATAGCCGTCGAAGTAAGCCTGCAGGGTGCCGAATTCGGTGTGGTGTTCCACCAGCCAGGCGGTCAGCGCGCGGATGTCCAGCTTCAGCACGCGGTCGTCCCAGTCGCTCAGCTCGGGGAACAGGTCGCGCTTGCGGCGCAGCGAGCCGGCCCATTTGCGGCGGAAGTACCAGTCGTACATCGCCGGGCCGTTTTCGATGCTTTCCATGGTGATCGCCGGGTCCAGCACCGGGCAGACCGAGGCCACCCGCCGCAGCGGCACCCCGGCCGACGGCGCGCGCAGCGCCAGCCGCAGCACGAAATTGCCGCCCAGCGAGTAGCCGGCGGCCACCAGCGGCAACTGCGGCCAGCGCCGGGCGATGTCGCCGGCGGCGTGCACCACTTCGTCGATGCGGTTGGAGTGGAAGATGCCGGGGTTGAGGTGGTGGGTGTTGCCGTGGTCGCGGAAGTTCAGGCGCACCACGTCGTAGCCGGCCTCGAGCATGCGCGCGGCGGTCATGCGCATGTAGCTGGATTCGGAACTGCCTTCCCAGCCATGCAGCAGCAGCGCCATGCCGACCGGCTCACGGCCTTCGATGCGGCTGTGCCAGCCCTGCAGGCGCACGCCTTCGCCGCCGTCCAGGATCAGCTCTTCGGTGACCGCGCCGGTGGCGGACAGCAGCACCAGGCCGCGCTGCATGCGCATGCGGCTGGAGCTGAGCATCGACTGCAGGTGCGGGTTGCGCAGCCAACGCGGCGGACAGTAGTCGGCAGCGGTCAGCATCGCGCTATTGGGCGTTCATGGCCGCCACGATGCGCGCACGCGAGGTTTCCGCGATGCGGCGGCGGCCTTCCAGGTCATGGGTGCCAATGGGCGCGAGGAAATGCACCTCGGCCCGCCGTGCCGGTTCCCCCAGCAGGCGCAGGAAGTTGGCGAAGAAGCTTTCGCGCTCGCCGAACGCGACCACGGTCTGCGCGTCGCCGCGCACGCCGTAGCGCAGCGCCACCGGCTGTACCGGCACCTGGGTTTCCACCGCGGCCTGGAAGATGCGGGCGTGGAACGGGCCCACTTCGTGGCCACCCCGTGTGCGCCCTTCCGGGAACACGCCCACGGCCTTGCCTTGCTGCAGGCGCTCGACCATCAGCTGCATCACCCCGCCCAGCGATTCAGTGCTGCCGCGCTGGTGGAAGATGGTCTGCCCGCGTGCGGCCAGCCAGCCGACCACCGGCCAGCCGGCGATTTCGCGCTTGGCCACGAAGCCCATCATGCGCTGGCTGTGCAGCATGGAGATGTCCACCCAACTGACGTGGTTGGCCACGAACAGCACCGCGCCCGGCAACGGCGTGCCGATGCGGTGCAGGCGGAAGCCGAAGATCCACATCAACCCGCCCGACCAGGCATTGACCAGCAGGTGCTCCAACGTACGCCCGCCCACGCGCAGGTTGCCCCACGGCGGCAGCATGCCGATCAGGAGCAGCGGAAGGAACAGCAGCAGGTGGACCAGCAGCAGGGGAACGCGGTACAGGTAACGGCACACACGCGCCACGCCGCCACGCGAGGCCGAAGGGGGGGAAGTCATCCGCGAACGATACCCGAGCGCTGCGGGGTCTGCCAGCGTGGCGGGCCATCCGCCACAGCAGGTCAAGCCGGGCTCAGCCCGGGCGGACCGCCGGGACCACGGCCAGGGTCAGCCGCGAGGTGCAGACCAGCTTGCCGGCCTCGTCTTCGATGCGGATGTCCCACACGTGGGTGCTGCGGCCCACGTGCACGGCCCGCGCCGTACCGGTGACGGTGCCACCGCGCTGGGCGCGGATGTGGTTGGCGTTGATCTCCAGGCCCACGCAGACCTGTTCGCGGGTATCCACGCACAGGTTGCCGGCGCTGCTGCCCAGGGTTTCGGCCAGCACCACCGAGGCACCCCCGTGCAGGATCCCGTAGGGCTGGCGGGTGCGCGCGTCGACCGGCATGGTGGCCTGGACCCAGTCGTCACCGGCGGCGGTAAAGACGATGCCAAGGTGTTCGATCAGGGTGTTGCGGCTGAGCGCGTTGAGCGCCTCGATCGAAACCGGCTCGCGGAATACCTGGGACATGCAGCGCCTCCTTGGAACGAAAAGTAATTACAGGATGGGCACCAGGCCGGCGCCGAACGCGGTGAGCATGCGCACCAGCAACCACTTCGGGCCGACGTTGACCTCGGGGAAATCGCCCACGGCCACATAGCAGCGGTGGAAGTCCGGGTCCTGGCGGCGCAGCGGCTCCGGGCAGTCCGGGCCGGGCTGGAATTCGTAATCGGTGGCGTAACGCCACGGCCAGAAATCGAGCACCGGCAATGCTTCGGAGGCCTTGCCCACGCTGTAGTTCAGGCCCGACAGCACCGGCGGCTTGGTCCGCGGCGCCACCACCCAGGAGTTCTTGGGGTGGATGTCGCGCAGGATGCTCTGCGCCAGCGCTTCGGCAAACGCCGGGTCATCGATGATCACCGCGCCCTCGGTGTTGTAGTTCTCGCTGCGCGGGTCGAAGTTGTGGGTGCCGATCACGCCGATGCGGCGGTCCACCACCAGTGATTTGGCGTGCAGGCCCATGCGCGCGCCGCTGCGGGTCACCGGCAGCGGCTTGTTCACCGCCTTGGTGCCCAGGAACGAAGGCCGGGTTTCGGCACGCAGCACGCGGCGTTCCACCACGCTGCCGTCGGTACGGCGGCGCGCGGCCGGGCCGGGGGTCGGCTGCGGGCGGCCGCCGGCGTCGTCGGTGGCAGGCACGGTGCCGGCGTCTTCCTGCGCCACGAGCGGTGCGGTGGCACCCGTGGTGTCCGCGCTGCGCCGGTTGCTGCCGCTGCCGCGCGCGTTGCTGCCGGCCGCGCTGCCACCCAACAGGCTGCTGCGCCCACTGTCGGTGCTGGGCGTGGTGCCCAGCGGGGCCGGCACCAGGTTGCGGTAGTCGACCGGCGCATCCAGCGGGAACGGCTTGAATTCGTAGATGTTGAAGCCCAGCTCGCGCATGTTGCGGCGCTTGTACTTGTAGGACAGCGCGTAGACGATCGGGTTGTCGGTGGCGGCCAGGCTGTTGGTGGAGACCACGATGCGCGGCGGTTGTTCGCGCTTGCGCAGTGCCTCGAACAACTTGCGCGCCGGCTTGGACAGCACCAGGTACGGGGTCTGCAGCAGCACTTCGCTCTGCGCGCCGGCGATCAGCGAATCCAGCTGCGGCTCGGTCACGTGCTGGCCGTTGGCCGGCTGGCTGGCACGCTCGCGGCGGTGCTTGCGCGGCAGGTCGGCCACATAGCGGACCGAGCGCACCGGCAGCGCGGTATCGACGAACATGCGCTGGATGTAGGCCGGGTCGATCGCCTCATCGATCACCTGTTCCACCCGCGCCGGGCGGCGGTAGTCGGCCGGCGGCATGGCCGGGGCGCCCTGCTTGAGCAGGGTATTGCCCACATCGTTCAGGCGCTCGGCCGGCACGCTGCGCTGGGCGCGCCAGAACGCATCGAAGTTGGCTGCCATGCCGCGCGCTTCGGGGCCGGCCAGCAGTACGTCGCGGTCGCGGAAGTTGTATTCGCTGTCCCAGTCGTAATAGTCGTCCTGGTAATTGCGCCCGCCCACCACGCCCAGCGCATCATCGATCACCAGCAGCTTGTTGTGCATGCGCTGGTTGAAGCGGCGGAAACAGCAGATCACGCTGCCGGCGTAATCGGCGTAGTTCAGCCGCGCCTTGCCGAACGTCGGGTTGTAGACGCGTATTTCGAAATTCTGGTGGCTGCTGGCCAGCGCGGCCAGGATCTCCAGGTCGGAGATCGCCGAGAGCTGGTCGATCAGCACCCGCACCTTCACCCCGCGCCGCGCGGCGGCCAGCAGTTCGTCCAGCACCAGCCGGGCGCTGTCGTCCTTGTCGAAGATGTAGGTCTGCAGGTCGATGCTGCGGGTGGCGCTGCGGATCAGGTTGATGCGCGCCACCAGCGCGGTTTCGCCCTCGTCCAGGATGGTGGCGTAATGGCGAGGCGCCGCTTCGGTGGATTCGCTGAAGGCCTGCCCGCCCAGGGCGCGCAATGGCGAATCGAGCGCGCAGCGGTCGGGCTTGTCGCAGTCCACCGCATGGGAACGCGCCTGCGCCGCAATGCCGGCCGCGCGCTCGCGCTGCGCGTTGGACAGCGACGCACAGCCGCTGCCCAGCAACAGGATTGCCAGCACGATCACCCGCAGCAGGGGATTCACGGTTTCAGCGCCTCGTTGAGACGCGCACGCAGGACGAAGGTCACTCGATCACTCAGGGCTAGCTGCCAGCTGTCCATCCCATACCGGCCACGCTGGACGGTACCGCGGCTGACCACATCGCAATCATACCCGGCCCGGGGGCAGGACGCCGGTTCCACCTGCAGGGTCTCGGGGTGGGATACCCCGCGCAGGATCAGCCGGCCATGGATGCCGCCGCCCTTTTCGACCAGCTGCGGGTCGTAGGGCACCGAATCGAACTCGACCACCGGGTAGCGCCCGGCGTCGAAGAACTCCTCGCCCCGCATCCAGCCGGTGTAGCGGTCCTTGCCGGGAATCTCCACGTAGCCGGTGAACATGCGCAGGTGGACCTGGTGGCGGCCGTCGGCCAGCACGTCGATGCGGCCTTCAAAGCGCGGGAACACCCCTTCGATACGCTGGCCCAGCCGGGTACGGATCTCGAAGCCCAGGCGCGAACGCGCCGTATCCAGCTCCATCACGTGTCTGGGTGCGGCCTGGGCCGGGGGCAGGGACGTCACCGGGGATTCGGCGCGCACCGCCCCCGCCGCCAGCCCGAGCAGACAGCACAACAGGGTTCGCACTGCTGTCACGGCTTACGGCCACCAGAACGCGGTCAGGCTCGCAACGCCGGGCTCGATGGCAGTGTCCCTGGGAATCTGCAGTACCGCTATTCCGCCCGGGGCCATGCCGCGGTATTCACTGCTGCTGCCGTCGCTCATCAGCGCCACCAGTTGTTCCAGTGCGGGGTTGTGCCCGACCACCAGCAGCCGATCCACGTCCCTGCGGTCATCGACCAGGGCGGCCAATGCACCGGGCGTCGCCTCGTAAATCCCGTCGTCCAAGCGCTTTTCGACGTTGCCGATGACGGCCAGCACCGCTTCGAGGGTCTCGCGGGTACGCCGCGCGGGTGAATACAGCACGCAGTCCGGCAGCAGGTTGTTGTCTTTCAGCCATTTGCCGGCGGCTTCGGCTTCGGCCAGCCCGGTCGACGACAACGGCCGGTCAAGGTCGGCCTGGCCGGTACCCGCAGGTTCGGCATGGGCGTGGCGCAGCAGGATCAGTTCTCGCATAAGGCTCTCTTCTGGCTCAGGCAATCTTCAACCACTTCAACAGTGGCTCCCAGTCACTCTGGTGCTCGCGCACCTGCGCGGAGCGGTAATCGAACATGCTTCGGCCCAGGCCGGTCATGACCACGTAGGCCTGGGTATCGCGCAGCTTGGCAACGACCGGGTACGGCCACTCCTCCAGCATCTGCTCGGCCTGGCGGGAGGTCTGGGTCCACGGTTTGGTGCGGTTGAGCACCAGCCCCACCGGCAGCTTGCGCTTGTGCACGCGCGGCACCTTGGACAGGGTGTTCAGGAAGCCGACGATGGCTTCGATGTCCAGCGCCGAGGGCAGCACCGGCACCACCACCGCGTCGGCCACGTCCAGGAAGGCGTCCAGCTCACCGGCCCGGGCACCGGCGGGGGCATCGATGACCAGCACCTCGGTATCGTCAGGTACGTGTTTGAGCGGGTGCTTGCCGCTGGCATCGATGGGCAGCACCGCGCTTTCCAGCCCGGCACGGCGTTCTGCCCAGCGGGTGCCGGAGCCTTGCGGGTCGGCGTCGGCCAGTACGGTCCGTTTGCCGGCCAGGGCAGCCTGCGCCGCCAGGTGGGTGGCAATGGTGGATTTACCCACCCCACCCTTGGAACCGGCTACCAGGATCGTCTTCATGCCAGCCTCGCTTCCGGGGAACGTGACCCGAGCGTACACCGCCCTCCGTGATGGAGATAGTCGCGCGGCTGAACCTCCTGCATCCCGCGCCGCTTTGCTATCGTGCGCGATCCAATGGACTGCAAGCCGGCATGAGCGAGTTACAGGACCTCAGCGCGTTGATCCGCGCCAATACCCCGCTGATCGTGATCGAGACCCAGGACGAGGGTCGTGTGGTGGAGCTGTTCCGGCAGACCCTGATGCATGTCTGGCGGGCCCTGCACCGCTGGTCCATCACCGAAGGCCTGCGCCGGATCGACATGGACCGCGAGGACGACGCGGTCGGCCCGCCCGATGCCAGTTCGGCCCTGCAGATGATCCGCCAGGCCGACCAGCGCGGCATCTACCTGCTGCTCGATTTCCACCCTTACCTGGGCTATGCCAGCCACCAGCGCGCGCTGCGCGACCTGATCCAGCGCCGCCACTGCGAGGCCCACGTACTGGTGCTGATCGGCGCCAAGGTGGAGCTGCCGGCCGAGCTGGAGGCGCTGGCTACCCGCTTCAACCCGCGCCTGCCCGACCCCAACGCGCTGCTCAAGATGCTGCGCGAGGAAGTGGCCGCCTATGCGCGCGAGAACGGCGGCCGCCGGGTCGAAGTGGACAACGATGCGGTCAAGAAGATCCTGCACAACCTGCGTGGGCTGAGCCTGGTGGATGCACGGCGGATCGCCCGCCAGCTGATCTTCGCCGACGGTGCGATCAGCCAGGACGACCTGCCGCAGCTGGCGAAGCTGAAGTTCGAGCTGCTCAACCGCGCCGGGCACCTGCATTACGAATACGACACCACCCGCTTCGCCGACGTGGCCGGGGCCAACCGGCTCAAGCGCTGGGTCAACCAGCGTCGCCCCGTGTTCCTGGGCGGCCAGGGCCCGGCCGGGCTGGACCCGCCCAAGGGCATGCTGCTGCTGGGCGTGCAGGGCTGCGGCAAATCAATGCTGGCCAAAGCCACCGCCGCCGGCTTCGGGGTGCCGCTGCTGCGACTGGACTTCGGCAGCCTGTACGACAAGTTCCACGGCGAAACCGAGAAGAACCTGCGCGAGGCGCTGGCCTCGGCCGAGCAGCTGGCGCCGTGCGTGCTGTGGATCGACGAGATCGAGAAGGGGCTGGCCAGTGGTGGCGAGGACGGCGGCGTGTCCCGGCGCGTGCTGGGTCACCTGCTGACCTGGCTGGCCGAGCGCAAGAGCCAGGTGTTCATCGTGGCCACCGCCAACCAGGTGCATGAACTGCCGCCGGAGCTGCTGCGCAAAGGCCGCTTCGACGAGATCTTCTTCGTCGACCTGCCCGATGCCAACACCCGGGTAGAGCTGCTGCGGCTGCACCTGGGCCGGCGCACGCTCAATGCCGACGATTTCGCGCTGCCGGCGCTGGCGGCGGCCAGCGATGGTTTCTCTGGCGCGGAAATCGAACAGGCCGTGGTGGCCGGGCTGTACGCGGCACATGCCGAACAACGTGCGCTGGACACCGAACTGCTGATGACCGAGATCCGCGGCAGCCGCCCGCTGTCGGTGCTGATGGCCGAACAGGTCAACGGCCTGCGCGACTGGGCACGCGGGCGTACCGTCAGCGCGGACGAATAGACCACGCTCCAGCACGGTGCGGCCACCGGCTTCGAGCAGGGTCGAAGCCGGCGTAACCTGCGGGTGTTACGGCCAAGCCGGCGGCTGCGCCGCCCAGGCCTGCTGCACTTCGGCCAAGGTGGCACGTTCACTGTCGCGCCAGCCCGGCAGTGCCTGCGCGTAGCCGTCGCTGGTGCTCCAACGCTGCGGCTCGGTGCGCACGGCGGCGGCGTACCACTTCACCGCTTCGTCCTTGCGACCCAGCGTCCACAACGCCAGAGCGTAGGTCTGCGGCACCCACGATGCGTTGCCGCGCAGACCCTGCTGGGCGCTGTGCCACTGCACCAGGGCCGCCTCGGCGTCACCTTGGCGGAACAGGTCCCAGCCATGGTTCCAGCGCACCATGCGACCCGGCACCGAGGTACCCGGCGCATTCTTTTCCGCATCGGCGTACAGCTCGCGGCCCAGCTCCGGGCGGCCCTGTGCATAGGCCACGCTGGCCAGCTGCACGGTGGCTTCCAGCGCCTTGCGGCCACGTTCGCGTTGTTTCATCAGCTGGTCGACGACATCGCTGCTGTCGGCCGGCACGACCACGGGCGTGACCGCAGCCACGTCGTCATCGAAGTAGAACTCCTGCAATGCCGGCAACGATTGCGCTGCCGCCCCGAACACATTCATCCCCGCCGCCAGCACCATGCCGGTCAGCATCTTTCTTGCCACTGCCATACAAACTCCCCCAGGTTGTCACAACAACCTCCCTCCCCGATCCTAACCGCAGCTCGCCCGCGGTGCGAGTCCCGAAGGCCAGAAAATGCCCGGCTGATACAATTCCGCCCTTTCCGGCCGCCCTCGCGGTGGCCGTGCCAGCCGTCAGCACGGGCCAGCCATGACCAGTACCGCCGAACTCACCTCGCCTTCGTCCGCCAACCTGCCTGCCGGGCCGCTGGACGACAGCTACACGCTGGACCACAAGTACACCCGTACCGATGGCCGCATTTACCTGAGCGGGGTGCAGGCACTGGTACGCCTGCCGCTGATGCAGCGGCTGCGCGACCAGGCCGCCGGGCTGGACACCGCCGGCTTCATCAGCGGCTACCGCGGCAGCCCGTTGGGCGGCTTCGACCTGGAACTGTGGCGCGCCCGCCAGCACCTGGAGGCGGCGAAGGTGAAGTTCACCCCCGGCCTCAACGAGGATCTGGGCGCGACCATGGTCTGGGGCACCCAGCAGACCAACCTGTTCCCCGGGGCCAAGGTCCAGGGCGTGTACGGCATGTGGTACGGCAAGGGCCCCGGCGTGGACCGCTGCGGCGATGTGTTCAAGCACGCCAATGCGGCGGGTACGTCCGTGCACGGTGGCGTGCTGGCGCTGGCCGCCGACGACCACGCCTGCCGTAGTTCCACCCTGCCCCACGGCAGCGAAGATGAATTCGTCAGCGCGATGATGCCGGTGCTCAACCCGGCCGGCGTGCAGGACATCCTGGACATGGGCCTGCTCGGCTGGGCCATGAGCCGTTACACCGGGCGCTGGATCGGCTTCAAGACCATCGCCGAGACGGTGGAATCGTCCGCATCGGTGCAGGTGGACCCGTTCGCGCGCCGGATCGTGCTGCCTGAAGACTTCGAGATGCCCGCCGGCGGGCTCAACATCCGCTGGCCGGACCCGCCGCTGGACCAGGAAATGCGCCTGCACCGCTATGCGGTCAAGGCTGCCCAGGCGTTCGCGCGGGCCAATGGCATCGACCGGGTGGTGATGGATTCGCCGCGCGCGCGGCTGGGTATCGTTACCACCGGCAAGAGCTACCTGGACGTGCTGCAGGCGCTGGAGTACCTGGGCCTGGACGAGCGCGCCTGCGCCGACATCGGCATCCGCGTGTACAAGGTCGGCATGACCTGGCCGCTGGAACCGGAAGGCATCGCGCGCTTCGCCCAGGGGCTGGAAGACATCGTGGTGGTGGAGGAGAAGCGGGCCTTCATCGAGCGCCAGATGAAGGAGCAGTTCTACAACTGGCCGGCCAGCTGGGGCCAGCGCCCGTCCATCGTCGGCAAGTACGACGAAGCCGGCCAGTGGATCCTGCCGTCTACCAACGAACTCACCCCGGCCACCATTGCCGGGGTGATCGGGCGCCGCATCCAGCGCTTCTTCACCAATGACTCCATTGAACAGCGCCTGCGCTGGATGGATGCCAAGGAGGCCGAACTGGCACTGCCGCGTGCCAGCTTCCCGCGCGTGCCGCATTACTGCTCGGGCTGCCCGCACAACACCTCCACCCGCGTGCCGGAAGGCTCTCGTGCGCTGGGCGGGATCGGGTGCCATTACATGGTCACCTGGATGGACCGCAGCACCGACACCTTCACCCACATGGGCGGGGAAGGCGTGACGTGGGCCGGCCAAGCCGCGTTCACCGATACCGAACACGTGTTCCAGAACCTGGGCGATGGCACCTATTTCCACAGTGGCTCGCTGGCGATTCGCCAGGCGATTGCCGCCGGGGTCAACATCACCTACAAGATCCTCTACAACGACGCGGTGGCCATGACCGGCGGCCAGCCGGTGGACGGCACCCTGACCGTGCCGCAGATCGCCCACCAGATGCGCGCCGAAGGTGTGCAGACGATCGTGCTGGTGAGTGATGAGATCGGCAAGTGGAACAAGCGCGAGCTGTTCCCCGAGGGCGTGGAATTCCACGACCGCGCCGAGCTGGATGCGGTGCAGAAGCAGCTGCGCGAAGTGAAGGGCACCAGCATCCTGATCTACGAACAGACCTGCGCCACCGAAAAGCGCCGCCGCCGCAAGCGCGGCAAGCTGGTCGACCCGCCCAAGCGCGTAGTGGTCAATTCACTGGTGTGCGAAGGCTGCGGCGACTGCGGCCAGAAGAGCTTCTGCGTGTCGGTGCTGCCGAAGGAAACCGAATTCGGGCGCAAGCGCGATATCGACCAGTCCAACTGCAACAAGGATTATTCCTGCACCACCGGTTTCTGCCCCAGCTTCGTCACCGTGCACGGCGGCACGCTGCGCAAAGGCTCGCGCAGCGAGCGCAGCAGCCTGCTCGACAACCTGCCCGCGCCGACCTTCCGCAGCACGCTCGAGCAGCCCTGGAACATCCTGATCACCGGCGTGGGTGGCACCGGCGTGGTGACCATCGGCGCGTTGCTGGGCATGGCCGGGCACCTGGAAGGCAAGGGTGCCAGCGTGCTCGACCAGACCGGACTGGCCCAGAAGGGTGGCGCGGTCACCACGCATATCCGCATCGCCAAGCGTCCGGAAGACATCCATGCGGTGCGCATCGCCGCCGGCGAAGCCGACCTGGTGGTGGGCTGCGACATGGTGGTGGTCAACGATTACTGGGCGCTGTCGAAGGTGCGCGCCGAGCGCTCGCAGGTGGTGCTCAACACCTATGAAGCCATGCCGGGCACCTTCACCACCCGCCCGGACATGCAGTTCCCGGCGGCCGACATCATTGCCGGCATCCGCGTGGCACTGGGCGGCCGCGACCCGCTGCTGCTGGATGCCACCCAGCTGGCCACCGCGCTGCTTGGCGATGCGATTGCCTCCAACCTGTTCATCCTGGGCTACGCGTGGCAGCAGGGGCTGGTGCCGATCTCGTTCGAGGCGCTGATGCGCGCGGTTGAGCTCAATGGCGCAGCGGTCGCGATGAACCAGCAGGCATTCGCGTGGGGCCGGCTGGCCGCCGTGGATCCGCAGGCGGTGCAGCAGGCCGCCGGTCTGGTCCGCAACGGCCATACCGATACCGAGCGCACCCCGGGCCCGCTGCACGACCTGCCGCCGGGCGAGTGGGAAGGCAACGAATGGGGCGCCACCGCCGCGCCGCGCGAGACCGGCGACGAGCGCGAACTGCGCGGCCTGCCCGGGCATGGCGGCGGCAGCGACGTGGCATTCCTGCCGCTGGATGACGAGCGCCTGTCGCGTTCGCTGGATGAGCTGGTGGAACGCCGCGTGCGCTTCCTCACCGAGTACCAGGACGCGGCCTATGCCGCGCGCTACCGCGCGCTGGTCGACCGCGTGCGCACGGCGGAGTGGGACAAGGCCGGCAGCACGGCGCTGACCGAAACCGTGGCGCGTTACTACTTCAAGCTCATGGCCTACAAGGACGAGTACGAAGTGGCGCGCCTGTACACCAGCGGCGAATTCCAGCGCCGCCTGCAGCAGCAGTTCGAGGGCGATTTCCAGGTGCACTTCCACCTGGCCCCGCCGCTGTTCGCGAAGAAGGACGAACAGGGCCGCCTGATCAAGCAGGAATACGGGCCGTGGATGCTCAAGGCGTTCGGGCTGCTGGCGAAGTTGAAGTTCCTGCGCGGTGGCACGTTCGACATCTTCGGCCGCACCGAAGAGCGCCGGGGCGAGCGCCAGCTGATTGCCGATTACGAACAGACCGTGGCACTGCTGCTGGAAGGGTTGAGCGATGACCGCGTTGCGTTGGCGGTCGAGATTGCCAGCATTCCGGAACATATCCGCGGCTATGGGCATGTAAAGGAAGCGCACCTGCACAAGGCCAAGGCGCGTGAAGCGGTGCTGCTGGCGCAGTGGCGCAACCCGAAGGCACTGCATATCGTGCAGGTAGCGTAATCGCTGCCACTGCGTATCAGGTCGAGGCGACTTCAAAGGCATCGCCCTGACACCCGGCAACGTACCCGCGCCCCCAGGGTAGAGCGGACCGTTGGTCCGCTGCGCGCGAAGCGCGCTGCCGCCCGCGTTCGCAGCGTCCGGCATCCCGCAAAAGGCAGCGGACCAACGGTCCGCTCTACCGCGCGCCGCCGCTGCGTCGCACGGATCCAGCACACCGAAAGTGTGCCACTCATTCCACGTTGCACCACGGCGGCGCAATGCCGCTCCTGTCACGGCACACACTGAGGCTACACTTGCATCACCCCTGCCAGGTGACCCGCCGACGCTGCACAAGCGCAAGCCGCACGCCCTGTTGCGGGAAACACCGATGCCCTAAGGGCGCAAAGACAAGGAAGCTGACATGCCGAAGATGCCCCTGCAGGTCGCCGCTGTCGCAAGCCTCGCGCTGGCTGCTTGTGCAACGCCCGGGGCGGCAACGTCCCAGCCCACGGAGATTCAGGAGAGCAAGCCAATGCACGATGCACGCTATACCTACCCCGACCCTCCGGTCGTGACCAGTGGTGAGCTGGTGTCCGAGGGCGATCCTGCCATCTCGGCGAAGATGAACTACAAGCCGGTGGAATGGCCGTTGCGCTTTGAGAAGCATAGCTTCGGCCCGCGCTGCTACGACACGCTTGAATGCCATGTGATCTACGACAACTTCAAATTTGGCGGGGATAAGCCTACGAGGTCATCAGCGTCCTATGGCCCAGATTACCTCAAGGGTTGGAACGGCAGCTACGGCGCGGTTCCCAACTTTCCGTCTGCCGCCAAGGTGATCTGGCGTTCGAAGGATGGCACCTTGCACGAGGCCGAGATTGATATCGGGGAAATCTTCAAGGATCAACTGATGCGCCATTTCGTACCTCGTGAGGAAGCCGCTGATCTTCCTAATGGAAAGAACGAAAGCCCGCCGTCAATCCTCCTGGAGGTGAACGATCGCGTGATTCGCGTTTACATGGTGGCGTCAGTGCCAACGAAGCACCTTCAGACGCCCGGCAATCGATACAGCACCTCGCGCCGCGATCTTGTATTGGTAAAGACGTATACCTATTGAGCAAATGGAGTGTTGCCGTGGGCAAAGTTAATTCCAGCGCAGGTAGTCGTCCTGCGACCGCAGATGACTTCCGGATGCAGCAGGATGTCCGGCAGCAGTTGCAACAGCTTTCAGTCCCTGTTCTCCAGCGCAATGCCACTGCAAATGAGTACTTGTTCTTCGCGTTCCTGGATGGAACGGGTCAAGACCTGAACAACCCGAGGCTTGGCCCAGCTACCACTGTCGGAACGCTGTATGAGCAAGCGCTGGCTAAAGCGGACGAGCCAGACAGCCGCATAGGTGCACACTACTCAAGAGGCATCGGAACCCAGTCGAGGACGATGGCACGTACATGGGACGGTATGCTTGCATACACTTGGGAAGATGGAATCAAGGACGCGTATCGCGACTTGGCAATTCAGGCAAGTGCCTGGGTCAACAATGATCCTCAAGCCGAAATCCGCGTTGTTGGCATCGGCTACAGCCGTGGCGCGGTGCAGACGGCGGGCCTGCTCCGGTTGATTGATGAGTACGGCATCGTTCCTGAAGAAGGCCTTGGGTTTGGCCATGACAGGAACGGCAACATCAGCGTCATCAGCCGGTTACCACCGCTGGTGCCGCCAGGCCAAGCCGCACAGGCCACCCTGCTGCTGGATCCAGTGGCGACCAACATGCCCGCCAACTTCGACGCCCGCCTGCCACCGAGCGTGATCTCGCGCGTGGCGATCATGGCCGCCCATGAGCAGCGCGAGCTGTTTCCGCACCAGGCCATCAACGATCCCGGGATGACGCCGGATGGGCGTGCGATCAACGTCGCCGCGCCAGGTGGCCACTCCAACGTGGGCGGCGGGAACCGTGATGCTGGCCTGGAGATCCTGACCGGCAACGCCGCCATCGACTATCTGAACACGTTGCGCGACCAGCCACTGTTCGAGAAGCGCGCCGTGCCGATGGACCTCGATACGATGACGCTGTACCAGGCCGGCGGCGCGACCGCGCTGTTCGGGTTGAAGATCGACCGCGACGGCGAGCGCAATCTGCGTGATGCACTGGCCAACTGCAAGATCGTCGATCCGTGCAACGACTCCGAGCCGATTGACCAGGCGCTGGCGGCGCGGTTCGAACACCGTTCCATCCAGCCCGATCCGGTGGAACAGGCGCAGCTGCAGGCCCTGGTGGAGCTGGCCGCGCAGCGCGATCAGCGGAAGGCGCCGGACGCCCCCGGGCACGTGGACAACCCCACGCTGGCCCGCATCCGGGAAGGCGTGCAGGCCGCCGAGGACAAGGGGCAGGTCAGCTTCGCGAACGGGCTGGAACGGGAACAGTTCTGCCGCTCGGCGCTGGCCTGCGCGATGGACAACCGGGAGACGCGCCAGGCGCTGTATCCCGGCAGCAACGCCGGCCCGCTGCAGGGGAGCGAGATCTCCCGCGTCGATGACGTTGTCTTCGGGTCTAAGGGCTACGCCTTCCTTGTCCAGCATGGCAGCGGACCGCATGACCAGCAGCGGGTGCCGTTTGATATCGACCTGGCCAAGCAGACGCCGGTAGCGGTGTCGGACCAGAAAGTGGAGGCTGCCGCCCGCGAGATCGAGCAGCAGCAGGCGTTCCAGTTGCAGCACGCCGCCCCACAGCAGGCGCCAGAGCCGGCGCTGGGCGGGTTTGCACGGTAACTATCGTAGGGACACGCCATGCATGTCCAGGTGCCGGGCCGCGCGACTCACCGCCGCCAGATACGCAGCCGGTTGTTGGCCGGCATCGCCACATCGTCAACCAGCCGCAAGCCCTGCGCTGCGGCCAGCGCATCCACCGCCTCGGCATCCCGGATGCCCGATTCCGGGTTCCGCGCCTTCAGCCACCCATCGAACTGCCGGTTGCTGTCGCTGCTGTAGTTACCGTTGTAATTGAATGGGCCATATACGCACAGCAGCGCATCGTCGGCCATCACCGCCGGCAGCCCGGCGAAGAGTGCCTGCACGTGCGGCCAGCTCATGATGTGCAGGGTGTTGGCGCTGAACACCGCATCGAAGCCCAGCGGGGACGCCGGCAGTGGGGCCAGGCCCGGCACCGGCGCAAGTACCGCCTGCAGCGGCCACGGCGCCGATGCGTTGGGCAGCCCCGCCTCGGCCAGGCGCTCGGCGATGCCCGGCAGGTAGTCCGGATGATCGCTGGCCTGCCACTGCAGGTGCGGCAGCTGGGCGGCGAAGTATTCGGCATGCTGGCCGGTGCCGCTGCCGATCTCCAGCACGCGCTGGCGGTCCTGCAGCAGGCGGCGCAGTACCGCCAGGATCGGGTCGCGGTTGCGCTCGCAGGCCTCGGACCAGCGTTGTTGGCTCATGACGTCCGGAAATGTCGGATCAGCGCACATCCAACCATGACCGCAGTCACTTGTGCCAGCACCGGGTCGCAAACGACAGTCGAAGGCTGATCGTTCCCGGGGAATCGAACGCTGTGCAACGCCGTGAGTTTTTGACGCTGTCTGGCATGGGTCTGGCGGGCCTGATGGTGCCGCACGCCCGCCTGATCGCCGCCGAGCAGCTGCTCGAGCCGGCCAACGCGGTCCGCAACAAGGCGCTGGCCGAGGCCGCACTGGCTGCCGCCAAACGGGCCGGGGCCAGCTACTGCGACGTCCGCATCGGCCGCTACCTCAACCAGGCGGTGATCACCCGCGAGGCGCGGGTGCAGAACGTCACCAACAGCGAGTCCTCCGGAATTGGCATCCGGGTCATCGTCAATGGGGCGTGGGGCTTTGCCGCCACCCACCAGCAGACCCCGGCCGCTATCCTGGCCGCAGTGGAGCAGGCCGCCGCCATCGCCCGCGCCAACGCCACCATCCAGACCCGCCCGGTACAGTTGGCGCCGGTCAAGGGGGTGGGCGATGTGAACTGGAAGACGCCGATCCGCAAGAACGCCATGGCGGTGCCGATCAAGGACAAGGTCGAGCTGCTGCTGAGCCTGAATGCGGCCGCGACCAACGCCGGCGCCGACTTCATCAACTCCACCCTGTTCCTGGTCAACGAGCAGAAGTACTTCGCCTCCAGCGATGGCTCGTTCATTGACCAGGACGTGCACCGGATCTGGCTGCCGTTCACCGCCACCGCCATCGACAAGGGCACCGGCAAGTTCCGCACCCGCGCCGGGCTGTCCTCGCCGATGGGCATGGGCTACGAGTTCCTCGATGGCGAGGCCAGCGGCAAGATCCAGCTGCCGGGTGGCATCACCGCCTATCGCGATTCCTACGATCCGGTCGAGGATGCCATCGCCGCCGCCCGCCACGCCCGCGAGAAGCTCAAGGCACCCTCGGTCAAGCCGGGCAAGTACGACCTGGTACTGGACCCGTCCAACCTGTTCCTGACCATCCACGAGAACGTCGGCCACCCGCTGGAGCTGGACCGCGTGCTCGGCTACGAGGCCAACTACGCCGGCACCAGCTTCGCCACGCTGGACAAGCGCGACGCCGGCTACCGCTGGGGCAGCGAGCGGGTCAACTTCTTTGCCGACAAGACCGCCCCGGGCAGCCTGGGTGCGGTGGGCTACGACGACGAAGGGGTCAAGACCAAGCGCTGGGACCTGGTCAAGGACGGCATCCTCGTCAACTACCAGGCCACCCGCGATGAAGTGCACCTGCTGGGCGAAACCGAATCGCATGGCTGCAGCTACGCCGATTCCTGGTCCAGCGTGCAGTTCCAGCGCATGGCCAACGTGTCGCTGGCACCGGGCAAGACCCCGCTGAGCGTGGCCGACATGATCAAGGACGTGGAGGACGGCATCTACATCCACGGCCGCGGCTCGTATTCCATCGACCAGCAGCGCTTCAACGCGCAGTTCGGCGGGCAGCTGTACTTCCAGATCAAGAACGGCCAGATCGCCGGCATGGTCGAAGACGCCGCATACCAGATCCGCACGCCGGAGTTCTGGAACGCGTGCAGCGCGATCTGCGACGAGCGCGATTTCCGCTTCGGCGGTTCGTTCTTCGATGGCAAGGGCCAGCCCGGCCAGGTCTCGGCGGTGTCGCATGGCTCGGCGACCACGCGTTTCGACGGCATCAACATCATCAACACCGCACGCAGCCTGGGCTGAGCCGCCCGGCCACCGTGCCAAACGTCACTACCGTTGGACCGCCGCGCCCGCAAGAATCGATGCACCGCTGTACCGCTGATCCCGCCTTGTTCCTGCCACCCCCACACCGACGTGGAGAGCTGCCTTGCAAAGACGTGACTTCCTTGCCCTGACCGGGCTTACTGCTGGCGGCCTGATCGTGCCGGCGTTCTTCGGCAAGGTGATTGCCGCCGAGCAACTGCACAGCACCCTGGACCCGGCGCTGAAGAAGCGCCTGGCCGACGCCGCGCTGGCCGCCGCCCGCCAGGGCGGCGCCACCTACTCCGATGTGCGTATCGGCCGCTACCTGCGCCAGTTCGTGATCACCCGCGAAGACAAGGTGCAGAACGTGGTGAACACCGAGTCCACCGGTGTGGGCATCCGCGTGATCGTCAATGGTGCCTGGGGCTTTGCCGCCACCAACCAGCTCAACCCGACCGACGTAGCGCGTGCCGCCCAGCAGGCGGTGGCCATCGCCAAGGCCAACGCCGGCGTGCAGACCGCCAAGGTGCAGCTGGCCGCTGCGCCGGGTGTGGGCGAGGTGAGCTGGAAGACGCCGATCCGCAAGAACGCGATGGAAGTGCCGATCAAGGAGAAGGTCGACCTGCTGCTGGACGTCAACGCCGCTGCGATGGGCGCCGGCGCCAGCTTCGTCAATTCGATGCTGTTCCTGGTCAACGAGCAGAAGTACTTCGCGTCCACCGATGGCTCCTACATCGACCAGGACGTGCACCGCATCTGGGCGCCGATGACGGTCACCGCCATCGACAAGGCCAGTGGCAAGTTCCGCACCCGCGAAGGCCTGTCCGCCCCGATGGGCATGGGTTACGAATACCTCGATGGCGCCGCGAGCGGCAAGGTGCTCACGCCGAACGGCGTGGTCAACTACGGCTCGTCGTACGACATGAAGGAAGACGCCATCGCGGCGGCCAAGCAGGCGCAGGAGAAGCTGAAGGCGCCGTCGGTCAAGCCGGGCAAGTACGACCTGGTACTGGACCCCTCGCACACCTGGCTGACCATCCACGAATCGGTCGGCCACCCGCTGGAACTGGACCGCGTGCTCGGCTACGAGGCCAACTACGCCGGGACCAGCTTCGCCACCCTGGACAAGCGCGAGCAGCACTTCCAGTACGGCAGCGACCTGGTCAATATCTTCGCCGACAAGACCCAGCCGGGCAGCCTCGGCGCGGTGGCCTACGACGATGAAGGCGTCAAGACCAAGCGCTGGGACCTGATCAGCAACGGCAAGCTGGTGGATTACCAGACCATCCGCGACCAGGCCCACATCCTGGGCAAGACCGAATCGGACGGCTGCTGCTATGCCGATTCCTGGTCCAGCGTGCAGTTCCAGCGCATGGCCAACGTGTCGATGGCGCCGGGCAAGACCCCGCTGAGCGTGAGCGACCTGGTCAAGGACGTCGAGAACGGCATCTACATCATCGGCGACGGTTCGTTCTCCATCGACCAGCAGCGCTACAACGCACAGTTCGGCGGCCAGCTGTTCTATGAAATCAAGAACGGCCAGATCACCCGCATGCTCGAAGACGTGGCCTACCAGATCCGCACCCCGGAGTTCTGGAACGCCTGCAGCGCCGTGGCCGACGAACGCGATTACCGCCTGGGCGGTTCGTTCTTCGACGGCAAGGGCCAGCCGGGCCAGGTTTCGGCGGTCTCGCACGGTTCGTCCACCGCGCGCTTCAACGGCATCAACGTCATCAACACCGCGCGCAGCCTCGGCTGACCGGTCAGGAGCCCTTATTCCATGAGTATCTTCACCGAAGCCCAGGCCAAGGCCATCCTCGACAAGGTCATCGCGCTGTCCAAGGCCGATGAGACCACCGCGGTGCTGGCCGGCTCGATCAACGGCAACATCCGTTTCGCGCTCAACAACGTCTCCACCAGCGGCATCGTCGACAACACCGAACTGGCCGTCACCGTGGCCTTCGGCAAGCGCGTTGGTACCGCCTCGATCAACGAGTTCGACGACGCCGCGCTGGAGCGCGTGGTCCGCCGTGCCGAGGACCTGGCCCGCCTGGCCCCGGAAAACCCGGAGTTCCTGCCGGCCATCGGCAAGCAGACCTACACCGCCAGCCCGACCTTCAGCGAATCCACCGCCGCCATCGACCCGGCGTTCCGCGCCAAGGTCGCCGCCGATTCGATCGCGCCCTGCCGTGGCAACGGCCTGATCGCCGCCGGCTTCCTGGAAGATGGCCAGGGTTTCCAGGCCACCGCCAACAGCAACGGCAACTTCGGCTACCAGCGCACCACCAACTTCGACTACACCTGCACGGTGCGCACCGAAGACGGGCGCGGCTCGGGCTGGGTGGGCCGCAACCTGAAGGACGCCGCCGACTTCAAGGCCGACCAGGACGTGCGCATCGCCATGCGCAAGGCCACCGAATCGTCCGAAGCCAAGGCGCTGGAGCCGGGCAAGTACACCGTGATCCTGGAACCGGCGGCCGCTGCCGGCCTGATCAGCTTCATGATGAACTTCTTCGATGCGCGCTCGGCCGATGAAGGCCGCAGCTTCCTGTCCAAGAAGGGTGGCGGCAACAAGCTGGGCGAGCAGGTCTACGACCCGCGCGTGAACATGTACGCCGACCCGTGGCACCCCGAGGCGCCGGTGCTGCCGTGGGACCAGCAGGGCCTGCCGCGCAACAAGCTGGCCATCATCGAGAACGGCAAGGTCGCCAACCTGGATTACTCGCGCTTCTGGGCGCAGAAGCAGGGCAAGACCGCCAATGCCACCCCGGGCAACCTGCTGATGAGCGGCGGCGACAAGAGCACCGCCGAGCTGGTCCGCGGCACCCAGAAGGGCATCCTGGTCACCCGTACCTGGTACATCCGCATGGTCGATCCGCAGACCGTGCTGCTCACTGGCCTGACCCGCGACGGCACCTTCTATATCGAAAACGGCCAGATCAAGTACCCGGTGAAGAACTTCCGCTTCAACGAATCGCCGGTGATCATGCTCAACAACATCGAAGAGCTGGGCAAGCCGGTACGTGTGGCCGGTGACGAATCCAGCTTCGTGATGATGATCCCGCCGATGAAGCTGCGCGATTTCACCTTCACCTCGCTGTCCGACGCGGTCTGATGGCGCGCGTGCGGCAATGAACCGCGCGCAGTTCCTGCGGTTGATGCTTGGCGGGGCCGCCCTGGCGGCCCTGCCCTCGTTCGCCCGCGCGCAGGCCGGGCGTTACGACTTCTGGTTCACCCGCCTCAAGTACGACTCCGGCGACTGGGACGTGGACGCGCGCATGCCGTCCAACCTGATCACCTCGCTGATCGACTACACCACGCTGCGGGTCGACCCGACCGAGCATGTGGTGGCGCTGTCCGACCCGCGCATGCTGGAGGCCCCGTTCTGCTACCTGGCCGGGCACAAGCTGGTGGAGTTCAACGCCGCCGAGCGGCAGAACTTCGTGCGCTATGTGCGCAACGGCGGGTTCGTGTTCGTGGATGACTGCAACCACGACATCGACGGGCTCTTCGCCAAGTCGTTCGAAGCGCAGATGGTCAAGCTGTTCGGGCCGGCCGCGCTGAAGAAGCTGCCCAACACGCATGCGCTGTATCGAAGCTTTTTCAAGTTCCCGGACGGGCCACCAGCCACCGGCTTCGAGCTCAATGGCTGGGGCGATGATCTCGTGCACGATTACCTCAAGGGCATCGAGGTCGATGGCCGGCTGGGCGTGCTTTACAGCAATAAAGACTATGGCTGCGAGTGGGATTACGACTGGCGCAACAAGCGCTTCCTGGCCGAGGACAACACCCGGTTCGGGGTGAACATCGTGATGTATGCGTTGAACAACTAGGTTTCGCTGATTTCTTCAGCCACGCAGGGCGTGGCTCTACATTCATTGCTGCGAGCGTGCCATGCAAAACGATAGCCCCATTGACGCCCTTCTCTCCAAGCTGCAGCCCCTGCGCGATGCGCTGGGCACGGCCGTGGTCGGCCAGCATGAGGTGGTGGAGCAGCTGCTGATCGGCCTGCTGGCCGGTGGCCATGTGCTGCTGGAAGGCGCGCCAGGGCTGGGCAAGACCCTGCTGGTGCGTTCGCTCGGGCAGGCGCTGGAGCTGCAGTTCCGGCGCGTGCAGTTCACCCCGGACCTGATGCCCAGCGACATCCTGGGCACCGAGCTGCTGGAAGAAGACCACGGCACCGGCCACCGCCATTTCCGTTTCCAGCAGGGGCCGATCTTCACCCACCTGCTGCTGGCCGACGAGCTCAACCGCACCCCGCCCAAGACCCAGGCGGCGCTGCTGGAAGCCATGCAGGAACGCACCGTCAGCTACGCCGGTACCACCTATCCGTTGCCGGCGCCGTTCTTCGTGCTGGCCACGCAGAACCCGATCGAGCAGGCCGGCACCTACCCGCTGCCGGAAGCCCAGCTGGACCGGTTCCTGCTGCACGTGCGGGTGGACTACCCCACCGAGCAGGAAGAGCGCGACATCCTGGTGCAGACCACCGGCAGCAGCAGTGGCACCGTTCCCAAGGTGATGCACGCCGAGGATGTGCTGGCCCTGCAGGCGGCGGTACGGCAGGTGCATGTGAGCGATGACGTCCTGCGCTGGATCACCCGTCTGGTGCGTGCCAGCCGTCCGGGTGCCGGTGCGCCGGATGCGGTGAACCATTGGATCAAGTGGGGCGCCGGCCCACGTGCCGGGCAGTCGCTGGTGCTGGCGGCCAAGGCCCGCGCGTTGCTGCAGGGGGGTTTCGCGGCCACCCGCGACGACGTGCAGGCGCTGATCGCGCCGGTGATGCGCCATCGCCTGCTGCTCTCGTTCGCCGCCGAAGCCGAGCAGAAGGGCGCCGACGATGTGATCGCCGCGCTGCTGCAGGCCGTGCCCTTCCCCGCCTGAGCCCGCCGTGAGCCCGCACGCCCCGATCGCCATCCCCGCCGATGTCCGCAGCCGCCTCAAGGCGCTGCGGCTGTTGCCGCGGCGTGCGATTGGCGCGCAGGGCATCGGCCAGCATGCCAGCCGCAGCCGTGGCGCCGGTTTGGAATTCGCGCAGTACCGTGCCTACGAGCCCGGTGACGAACTGCGCCAGATCGACTGGAAGCTGTACGCCCGCTCGGACCGCTTCTTCGTGCGCGAGTCCGAGCGCGAAAGTCCGGTCACGATCTGGATCCTCGTCGATGCCACGGCATCGGCCGGGCAGGCCGACCGTGCACGCCCCGCGCTGTCGCGGCTGGACCATGCCTGCGCCACCGCGGCCTGCATCGTGGAACTGGCGCTGCAGCAGGGGGACCGCTTCGGCCTGGTCGCCATCAACGGCGACGGCGTGCAGCTGGTGCCAGCCGGTAGTGGTGCGCGCCAGCGCGACCGCATCCACCTGCTGCTGCACCGCCTGCGTGCGCGTGGCGCATGGCCCGCTGCGGACGCACTGCGCCCGGTCTGGGAACGCGTACAGGCCAACGACATGTTGGTGGCGCTGGGGGATGGCTTCGACGACGCCGGCACCGTGCTGCTGGAGCGGTTGGCCGCCGCCCGCCGCGATGTGGTGCAACTGCAGATCCTGACCGCCGACGAGCGTGATTTCCCGTTCCAGGACGGCCACCGCTTCCGCGATCCGGAAACGGGTGAAGAGCTGCTGGGTGATGGCCGCGCGATCCGCGACGCGTACCTGGCCCGCTTCGCCGAGGCGCAGCGCGTGCTGCAGGCACGGTTGCAGCGCGGCGGCGTTGCCCATGTGGTGACCCATACCGACCAGCCGCTGGACGCGCCGCTGCGGCTGCTGGCCGGGAGCGTGCGATGAGCCTGTCGCTGCTGTTCCCCCTGGGGCTGCTGGCGCTGGCCTCGCTGCTGGTGCCATTGCTGATCCATCTGGCGCGCCGCCACCACTACGCGCCGCTGGAGTTCGCCGCGCTGCGCTGGCTGCGCGCGAAGGCCCGCCCGCGCCAGCGGATCCGCTTCGACGAATGGCCGCTGCTGCTGGTGCGCCTGTTGCTGCTTGCCGCGCTGGCCGTACTGCTGGCCCGGCCGCTGCTGCACGGCGCGCCGGTGCAGACGCCGGCACGGGTGGTGGTGGCACCGGGACTGAGCCCTCCTACATTGCCTGCAGGCAGCGAGGGTCGCTGGTTGGCGCCCGGATTCCCGCCGCTGCGGGATGCGGCGCCGGCCGGCCAGCAGCCGCTTTCAAGTCTGCTGCGCGAGCTGGATCAAACCCTGCCTGAGGGCACGGAACTAACGGTGTACGTCCCCGATCCCATGCGCGGGCTCGACGGCGAGCGGCCACGGTTGTCGCGTGCGGTGAACTGGCGGCCGGTTGCGATGCCGGTGGGCGCGCCGGTGCAGGACAGCGCGCCGCAGCTGCGCGTCAGCGGCAACGACCCGGAACCGTCCGAACGGGCTGTGCTCGATGCCCTGCAGCGCGCGTGGAGCGGACAGCCGCTGTCGGCGCCGCTCGCCACCGATGCCGCGCCGGAACAAGGTCAGGTAGGCGTGTGGCTGGCCGATGCGCCACTGCCCGCCGCTTGGCAGGCCTGGGTGCACGATGGCGGCAGCGTGTTGGCTGTGTCGACCAAGGCGGCCACCGGTACCGGTACGACGGTGCTGCAGGATGCCAGCGGCAAGGCAGCGGTCATGCGCCATGCGCTCGGTCGCGGACAGGTGCTGCGCTTTACTGCCGCGCTGTCACCCGATGCACTGCCGATCCTGCGCGAACCGTCGTTCCCGCGCCGCCTGTTGGAGCAGGTGCGGCCGCTGCCGTCGCCGCAACTGGCGCCGGCTGCCGTGCAGGCGCCGCTGACCGGTGCCAGCCCGCCGCTGGCACAGCCGCGTGATCTGGCGACCTGGCTGCTGGCGGTGATCGTGCTGCTGTTCGCCCTGGAGCGTTGGATGGCCACCGCGCCGCGACGCGGGGCAAGCGCATGAACCGCGTTCACCAGGCATGGCAGCGCGCGCGGCGCCGGCGGTGGTGGATCACCGCATTGCTGCTGGTGCCGCTGGCGCTGGCCCTTACCGCCATCGCCGCGCGCGTGGCGGGCATCAACATCGGCTCGATCGTGCTGCTGGCAACCCTGCTGGTCGTCGCAGGTACCGCCACCTGGCGCGCGCGACGATTGGACCGGCACTGGCTGGTGCGCCAGCTGGACACGCATGCCATCGCGCAGGACAGCGCCGATCTGCTGTTCGCCGATACCGCCGCACTCAATCCCCTGCAGCAACGCCAGCAGGCGCGCGTCACCGCCGCGCTGCAGGCCGCGCCGCCGGACCTGCGCGCGGCCTGGCCCAAGCGCTGGTTGGCCGTGTCGTGGTGTGGCGGAATGCTGGTGGCCGTGCTCGCCGCAGGCTGGCCTGCACCGGGCGCACCGCTGCCGGGCCTTCCCGGCCGTGCCACGCCTCCCGCCAGCCCGGCCCAACCGCCCAGCCTGCAGTCCTCCCGGTTGCAGATCCAGGCACCGGCCTACACCGGCCAGGCACTGCGCACCCAGACAGCACTGGACGCCAAGGTGGTGCAGGGCAGCGCGCTGGACTGGTCGCTGCGTTTCAGCGCACAGCCCACGCAGGCCGCATTGCAGCTGCACGACGGCACCCGCATCGCGCTGCGCCGCGATGGTGAGGCGTGGGTGGCGCAGTGGAAGGCGGCCAGGCCCACGCTGTACCGCATCGTCACCGAGCCGGCGCTGACCGCACCCAAGCTGTATCGCCTGGATGTGGTGCCCGACCGCCCACCCAGCGTGCGCGTGATCGCACCGGACCGCACCCTGGTCCTGGCCACGCCCGGCCAACGCCAATGGAGCCTGCAGTTCGAAGCCAGCGATGACTTCGGCGTGGCGGCCAGTGCCGAACTGCACCTGACCCTGGCCCAGGGCGGCGGGGAAAACATCACCTTCCGTGAGCAGCGCATCGCGCTGACCGGCACGGGCCCGGCCACCCAGCGCCGCTTCGCGCGCACGCTGGACCTGGCTGCACTCGGCGCCGGCCCCGGCAACGATGTGATCGCGCAGCTGCAGGTGCGCGACAACCGCACGCCCACCGCGCAGACCGCGCAAAGCACCAGCCTGATCCTGCGCCTGCCCAGCGAAGAACAGGTGCTGGGCACGGATATGGAGGGCATGGTCAAGAAAACCCTGCCGGCGTACTTCCGCAGCCAGCGCCAGATCATCATCGACGCCGAAGCGTTGATCAAACTGCGCCGCCAGCTGCCCGCCGAGGAGTTCGTGAAGCGCTCCGATGCGATCGGCGTGGACCAGCGCATCCTGCGCCTGCGCTACGGGCAGTTCCTGGGTGAGGAGAGCGAAGGCGGCGCCAAGCCGCCGCCGACCAGTGACAGCCTGCCCACCAGCGATGCTCCGGCCGCTGATCACGATGAGGATCATGCGCACGACACCGCCAGTGCACAGGGTGGCCACGACGATCACGAGCACGGTGCAACCAGGGCCGACAGCGCCCCGGTCTTCGGCGCCGCCACCGACGTGCTCTCCGAGTACGGCCACACTCACGACCATGCCGAAGCAGCCACCCTGCTCGATCCGCAGACCCGCGCGATCCTGAAGGCCGCGCTGGACCAGATGTGGTCGTCGGAAGGTGAACTGCGCCAGGGCCACCCCGAGCGCGCACTGCCGTTCGCCAACAAGGCACTGGCCTTCATCAAGCAGGTGCAGCAGGCCGAGCGCATCTATCTGGCCCGGGTCGGGCCCGAGCTGCCGCCCATCGACGAAGGCCGCCGCATGACCGGCGACCGCACCGATCTGGGCAGCCGCTCCTCCACCATTACCCCCGTGGACGCGCCCGATCCCGCCATCGTGGCGGTCTGGCAGCAGTTGGCCGACACCCGCACAACGCCGGACCTCAACGCGCTGAGCCAGTGGCTGGGCCGCCATCAATCGCGACTGTCCGACCCCCTCAGTCTTGCGGCGGCAGTCGAAGAACTGCGCCTCGCACCAGACTGTGCATCCTGCCGCACCACATTGCGCGCACAACTGTGGCGCGCGTTGCAGCGACCATTGCCGCAGTTGGAACGCCGCAGCGCACCGGACCCGATGGCGCAGCGCTACCTGGACGCACTGGAGGGCACGCGATGAGCATGGCCCCATGGATCGCCATCGCCTTGGCCCTGATCACCATCGCAGCCAGCGTACGCATCCTCCGCGTGGAGCCACGCCGTGCGTGGCTGCCTTCACCCGGACCCGCCGCATTGCTCGCGTTGCAGGCCCTGTCCGCCCTGTTGCTCTACTTCACCCTCGTACCACCACAGCGCAGCGTGGAAGCGGGCCAGCTGACCGTGCTGACCGGCAACGCCGCATCCGCAGGCGCCGTGCCCGCCGGTGCAACCGTGATCGCACTGCCCGAGGCAACGCCCAGTGCAGGCGCCGTACGCGCCCCCGACCTGGCCACCGCGCTGCGCCAGCATCCGGGCAGTACCTCGCTGCTGCTGATCGGGGATGGACTGCGCGCGCGCGATCGCGATACCGCGTTGCCGCTGCGGGCAACGGTGCAATCCCCTGCCGCGCCCCGCGGTTGGCTGGATCTCCAGCCGCCGTCGGTCACCGCCCCCGGCGCGCTGTTCGAGGTTGCCGCCCGCGCCGGCGGTGTCGACGGGGCGCGCGCCGAACTGCTCGACCCGGCTGGCATGGTGGTGGACCGCGCACCGCTGGACGCGCAGGGCACCGTGCGCCTGCACGGCAGCGCACGCGCCGCAGGGCGCAGCGAGTTCACCCTGCGCCTGCTCGACGCGCAGCAGCACGTCGTTGACAGCCTTCCGGTGCCGCTGCAGACCGTGGCCGCCCCGCCACCTCGGGTCCTGATCCTCGCCGGCGCACCCGGCCCGGAACTGAAGTACCTGCGCCGCTGGGCCACCGATACCGGCCTGGCCGTGCAGGCCCAGGCCAGCGCCGGTGGCGGGGTGATGCTCGGCGATGCGCCGGTCGCCCTGAGCACGGCACGCCTGGCCGCCACCGACGTGCTGGTGCTCGACGAACGCAGCCTGGCGGCACTGGGCGCGGCGCAACGCACGCTGGTGCAGCAGGCGCTGCGCGATGGGCTGGGCGTGGTGGTGCGCAGCAGCGGCCCGCTCAACGACACCACGCGCCAGGCGCTGCGCAGCTGGGGCCTGCCGGTGAACGGCGGCAGCCGTGCGACACCGCTGCAGCTGCAGACCGATCCGGAGTCCGCACTGCTACAGGCGCGACGCGGCCCGCAGCGACCGGCCAATGACAGCACGACCTGGATCGACGAAGCCGATGCCGCTTCGCACAGTGCGCTGCCGCCAGCCCTGGAGCAGTTCGACGCGGTGCTGCCGGGTGCAGAGGCCCTGTTCGCCGACGCGAAGGGCAACGCCGTGGGCGGCTGGCGCAGCGTCGGTCGCGGCCGCGTTGCCCTGCTCCCGGTTACCGACAGCTACCGGCTGGTCCTGTCCGGCCGCGACGACCGCTACGCCGAGCTGTGGTCGGGCGTGTTGTCGAAGGTCGCGCGCGCGCTGCCGGGTGCGCCTGCCATCCGCCTGCAGACAGCGACGCCCTGGTCGGGCGAGCGCGTGACCCTGTGCGAGGTACCCAACGGCACCCGCATCCGCGACGCCGAAGGCCATACGGTCGCCCTGCAGGTCGATCCGGCCAGCGGCAGCCAGCAGTGCGCCGGCTACTGGCCGCAGCAGCCCGGGTGGCACCAGCTCCAGCACGGCGACACCGTGCAGGCGTTCTATGTATTCGACCCGGCCACCGCGCAACCGCTGCACCGCCAGCAGCTGCGCGCCGCTACTGCGGATCGCCTGGCTGAATCCAATGCCGCCTCGAGCGGAACGCCCGACAGCGTGCCCGGCCCGCGCTGGCCGTGGCTCCTCGCCTTCATCGCGGTCGCCGGCCTGCTGTGGTGGCTGGAGCGTCGGCGTCCCGCGCCACCGGTGGCGTAGCGGCGCAGCAGCGGCTCAGTCCCCCGTCGGCACCGCGCAGCCCTGCTGTGGATCACAGAACTGCAGCGCGCGGCGCTGCTGGGCTGCATCCAGCCCCGGCGGCGGGCGCGCGATGGCGGACTGGATCGGGTCCGGTGCGCGAGTCAGGGTATGCAGCCCCTGGGCGGTTTTTGCGATGCCGTAGTTGATGCCCATCATCAAATAGCCGCCGCGCATGCCCACCTCCTGCAGCGAAGGGGGTTCGTGCCAGGCGCGGTTGAACGCGTTGGGTTCGGGCTGCACCGGGGATTTGAAGCGGTACAGGTCCACTGGCACGTCGTCCTCGGGCTTGAGCGCGCGCACCTCGCCCAGCGTGGTGACGCAGGCGTCCGCGCTGTCGGCGGGTTCGCCGCGATCCTGCTGGGCCTGGGCCGCGTTCGCCAGCAGCAGCCCGGCGATCATCGTCGTTGTTGCCATCCCTGTGCGTAATGCCACGTGTCGTCCTGTCAGCAGCGTCCAGCGCGCAGCATACGAAGACCGCCTTCAGATTTCGTTGCCCGTGCCCGACAGCAGTGCAGGCGCTGAATCATTCACCCGCCCGGCCGGCGATGTCTCAACCGCTGAGACGCGATTGTGCTTCCATGGCGTCCTTTGCAGACCGTTGTACCCATGGCCTACGAACTCGCCAAGCGCACCGAAGATGCCGAGCGCCGCCTCGCGACCACCGACGGGCTGCCCTCGCGCAACGGTGCCCTGCTCACCGCGCGGCTGCAGCAGCGCTACGCCGACCGCATCACCGGCAGTTTCACGATTCCCGGCCGCGAAGGCCGCTACGCGCCGATCCCGGCCGATGTGCCCGCCGCGCTGACCGCCGCGCTGAAGGCGCGGGGCATCGAGCAGCTGTACAGCCACCAGGCCGAAGCATGGGAGGCTACCCAGCGGGGCGAGCACGTGGCCATCGTCACCCCCACCGCCAGCGGCAAGTCGCTGTGCTACACCCTGCCGGTGGTCAGCGCTGCCATGCAGGGCAAGGCCAAGGCGCTGTATCTGTTCCCGACCAAGGCGTTGGCCCAGGACCAGGTGGCCGAGCTGCTGGAGCTCAACCGCGCCGGCGACCTGGGGGTCAAGGCGTTCACGTTCGACGGCGACACCCCCGGTGACGCGCGCCAGGCGATCCGCCTGCACGGCGACATCGTGGTCTCCAACCCGGACATGCTGCACCAGGCCATCCTGCCGCATCACACCAAGTGGGCGCAGTTCTTCGAGAACCTGCGCTATGTGGTGATCGATGAGGTGCACACCTACCGCGGCGTGTTCGGCAGCCATGTCACCAACGTGCTGCGCCGGCTCAAGCGGATCTGCGCCTTCTACGGCGTGTCGCCGCAGTTCATCCTGTGCTCGGCCACCATCGGCAACCCGCAGGCGCATGCCGAAGCGCTGATCGAGGCACCGGTCACCGCCGTCACCGAATCCGGCGCGCCGACCGGGCCCAAGCACGTGCTGCTGTGGAACCCGCCGGTGGTCAATGCCGACCTGGGCCTGCGGGCCTCGGCGCGTTCGCAGAGCAACCGCATCGCCCGCATCGCGATCAAATCCGGGCTGAAGACGCTGATCTTCGCGCAGAGCCGGTTGATGGTCGAAGTGCTCACCAAGTACCTGAAGGACATCTTCGACCACGACCCGCGCAAGCCCCCACGCATCCGCGCCTACCGCGGCGGCTACCTGCCCACCGAACGCCGCGAGACCGAACGCGCCATGCGCGCCGGCAACATCGACGGCATCGTCAGCACCTCGGCGCTGGAACTGGGCGTGGATATCGGCAGCCTGGACGTGGTGGTGCTCAACGGCTACCCCGGCAGCGTGGCCGCCACCTGGCAGCGCTTCGGCCGCGCCGGCCGACGCCAGCAGCCCGCCCTTGGCGTGCTGGTGGCCAGCTCGCAGCCGCTGGACCAGTACGTGGTGCGGCACCCGGACTTCTTCGCCGAGGCCTCGCCCGAACACGCGCGCACCGCCCCGGACCAGCCGTTGATTCTGTTCGACCACATCCGCTGCGCCGCGTTCGAGCTGCCGTTCCTGGCCGGCGACCCGTTCGGGCCGATCGACCCGCTGGTGTTCCTCGAAGCGCTGGCCGAAACCGAGGTGGTGCACCGCGAAGGCGACCGCTGGGAGTGGATCGCCGACAGCTACCCGGCCAACGCGGTGAGCCTGCGTTCGGTGGCCGACGGCAACTTCGTGGTGGTCGACCGCAGCGACGGCAAGCAGCAGATCATTGCCGAGGTGGATTACTCCGCCGCCGCGCTGACCCTGTACGAAGGCGCCATCCACATGGTGCAGTCCACCCCGTACCAGGTGGAGCGGCTGGACTGGGAAGGCCGCAAGGCCTACGTCACCCGCACCCACGTGGACTACTACACCGACAGCATCGACTTCACCAAGCTCAAGGTGCTGGACCGTTTCGACGGCTGCATGGCCGGCCAGGGTGATTCGCACCACGGCGAAGTGCACGTGGTGCGGCGCGTGGCCGGCTACAAGAAGATCCGCTACTACACCCATGAAAACATCGGCTACGGGCCGGTCAACCTGCCCGACCAGGAACTGCACACCACCGCGGTGTGGTGGCAGTTGCCGCAGGGGCTGCTGCTGACCGCGTTCGATTCGAAACAGGAAGCACTGGATGGCTTCCTGGGCGCGGCCTACGCGCTGCACATCGTCGCCACGGTCGCGGTGATGGCCGATGCGCGCGACCTGCAGAAGGCGGTGGGCAATGGCGACGGCGCGTGGTTCGCGGTGGCCGACCAGAGCGGGCGTGGCCAGCTGCGCGGCGCCGAGTTCGATGCCAGCGCCATCGAACTGCAGCAGCAGTTCGTACCCACCGTGTACCTCTATGACAACTTCCCCGGCGGCGTTGGCTTGAGCGAGCCGTTGTGGCTGCGCCAGGCCGAGCTGCTGCAGCGCGCGCAGGAACTGGTGCAGCGCTGCGACTGCAAGGCCGGTTGCCCGGCCTGCGTGGGCCCGGTGCTGGCCGGCCAGGAAGACGACGCCACCACGCCCAAGGCGCTGGCGTTGAAGGTACTGGCGCTGTTTGACGAACAGGCGCTGCCACCTGCCAGCGCACGTGCGCAGCACGAGGCCGAGGTGGTGCCGTTTTGAGCCTGAGCCTGGACAAGCTGCGCCTGCTGCGGCGCCAGGCCGGTGATGCCACGCCGCGCCCGGCGGCGGCCGAGCCCGCTGCCGCGCCTGCACCCGCAGCGCCGGTGGCGGCCAACGATGCGCAGGCGCGCCGGCCCGCGCCGGATTCGGTGTTCGCCTGGGTGGAGCAGGAAATTCGCCACAAGCCGACCGGTGCGAGCGCCCCCGTGCCGGCACCGCCACCGCTGCGCAAGCCCGATGTGGGTGGCCTGCACCGGCTGCTCGGCCTGCGTGATCGCGGCACGGCGGCGGCGCGACCGCGCGCGAGCGCACAGGATCGGCATGTGCCGGGTGAGGAGATCGCACCGGGCCTGTTCCTGATCGAATCGTTCCTGCCGCAGGCCATCCCGACCCAGCCGCTGTCGCTGGCCTTCGCCAAACGCGACGGCGAACAGGTGCAGCCGCAGGACCTGATGTTCTTCGATACCGAAACCACCGGCCTGGCCGGCGGCACCGGCACCCGTGCCTTCATGATCGGCGCGGCCGACTGGCACCGCGATGCCGCGCGCGGCGACGGCCTGCGCATCCGCCAGCTGCTGATGACCACTATGGCCGCCGAGACCGCGATGCTGGCCGAGTTCGCGCGCTGGCTGCAGCCCACCACGGTGTTTTCCAGCTACAACGGCCGCTGCTACGACGCACCGCTGCTGAAGACCCGCTATCGACTGGCCCGCCAGCGCTGCCCGATCACCCCGCTGGACCACGTGGACCTGCTGTTCCCCACCCGCCGCCGCTACCGCGGCACCTGGGAGAACTGCCGGCTGGCCACCATCGAGCGCCGGCTGCTGCAGATCGTGCGCGAAGACGACCTGCCCGGATCCGAAGCCCCCGCCGCGTGGCTGAACTACCTGCGCGGCGGCAGCGCGGTGAACCTGCGCCGGGTGGCCGAGCACAACCACCAGGACGTGGTGACGCTGTCGCTGCTGATGCAGCGGTTGGTGGCCGAGGAGCGGCGCGAGCGGGAAACCCTGGCGCTGGAAGGCGGCCCCGTCCGCAGCTGAGCGGGCCGTTGACACCCCGTGCAGCCGCGGCGGTGCAAGCTGGCCGCACTTACCCGCTCACGGAGACTGGCCATGCGTATATCCCTGCTGTTGCTTGCTTGTGCCCTGCCGCTGACCGCGTGCAGCACCCCGCCCAAGAGCAGCACCGATCCGGCCGTGGTCGACCCGGTGCCGCATGTCGCTGATGGAGGCACCATGAAGTGCAATCCCGACGTTCTCGAGCAGTTCAATGGACAGAAGGCGACCGAAGCGCTGGTCAAGAAGGCGGTGGCCGCCAGCGGTGCAAAGAACGCACGCGTGGTGAAGCCGGGCATGGCCGTCACCATGGACTTCCGCGAAGATCGGTTGACGATCAACGTGGACGCAGACAACAAGATCGAACGCATCGGTTGTAATTGACCGGCGGCGGGGTGCCCGGGCATACGCCCGGGCATCGCCGTTACCTCAGGCGCTGCGCGGTGCCATCAGCCAGTGCCTTGTCGAACGCCTTGCGCACGTCGCGGGCGATCTGGGCCGAAGCGATGCTCTGCTGCTGCGCCAGGCCTGACTGCTGGCGGGCCAGTTCGGCCTGCTGGCGGGAAATCTCGGCAATCCGGCGGTGGTCCACCGCTGCCGCAGCGTCCGCCTTGGCGCGCTGCGCCGCGCGTTCGGCCAGTGCGGCATCGCCCTTGCGCGTACGCGCGGCATTGTTGGCCATTTCCGCCGCATCCATCGACTCCATCGCATCGCGGCTGGCGCGCATCGCTACCTCGGCAATGCGCTCGCCCAGCTCACCCTGCTGCTCGCCCAGTGCGCCCATGCGGTCGCCCAGCGCGCCCTGCTGCTCGCCCAACCTGGCCACCTGCTGCTGGGCCTGGGACAGCGACTTCAGCAGCGCGGGATCGCGCACGAGGTAACGCTCGTTGCCGACGCGCACCCACAGCGCCGGGTCGCGACCCTGTACATCACGCTGTGCCTGCTTGAGGTCGGCCATCGAGGCATCGACGAAGTTGTCGCCGCCGCCCATCAGCACGAAGGCCTGGCGCGGCTGGTGCGAGAGGTCCAGACGACCGTGGGTGATGGTGGTGGTACTGGTGCTGGTGCTGCTGCTCACACTGTCCGGGTGCGGCGGCAGTGCGGGTGCGGCCGGGGGCGCCGGTGCACGCGGTGCGGCGACCGGGCGCGGTGACGATGCCGGAGGTGGCACAGCCGGGGCCGCTGGCGCGGCGACGGCCGCCGGCACAGACGGTGCGGCCGGAACCGCAGGGGCAGCAGGGGCAGCGGGAGCGGCCAGCACCGGGGGTGCTGGCGGCGGGGGCGGAACCGCAGCCACCAGCCGCATCGGCGCCACCCCGATCACCACGAACAGCGCCGTGATCGCCAGCGAGGCCACGCGCGGGAAACTGCCGGTCTGTTGAAGGGTAAGCAGGCGGCGCTTGAGGCTGCGGAAGTTGGGCGAGGCACTGGCCACGCCCACCGCCGGTCGCGGCGCCACGCCCAGCTGCACCAGCAGGCGGCCGTAGTCGTGGCGGCAATGCCCGTGCCCGGCCACCACCGCGCTGTCGCACGCCTCTTCCCGGGCCAGCGCGTATTCGCGCACGGCCACGTGCAGCAGCGGGTGGAAGAACAGCAGGTGCTGCGCCAGCGCGGGCAGCAGCCCGAACCACAGGTCGCGGCGCTGCAGGTGGACCAGCTCATGGGTCAGCGCCATGTCCAGGTCATCGGCCGCCATCGCCGGCAGTTCACGTGCGGGCAGCAGCAGCACCGGGTTCCACGGGCCGATCAGCTGCGGCGAACGGATCCGCGCGGACAGCTTCAGCTGTGGCGCGCGGGCAAGCCCGTGCGCTTCGGCGGCCAACTGCAGCGCCTGCTGCAGCCCGGCGTCGGTGCAGGGCACCGCATGGCGGACCAGCGCGCGGCTCTGCCGGTAGGCACGCAGGCTGTGCACCACCATCAGCAGCACGCCTGCCGCCCACAGCGCGAACACCACGCTCTGCCAGGACAGCGACGCAGCGGTCGGCGCGACGGTCAGGGTATCGATTGCCATCGGCGCCAGCGTCGTCGGCGCCTGCACCATCGGCTGGGCCACCAGGGTGGCGTTGTCGATGCCCGGCGCCGGCAGTACCGCCAGTTCGAGCGGGCTGCTCCAGACCAGACCCAGCACGGCCTGCAGGGCCACCAGCCACCACAGGCGGCAGCGCGTGGCGGCGGGCAGCCGCGGCAGCAGCCGGCACACGCCCCACACCAGCGCCACCAGCAGCGCGCTCTGAACGCTGGTCCATGCAAGGCGAGTCAGCAGTTCCATCATCAGGGTGTCCATGGCTCAGCCCTCCCGCTTGCGTGATTGCAGCTGTGCGACCAGCGCTTCCAGTTCGGCCAGTTCGCTGTCGCTGACCTCGGCCTTGTGCGACATGAAGGCGACGAAGGGTGACACCGAGCCCTGCAGTGTCTTCTCCACGAAGCTCGCCACCGCGCCCTGCACCACGCTGTCCTGCTCGCCGGTGGCGGAGTAGCGGTACACGCCCTCGACCTGCTGGCGCTGGAGATACGCCTTGCCCCGCAGGCGCTCCATCATGGTCAGAACGGTCGAGCGGGCGAGGCCACGCTCCTCGCCGAAGCCGGCCGCCACTTCGCCGACGCTGGCGTCGTCCTGTTCCGCTATGTACTGCAGCAGGGCCAGTTCCTGGTCCCCGATGGTCTTGCCGCGCATGGCACACTCCGTTGACTACACGTGTCGCCACCATGCCCGTGACTACAGATGTCGTCAAGTGCCGGACGGTCGCAGCCGACGAACGGTAATGCGGAAGCCGCCGCGTCGCATGTCGTCCCCTTCTGCCTGGCCTTTACCCCTTCGGACCGCCCATCACCGGCAGGATCACCCCGCTGATGTAGCTGGCGGTGATCGGCGAGGCCAGGAAGACGTAGGCCGGCGACAGTTCCTCCGGCTGTGCCGGCCGGCCCATGTCGCTCTCCTTGCCGAATTCGGCCACGTCCGGTGCCTGCTTGTCGGCCGGGTTGAGCGGGGTCCACACCGGGCCGGGGGCCACCGCGTTGACGCGGATGCCACGCGGCAGCAGCTGGCTCGCCAGCGCCTTGGTGAACGCATGGATGGCGCCCTTGGTGGACGAATAGTCGATCAGCGCCTTGCTGCCGAACAACCCGGTTTCCGAACCGGTGTTGATGATGCAGTCGCCCTCTTCCAGGTGTGGCACTACCGCGCGCGCCATCTGGATGTAGCCGCCGATGTTGGTCTGCAGGGTTTCCTGCAGGTGTTCGTCTTCAAGGTCTTCCAGGCGTTCGCAGTGGAGCTGGAACGCGGCATTGTTGACCAGGATGTCGATGCCGCCGAACGCCTTGGCTACCTGCTTGACGGCCTTGTTGCAGAACCTGGGATCGCGCACGTCACCGGCGATCACCACGCACCGGGTGCCTTCGGCGTCCACGTGCTGGCGGGTGACCTCGGCGTCGTCGTGTTCGTCCAGATGCAGGACGGCCACATCGGCGCCTTCGCGGGCGAACAGCACCGCCACCGCGCGGCCGATACCGGAATCGGCGCCGGTGATGATGGCGCGCTTGCCCTTGAGCTTGCCGCTGCCGACGTAATCCGGCGCCAGGAAGCGCGGCGCCAGATGCAGTTCGTGTTCGTTGCCCGGCTTGGCAATGTGCTGCGCCGGCATGGTTTCAGGCTGCTTGCGGCTGCCGGCCTGGGTGGCCTTCTTGGTGGCTTTCTTGCTGGCCTTCTTCGCCGCGGCGCGCGCGTCCTTGGCCTTTTCCTGGTCCTGAAGGCGGCGCTGGCGGGCGGCCACGCGCGCAGCGCGCGGGTCGGTGGCGGCGGCCTTGCGGGTAGCGGTCTTCACCACCGGGGTGCGCGTGCGCGTTGCCTTGGGCTCGGCGGAGGTCGCGGCGGGGGTCGTACGTTTGCGGGTTTTCTTGGCCGTGGCCATGGTCAACTCCTTCGTAGCATTTGCCTCGAGGCGGGTGGAGGGCGAGGCAAGGGCAGTGTGGCGGCCGGGCCGGTCGCATCCGGTGAATGACATGTCGCCATGACGTGTACGGCTTCATCCGCCGCATACGCACGCAGCGGCATCGTGGGCACCAGAATCCCCGTTGGAGCCGCGCCATGTTTCGTCCCCTGCTTGCCGTTGCCGCCGTGACCCTTCTTTCCGCCTGCAGCAGCACACCGGTGGCGCAGGTGCAGCCGATCGACGGCGTCATCTCCGGCCAGTGCCATGTCGACAAGGTGCGTGGCGCCGTGGGCCTGGCCGCGTCGGCCGCCACCATCGAGCGCGCCCGCGTGGACAGCGACAGCCTGCAGGTCAACGTGCTGCGTGGCCAGCGCACCGAAAGTGGCCCCACCGCCAGCGGTGCGGCAAATCCCAGCCCGGGCGCGGAGAGCGGTGGCGAACGCCTGACCATCGAGACCGGCCGCACCAACAACATCACCGCCATCTACTGCGGCTGATGTCCTGGCCCGGATCGCGCCCTCAGCGCGCGGTCCCGGCCTTGGCCTTCTTCACCGTGCGCCGCGCGCTGCGCAGGAACTTCAGCGTCGCCTGCTCCCATTGCCGCTCGCCGCGCAGGCCGGCCAACCGCGCCAGCGACCCGCTGCGCCAGCCGTCGAACACGCTGGGATCGATGTAGGCCTTGCGGCACACCGAGGGCGTGTTGCCCAGCAGCGTGGCCACCTCGCATACCACTTCCTTCTGCAGCGCGGCCAGCGCGCGCTCGCTGGGCGACTCTGGTAGTGCCGTGGCGGCGAAGTGGCGCAGCGCGGCCACCGTGCCACCCCAGGTGCGGAAGTCCTTGGCGCTGAAATCGGTGCCCATCGCATCGCGCAGGTAAGCGTTGACCTGGCCCGAATCGACCGGCTGCAGCGCGCCGTCATCATCCCGGTACTGGAACAGGGCCTGCCCCGGCAGCTGCTGGCAGCCCTTGATCAGGCCCACCAGGCGCGTGTCGTCGATGTCGACCTCATGCTGCTGGCCGGACTTGCCCCGGAAGCGCATGCGCGCGCGCCCGCCCTTGACCAGCTCCAGGTGGCGGTTGCGCAGGGTGGTCAGGCCGTAGGAGCGGTTGTCGCGGGCGTACTCGGGGTTGCCCACGCGGACCAGGGTTTCGGCCAGCAGCGCGACCACGATCGCCAGCACCTTGTCCTGCGGGAAGCCGGGCAGCTTGAGATCGCGGCGCAGGCGGCGGCGCAGCGCCGGCAGCGCCTCGCCGAAGGCGATGACCCGGTCGAACTTGCCATCGCCGCGCACCCGCGCCCAATCCGGGTGGTAGCGGTACTGCTTGCGCCGGCGCGCGTCGCGCCCGGTTGCCTGCAGGTGGCCGTTGGCCAGCGCGCAGATCCACACATCGGTGTATGCCGGGGGGATGGCCAGCGAGCGGATCCGGGCCAGGGTGGAAGCGTCGCGGACCGCGTGCCCGTCGGCGTCGCGGTAGCTGAAGCCCTTGCCGGCGCGGCGGCGGGCGATGCCGGGCAGCTCGTCGGTGACATAGCGCAGGCCGGCGTCGCGGGCTGCGGTGGCTTCGGGGGTGGCAAGGCGTGCGGGCATGGAAGCAGGGCGACGGAACGGGCCTGCAGTGTGGTGGGTGGCGCGACGGCGCCGCGTCAATAACGCAACACAAACACCTCACACCCGCCTTGACGATATGCTCCACGGTTTACCGCCTGGAACTCCGGAGTCTCGATGTCGTCCTTCTCCTTCCGCCGCCCGTTTGGCCCCACGATCCTGGCTGCCGCCCTGGTCCCCACCCTGCTGTTGCTGGGCGCCTGCAAGGCCCCGCCGATGGACGAACAGGAAGCAGCGGGTACCCACGCGCAGAAGGCCGCCGAAGAAGTCGCTGCGGCGCCCGCCGACACCACGGCCAAAGCCACCGAGGCACCGCCGGTCGGCAACTGCGATGCCAACCAGGTGCAGAGCCTGGTCGGCCAGCCCTACAGCGACGCCATCGGCGCGCAGGCGCAGCAGGATGCCAGCGCGCGTCAGCTGCGCGTGCTCAAGCCAGATGACATGACCACCATGGAATTCGTCGGCGAGCGGCTGAACATTGAAGTCGATGAAAAGGGCGTGGTCACCGGCCTGCGCTGCGGCTGAATTGGGCGCACCGGACGCGGGTTTTCGAGGGGTTTGGTTGCGCGTGCAACCGTGTATTGCGGCGTTGCAACAACTGTGATCTAGTCGAAGCATCCGGTGCCTCCAGATGCGCTCAACGGATTGAGCGGGGACGAGTGTCGCCGCTCACCCGACTTTGAGGCAGAGATGGCCCCCCGCAACCGCCAAGGGCTTTACGACCCACAAGACGAACGCGATGCCTGTGGTTTCGGCATGGTGGCGCAACTGGACGACCAGCCGTCACGGCTGCTGGTCGACACCGCGATTGCGGCGCTGTCGCGCATGACCCACCGCGGCGGTGTCGCCGCCGACGGTGTCACCGGTGACGGCTGCGGCCTGTTGCTGCGCCGCCCCGAAGCGTTCCTGCAGGCACTGGCCGCCGAAGCCGGCATCACCCTCGGCAAACTGCATGCGGCCGGCGTGGTGTTCCTGCCGCACGACGATGCCGCCGCCCAGGCCTGCCGCGACACCCTCGAACAGCAACTGCGCGACGCCGGCTGCCAGCCGCTTGGCTGGCGCGTGGTGCCGACCGATCCCAGCGTGTGCGGCCAGCTGGCCCGCGATACCCTGCCCCACATCGAACAGGTATTCGTCGATGCCGGCCATGGCCAGGACGAAGCCGCCTTCACCCTGGCGCTGTTCCTGGCCCGCCGCCGCAGCGAACAGCAGCTGCGCGAACATGCCGATTATTACGTCACCACGCTCAGCCCCAACGCGATCAGCTACAAGGGCATGGTGCTGCCGGACAAGCTGAGCCGGTTCTACCCGGACCTGCAGCGCAATGACCTGGCCTCCAGCGCCATCGTGTTCCACCAGCGCTTCTCCACCAACACGCTGCCGCGCTGGCCGCTGGCGCATCCCTTCCGCATGCTCGCCCACAACGGCGAAATCAACACCATCGAAGGCAACCGGCGCTGGGCACAGGCGCGCAGCAAGGTGTGGAAGACCCCGCGCTTCGACATCGGTGAATTCAACCCGGTGATCTCCATGCACGGCTCGGATTCGCAGAGCCTGGACAACATGCTGGAGCTGATGGTCAGCGCCGGCATGGAACTGATCCAGGCGCTGCGCATCCTGGTGCCGCCGGCGACCCAGTCGCTGGAGTTCAAGGACGCCGACCTGGCCGCGTTCTACGAGTTCTACGGCCTTAACAGCGAACCGTGGGACGGCCCTGCCGGCATCGTCGCCTGCGATGGCCGCTATGCCGCCTGCACGTTGGACCGCAACGGGCTGCGCCCCGCGCGCTGGATGCTCACCTCCGACCGCCACTTCCTGGTGGCGTCCGAAGCGGGCGTGTGGGAAGTGCCGGCCGAACGCGTGGTGCGCAAGGGCAAGCTGGGCCCGGGCGAGATGATGGCCATCGACCTCAAGCGCGGCGACCTGCTGGATTCGGATGCCATCGACCGCATCAACCGTGGCCGCGCGCCGTACAAGCAATGGCTGCAGCAGGGCGTGACCTACCTGCAGACCGAACTGATCGACCCGTCGCTGGTGGAAGAGCCGTTCGACGAACGCACCCTGCGCAGTTACCACAAGCTGTTCCAGCTCAGCACCGAGGAAGTGGAGCAGATCCTGCGCCCACTGGCCGAGACCGAGCAGGAAGCCACCGGTTCGATGGGCGATGACACCCCGATGGCCGTGCTCAGCCAGCAGAGCCGGCCGCTGTACGACTACTTCCGCCAGGCCTTCGCGCAGGTCACCAACCCGCCGATCGATCCGTTGCGGGAAGACTGCGTGATGTCGCTCACCACCCAGCTCGGCAAGGAGACCAACATCTTCCATGCCGGCGCGGAGACGGTGAACCACGTCATTCTCAATTCGCCGGTGCTCAGCCAGCGCAAGCTGCGCCAGCTGATCAAGATGCCGCAGTACGTGGACCGCAACCGGCTCATCGACCTCTCCTACAGCCTGGACGAAGGGCTGAAGGCCGGCATCGAGCGCATCTGCGCCGAAGCCGAAGCGGCCGCGCGCGAAGGTATCGTCATGCTGCTGCTCAGCGACCGTTACCCGGTGGCGGACCGGCCGATGGTGCATGCGCTGCTGGCCACCAGTGCGGTGCACCACCACCTGTCCAACGCCGGGCTGCGCTGCGACGTCAACCTGATCCTGGAAACCGGCACCGCGCGCGACCCGCACCACATGGCCTGCCTGCTCGGCTTCGGCGCCACGGCGGTGTACCCGTACCTGGCCTACCAGACCCTGTTCGACCTGGGCCGGCGCGGCATCCTGCAGCTGAAGAAGGGCGGCGAGCAGTCGCAGATCGGTCGCAGCTACCGCAAGGGCATCTACAAGGGCCTGTCCAAGATCATCTCCAAGATGGGCATCTGTACCGTGGCCAGTTACCGCGGCGCGCAGCTGTTCGAGATCGTCGGCCTGGACGACGAAGTGGTCGACCTGTGCTTCCCGGAAACGCCCTCGCGCGTGGCCGGCGTGGGCTTCTCGCGTCTGGACGACGAGGCACGCGAGCTTACCGTGCGCGCCTGGAACGACCTGCTGCGCCCGGAGGTGGGCGGCGTGCTCAAGTACGTGCACGGTGGCGAATACCACATGTACAACCCGGACGTGGTCATGACCCTGCAGCGCGCCGCGCGCAGCGGGGACGCCGCCGACTGGCAGCGCTACTGCGAAGCGGTGCACGGGCGCCCGGTATCGGCCCTGCGCGACCTGCTGCAGCTCAAGGCGGCGCCGACGCCGACCCCGCTGGATGAAGTGGCCCCAGCCGAAGACCTGTTCCGCCGCTTCGACACCGCCGCGATCAGCCTGGGCGCGTTGTCGCCGGAAGCGCATGAAGCACTGGCCATCGCCATGAACCGGCTGGGTGGGCGCAGCAATTCCGGTGAGGGTGGCGAAGACCCGGTGCGCTACGGCACCAACAAGCGCAGCAAGATCAAGCAGGTGGCCTCGGGCCGCTTCGGCGTCACCGCCGAATACCTGGTGAATGCCGAAGTACTGCAGATCAAGGTGGCCCAGGGCGCCAAGCCCGGCGAAGGCGGGCAGCTGCCCGGGCACAAGGTCAACGAACTGATCGCGCGGCTGCGTTATGCCAAGCCGGGCATCGGCCTGATCTCGCCGCCGCCGCACCACGACATCTATTCGATCGAAGACCTGGCCCAGCTCATCTACGACCTCAAGCAGGTCAACCCCGATGCACTGGTGTCGGTGAAGCTGGTCTCGCATGCCGGCGTGGGCACCATCGCCGCCGGCGTGGTCAAGGCCGGTGCCGACCTGATCACCGTGTCCGGCCATGATGGCGGCACCGGTGCCAGCCCGGTCAGCTCGATCCGCTACGCCGGCGTGCCGTGGGAACTGGGCGTGGCCGAATCGCACCAGGCGCTGGTGGCCAATGACCTGCGCGGGCGCACCCTGCTGCAGACCGATGGCGGCCTGAAGACCGGGCTGGACGTTATCAAGGCCGCGCTGCTGGGCGCGGACAGCTTCGGCTTCGGCACCGCGCCGATGATCGTGCTGGGCTGCAAGTACCTGCGCATCTGCCACCTCAACAACTGCGCCACCGGCGTGGCCACCCAGGACGAGCGCCTGCGCGCGCAGTATTTCACCGGCCTGCCCGAGCGCGTGGAGAACTTCTTCCGGCTGCTGGCCGAGGAGGTGCGCGGCTGGCTGTCCTACCTGGGCGTGCGCTCGCTGGACGAGATCGTGGGCCGCACCGACCTCCTGCAGCAGCTGGACGTCGCCCCGCGTCCGGGCGTCAAGGTGGATCTGTCGCGCCTGCTCAACCCGGCCCAGTACGGCGGCAGCCACTGCGCCGCGCAGCGCCTGTACGAGTCGCCGGACAGCCTGGCCACGCAGATGGATGGCCTGCTGGCCCCGGCCATTGCCGGCAAGCTGGGCGGCGAACACCGCTTCCTGATCCATAACACCGACCGCTCCATCGGCTCCCGCCTGTCCGGCGCCATCGCACGCGCGCATGGCAACCAGGGCATGAGCGATGCGCCGCTGACCCTGCGCTTCCGTGGCACCGCCGGGCAGAGCTTCGGCGCGTTCAACGTGGGCGGCCTGCAGCTGGAAGTGGAAGGCGAAGCCAACGATTACGTGGGCAAGGGCATGGCCGGTGGCCGCCTGGTGGTACGCCCGCCGCGCGGCGCACGCTTCGAAGCGCGCAACACCGCCATCATCGGCAACACCTGCCTGTACGGCGCCACTGGCGGTGAGCTGTTCGCCGCCGGCCGCGCGGGCGAACGCTTCGGCGTGCGCAACTCCGGCGCGCTGGCGGTCATCGAAGGCGCCGGCGACCACTGCTGCGAGTACATGACCGACGGCATCGTGCTGGTGCTGGGCAAGGTGGGCCTGAACTTCGGTGCCGGCTTCACCGGCGGGTTGGCCTACGTGCTGGATATCGACCGCGACTTCGTGGACCGCTACAACCACGAACTGATCGACATCCACCGCATTTCGGCCGAAGGCTTCGAGAACCACCGCCAGCACCTCCACACGCTGATCAGCCGCCACCGCGAGCTCACAGGCAGCATCTGGGCCCAGCAGATCCTGGACGAGTTCCGCGATTACGTGGGCAAGTTCTGGCTGGTCAAACCCAAGGCCGCCAGCATTGAATCGCTGACCGAATCGCTGCGCCGCGCCGCCTGATTTCCTGGATTCCCCTATGAGCCGCAAGCACGCCTTCCAGTTCCTCGACCTGCCCCGGACCATGCCGCAGCGCATTCCGGTGGAACTGCGCACCTCCGGCGACTGGGGTGAGCTGTACGGAAAATTCGGCAAGGAAGATGCCCAGTACCAGGCCGGTCGCTGCCTGGACTGCGGCAACCCCTACTGCAGCTGGAAGTGCCCGGTGCACAACGCCATTCCGCAGTGGCTGCAGCTGGTGCAGGAAAATCGCATCCACGAAGCGGCCACGCTGTGCCATTCCACCAACCCGCTGCCGGAAGTGTGCGGCCGGGTGTGCCCGCAGGACCGCCTGTGCGAAGGCAGCTGCACGCTGGAGGAATTCGGCGCGGTCACCATCGGCGCGGTGGAGAAGTACATCGTGGATACCGCGCTGGCCACCGGCTGGCGGCCGGACATGGCGGCGGTGGAAAGCACCGGCAAGCGCGTGGCGGTGATCGGCGCCGGCCCGGCCGGCCTGGCCTGTGCCGACCGCCTGGCGCATGCCGGCGTGCAGGCGGTGGTGTACGACCGCTACGAACAGATCGGGGGCCTGCTGCAGTTCGGCATTCCCAGCTTCAAGCTGGACAAGTCGGTGATCAGCCGCCGCCGCAACGTGCTGGAAGGCATGGGCGTGCAGTTCCGGCTGGGCGTGGAGATCGGCCGCGACGTGACCCTGGAAACGCTGCTGGCCGACTACGACGCGGTGTTCGTCGGCACCGGTGCCTACCGCTATACCGATGGCGGGCTGCCCGGGCAGGACCTGAAGAACGTGCTGCCGGCGCTGCCGTTCCTGGTGCAGAACAGCCGCATCGTCAGCGGCAGCGATGCCCACGGCCGGCCGATCGCCGGCTGGGAAGACACGCTTGCCCTGCCCGACCTGGAGGGCAAGCGCGTGGTGGTGCTGGGCGGCGGCGATACCGGCATGGACTGCGTGCGCAGCGCGGTGCGGCTGGGTGCGGCCCGGGTCACCTGCGCCTACCGCCGCGACGAGGCCAGCATGCCGGGCTCGGCGCGCGAGGTGGCCAACGCCCGCGAAGAAGGCGTGCGCTTCCTGTTCAACCGCCAGCCGCTGTCGATCGAGGCCGGTGCCGATGACGAAGCGATCGGCGTGACCGTGGTGGAAACCCACCTGGGCGAGCCCGATGCACAGGGCCGGCGCAACGCGGTGCCGATCGAGGGCAGCGAATCGCTGCTGGAAGCGGACGTGGTGATCATCGCGTTCGGCTTCTCGCCGACCGCGCCGGCATGGCTCACCGCGCAGGGCGTGGAGGCGGGCAACAACGGCCGCATCCTGGCCGGCGGCCAGGGCCGGCTGCCGTTCCAGACCGCCCACCCGCGCCTGTTCGCCGGTGGCGACGCGGTGCGCGGTGCGGACCTGGTGGTGACCGCCGTGGCCGAAGGCCGCGATGCGGCAGCGGCAATCGTGGAACTGATCACCGCCTGACAGCGGTCACCGGGCACACTGGCGCCGGCCATTTGGATTCAAGCGGCGGCCCGGACCCCGGCGCGCTCGATTTCCAAGGCCAGCAACAGCTGGATCTCATCCAGCTGGTCGCGGATGCGGGCATTGCCCGCATCGTCGGCGTGGTCGCATTCGATATGCGCATCCAGCATGCGCGCCAGCCCGACCAACAGGACGTCGGCATCGCCGTGGGCCGCATGGCGCAGCAGGCGACCCAGCGCGCGGATGCGGGCGCCGCGGTCGTGGGCCAGCGTCTGCACCGACGGTGCGTTGCGGGGAGCGGAGAGAGGCATGGGGGGACTGTCCTGATTGACCGGCTGATGGCGGTCAATGTCGGTTATGGCCCCGGTAGACGGCTATGCAACTTTTACGAATTGTCGTGAAGGGCTGGTAATGTCGCGGATGCCCCACTCTCCCGGATGATTCCCATGCGCATCGGCCTGGCTGCCAATCGGCTGCACCACCACGACAAGCACGCCGCCCTGTTCCGCTGGCTGCGCGCCAGCGACACCGGGCTGCGCGAGCTGGGCGTGGAGCTGCATGCGGTCGGCCGCACCTATGACGCCATCCAGCGGCTGGGCTTCCTGCCCGATTTCGCCACCCTGCGCCGCTACCCGAACGGCCGCGAGGGCGGCCTGATGAAGCTGGTCGCCGAGGTGGTGGGCATGGGCACGCCCGAGCGGACGCTGGATGGGGCGATCTACCTGATGGACCCGGTCGACCCGTCCTCGGTGTTCCCCGAAGCCACCGCACTCAAGCGCCAGTGCGTGATCCACGGCAAGCCCTTCATCTCCACCGTGGCCACCGCGCGCGACTGGATCGAAGTGGAACGCGTGCACGCCCGCCTGGCCGGCGATCCCGGCGCCGATGACCTGCATGCATTCGAGCAGCACACGCTGGCGCTGATCGCGCACGATGCGATGAAGCCGGCCATGCTGGCCTTCGCCGACGAACACTTCGCGCTGCTCTCGCGCTTCCGCAGCCGCGTGGGCACCGGTACCACCGGCCAGCGCCTGAACGAACTGGCCTGGAGCCGGGGCTGGGCCAGGGACCAGGAGTGGGTGACCCGCTACCAGAGCGGCCCGATGGGCGGCGACGCGCAGATCGCCGACCAGGTGCTGGAAGGCCGCTGCCAGCGCGCGATCTTCTTCGAAGACCCGCACGTGGCCCGCCAGCACGAAGCCGACATCCAGCTGCTGGAGCGCGCGGTCACCACCGTGACCGATCAGGCGGTGTGCATCACCGCCCCGCGCGTGGCCGCACGCTGGGCGCAGGCGGCCACGCTGCGCGCACGCGCTTCGCCCTGATCACGGGGTGGGTATGCATCGCTGGCCACGGCGAAATCATGCGCGCCCTGCCCCCGTCGCCACTCACTGTCGCCACTGCGGCCGCCGGCACTGAGGATGTAGCTGCCGCGCCAGTGGTCGTCGCTTTCACGGCGGTCCATGCCGTGGGTGGCGATGCTGCCCTGGCGCCGTGCGCTTTCGCGGAACAGCAGGCGGAAGCGCTTGCGATGGAACACGCTGCCGTACAGGCCACCACTGACTTCCACCCGTGGCCGTTCGCGGCCGGGCAGCAACCGTAACGGTCCGCTCCCAACGCGGCACTGCACGCACTCGGCCACGCCTTCCACGCGCACCCCGTTCTGCGACAGCATCACCAGGTACACGGCCTCGGCGTGGCGCTCAGGTCCCTGGCCGTAACGGGTCAGCGTCCACACTCCGGACACATCCGGTACGCGCGCACGCAGCATCGCCGCCGTGCCCAGCACGGCGGCAGCCAGCACATTGGTGAGCACATCGAAGGCAACCGAGGCCATCGTCGACATGGGCATTCCGGGTGGCGGCAGAAGCCGCCAGATTCGCGCGCCTCACGCAGCGATCCCATGCAACAAGGTCGAAAGCAGCGACGCAGAAAGCGTATTCAAAGCAGCTGCCGCAGCATCGCCTTGAGCCGCCGCCCTTCCAGTTGGAAGTAATCCCGTTCCTCACGCCACGCCGGGAAGCGCTGTTCCACTTCGTCCCAGAACGCAGGCGAATGATTGGCCTGGATCAGATGGCAGAGCTCATGCACCAGCACGTACTCGAACGCCGACGGCCGCCCCAGCACCAGCGCCAGGTCCAACGCCATGCTGCCATCGGGGGCCAGCGAGCCCCATTGCGAGGACATCACCTTCAGCCGCAGGCGCGCTGGTGCGCGCGGCAGGCTGGGCAGGTAGCGCGGCAGCCACTGGCCGACATCGGCGCGGGTCTGCGCTTCGTAGAACTCGCGCAGCGCGCGCTTCACCGTGGCATCAGTACCGCGGGCCGGCAGGTGCATGCACACGCCGGTGCCGTCCAGCTCCAGGTGCGCATAGCGGCCGGTATCCCACCGCAATGGCAGCAGTTCGCCACGCAGCGGCAGCACGCCGGGTTCGCCGATCACCAGCGGCGGTGGCAGGTTCTGCGCCTGGTAACTGCGCAGCTGCGTGGACAACCAACCGCGGTGCTGTTCGAGGAAACGTTCGCCCATCACCAGGCTGGCGCGCGGCGGCAAGGTCAGCCGCACGCCGCGTTCGTCGACACTCAGTTTGATCCGGCGGGCACGCGGATCGCGCACGCGCAGCACGTCGATCTCGGCATCCTCCAGGCGCAGGCGCACGGTGTCGCGCTGCAGGGTGGGGGCAACGGCCGGGGAGATCAGGCGGCGGAGGAATCCGGGCATGGGTACAGCATAACGCCCGTGGTGCGCGGGATATGACTGCGGGGTGTAAAGGGGCGGGGCAGGACCCCGCCCGGTGCCTCAGTCGGCTTTGCTCAGCTTGAAGGCCTCTTCCAGCAGCAGGAACAGGCGGCGCACTTCGCCGCTCTGCAGGGCGAAACGGGCATCCAGCTCGGCGCGGCGGCCGTCCTCGTCGGCGTGCTCGAGCTGGTCCAGGGCGCCGTCCAGGAACTTCAGCTTGCGCACGATCAGGTCGTCGCCCAGCACGAAGGACAGGTTGTCCTCGAACACCAGGGCCAGCTTGGTCACCTGCTTGCCGGCGTCCAGGTGCTTGTCGATCTCGTCGCAGCGCAGTTCCTGGTGCTGGCACTTGACCACCGCGCCGCCCTCGGCCGGGTCCTTCATCTCGCACTCTTCGCCCAGGCTCAGCCCGGTGGGGAGCGGCTCACCGGCGATCCAGCCGGTCAGGATCGAGCGTGGCGCCACTTCCGCGTTCAGCGGCATGGCCGGGAAGCTGCCGAGCAGGCCACGGATGTCGGACATCATGTTCTCGCCCTTCTTGCTGCTCGAGCAGTCCACCGCCACGTAGCCGTGGGTGAGGTCGATCAGCGCGTCAGTACGCGAGCTCTTCACGAAGGCACGCGGCATCAGCTCGTGCAGCAGGTCGTCCTTCAGGCGCTTGCGCTCGCGCCCGCCGGGCTTGCGCCCCTCCTTCTCTTCGATCTCTTCCAGCTTGCGGGCCAGCAGGTCGTTGACCACCGCGCCCGGCAGGATCTTGTCCTCACCGCCCACGGTCAGCCACAGCGCGTCGCCGACGCGGTGCGAGAACACGGCCTTTTCCTCACGACCGAACGGGGAAATGAAACCGCGTGAACTCATTTCAAGCGGGCCGACCGGCTTGAGCAGCACCTGCGGCAACAGGGTATCGACTTCAGAGAAATCAGTGGCGGTCGGGAAGCGGAACAGCGTCAGGTTGCGAAAGAACATGGAAATCCGGATAGGAAGGCGTGAAAGGGAAGGTCAGGGGGTGCCGTCGGTCCAGGCCGACGGCGGGCTGGGCGCGACCGCGGTGCGGCCCAGCGCCATGAAATCGAACAGGGCCGGGTCGGCCAGCTGCGACGGGTGGATGTTGCCCAGCGCACGCGCGATCTGGTCGATCCGCCCGGGGTGTTGATCCTCCCACTGCTGCAGCATCTGCGCCACCTGGCGGCGCTGCAGGTTGTCCTGGCTGCCGCACAGCGTGCACGGAATGATCGGGAAGCCGCGCGCCTGCGCATGTTGTGCGATGTCGCGCTCGCTGACATAGGCCAGCGGGCGGATCACCACGTGCTGGCCATCGTCGCTGCGCAGCTTGGGCGGCATCGCGGAGAGCTTGGCGTGGTGGAACAGGTTGAGGAAGAACGTGGCCACGCTGTCGTCGCGGTGGTGGCCGAGTGCGATCTTGCTGAAGCCATGTTCCGCCGCATGCCGGTACAGCGCGCCGCGACGCAGCCGCGAGCACAGCGAGCACATCGTGCGGCCTTCGGGAATTACCCGGCTCACCACCGAATAGGTGTCCTGTTCGATGATCTGGTAAGCCACGCCGATCGAGGCCAGGTACTCCGGCAGCACGTGTTCGGGGAAGCCCGGCTGTTTCTGGTCCAGGTTCACCGCCACCAGTTCGAAGGCCACCGGGGCCTTTTTCTGCAGCTGCAGCAGCACGTCCAGCAGGGTGTAGCTGTCCTTGCCGCCGGACAGGCAGACCATGATGCGGTCGCCGTCCTCGATCATGCCGAAGTCGGCGATCGCCTGGCCCACCTGGCGGCGCAGCCTGCGCGCCAGTCTGTCCTGCGCGGCCGCGTCCGTGCGCGGGGCGCGGGGGAGCGGATCGGGCAGGGGCAGCACGGCAGGCATCCGGTCATTCTACCGGCTCGCACTGGTTGCCATCGGTGTGGGGAAGTGACTGCGTTCACTCCCGGGCGTCATGCCGGATGTGTATGCTCGACGACTGTGGATACCCTGACGCCCGAACAGATCACCGACCTGCTTGCCAACCTCCGTCAGGAGCATCGTGACCTGGATGACAAGATCCAGCGCATGGCCGCCAATGGCGAGGATGAGCTGGAGTTCAAGCGCCTGAAGCGCCGCAAGCTCCAGCTCAAGGACCGCATTGCGAAGCTGGAAGACATGTTGATTCCGGACGAGCCGGCGTAAGGCATGCCGGCCAACGGCCGGCGCTACGAATTGCTGGCGAACGCGGTGAAATCCGGATACCTCGGGATACGCAGGATTGTCGACGCGGTCGTCAATCCTGCGTTACCGGTTCCTCTGGCTTCGCGGCTTCGGGGCTCACCCGCTCGATGGTGTGGCGCAGCTCGCGGCCCAGAATGAACTTGGCATCCTTGGCCCACATGTCCAGGCGTTCGTCGAACAGCAGCTTGCTGTTCTCGTCCGGCCACACCAGGCGCAGCTCGCGCAGCTTCTGGATGAAGCCGCGGAACAGGGTGCGGTCGAAGAACTCCGGCGCGGCCGGGGCGTAGAGCAGGCTCAGGCGCTGCGCGGCCTGCTGGCACAGGCTTTCCAGCTCGGCTGCGCCCAGCGTGCCCGGGCCGTTCTTCACCAGCACCGAAATGGCGATGTAATACCGCTCGAACGCCTGCTGCAGTGAATGGCCGATCGCACGCAGGCGGAACACCTCGTCGGTCTGCCCGGTGTTGCGCGCCAGGATGCCGCCATCGTCGTCATTGACGTTCTGCAGCAGGCCCTCGCGCACGAACACCGCGATGGTCTGCTCGATGCGCTGGGCAAATTCGTCTTCGGTCCACGGCAGGAACAGCTCGGCCTGCAGGAACGGGTACACGGTGCGGCCCAGCTGCACCAGCCCGGTGCGGCTCATGCGGCGGTTGTTCTGGAAGCAGCACGCCACCCACGACGACGCGGTGAACAGGTGGATGACGTTGTTGCGGAAGTAGCTGAGCAGCACCGCGGTATCGCCACTGACGCTGAGCACATCGCCCAGCGGGTGCTTGATCCGGGTCAGCACGTTGATTTCCTCGGCGTGCGCGATGATCCGCTCCGGCGAATGCGGCGTGACCGTGACCCGGTCCGAATACGGCATTTCCACCAGCAGGGTCTTGCACAGCTCGATCTGCGCGATCAGGTCGGCTTCGCCCATCGCATGCTTGGGCGTGGACAGCAGCGCCAGCGCCAGCAGGTTGATCGGATTGACGTCGGCCGCGCCGTTGATGTGCACCTGGATGCGTTCGGCCAGGTGGTCCACCGTGCCCGACAGCCACGACGGCTTCTCGTCCTCGCCAACCGGCGCGCCATCCCACTCCGGTGCCTGGCGGGCCAGTACGTCGTTGAGCGCGATCGGCTCGCCGAAGTTCACCACCACCTGGCCGTAGTTCTGCTTGAGCACCTTGGGGATCGACCACAGCAGCTGCCAGATCGATTCTTTTTCCTTCGGCCGCCCGGACAGCTCGTCCAGGTAGCTGCCGCCTTCCATCAGCTTTTCATAGCCGATGTACACCGGCTGGAACAGCACCGGCTTGCGCGGCTGGCGCAGGAACGCGCGCAGCGTCATCGAGATCATGCCGCCCTTGGGCTGCAGCAGGCGCCCGGTACGCGAACGGCCGCCTTCGACGAAGTATTCGATCGAATAGCCACCGGCCACCAGCTGCGCCACGTATTCGCTCAGCACCGCCGAATACAGCGCGTTGCCGCGGATCGAGCGGCGGATGAAGAACGCACCGCCCTTGCGCAGCAGCGTGCCCACCACCGGCAGGTTCAGGTTGATGCCCGCCACGATGTGCGGCGGCACGATGCCGCGGTCGTACAACAGGTAGGACAGCAGCAGGTAATCCATGTGGCTGCGATGGCTGGGCACGTACACCACTTCATGGCCCGGCGCGGCGGCCTTGAACTTGTCCAGGTGGTGCACCAGCACGCCGGCGTAGATGCGGTTCCACACATGGCTGAGCATGAAGCTGGCCGAGCGCACCACCGGGCTGGAGTAGTCCGCGGCGATTTCCCAGGCGTAGGCGTGCGCCTTCTTCCAGGCGTCGGCCGGCTTGGTGTTGTCGCGCTTGGCCTGCGACGCGATCGCCTCGCGCACCGTGTCCGCCTCCAGCACCTTGTCCACCAGCAGGCGGCGGGTGGACAGGTCCGGCCCGATCACCGATTCGCGGATGCGGCGGAAGTGGGTGCGCAGCACGCGCTGCAGCTTGCGCACCGTGCGCTCGGGGTCCAGCCCTTCGTCCACGGTGGCGCGCAGCGAGATCGGCGGGGCGAACCGCACGATGGTGCTGCGACCGTTGAGCAGCACCGCCAGCAGGCGGCGGAAGCGGCCCACCAGCGCCCAGTTTTCCGAGAACAGCACCGCGAACCAACCGCTCTGCTTGTCCGGCGCGCGGCCGACGAAGATAGACACCGGCACCAGGTTCACGTCCAGCTCGCCGCGGGCGCGGTGGGCCTGCAGCACCTTGGCCAGCGAATCGGAATGGGTCTTGGCGCCGCGCTGTTCGGGAATCAGCGAGTTGCTGCTGCTCCGCCGCGACAGCGCCAGATAGGCCCGCCTGCGCCCGGTCGGGTCGCCGGCAATGGGCACCAGCGGCGAGGGCAGCCCGGCTTCACGGCAGGCCTTGTCCAGGATCAGCGCGTTGGACAGACCGTAGTCTTCCAGCACGTAGACCACCGGGCGGCCGTCGTCGTACTGGCCGGGATGTTCGGGTTCGATCTTCAGCGACAGCCACGGTTCGACCAGGCGGCCCAGCAGACGGGCCCACCACGGGCGGCGCCCGAACGAGGTGCGCGCTGCCGCGCTGACCGTGCTGGGCACGATCGCCGCCGGGTCGGTCGCGCCCGCGGTCGGGGCGTCCGCGCCGGGCACGGTGTCGGGCGACGCGGACGGGACGTCCGGCGTCTTGGGCGGCTCTTCGCCGGGGAAAGGCAGGGGATTCTGGTTCGGCATCGGCTTCATTATGGCTTAGCCGGTGCAGAAGCACCGTCCTTGACCTGCGCGGCGGCCTCTGCTTCTGCGGCCATCTGAGCGTCATGTTCAGCTTGCGCGGCCATGGCGGCCTTCGCTTCGTCAGCCGCCTTGAGCAGTGCGTCGGTCTCTTCCAGGGTGCGCGCCAGGTACCAGTGGCCCTCGCGGCGGGTCATGCGCACCTGGGCTTCGATCTGTTCGCCGGCCAGCGGGTACTGGATCCGCAGCACGGCGGTGTCGCCCTCCTGCGACACCAGTTCGCCGCGCAGGTCGGTCATCGCCGCGTCCAGCGACAGCCCGTAACTGGCCAGCGCGGTCTTCAGCGCCTTGGCGAACGGCCCCAGCCGGCGCAGGCTGCCCTCCATGCCGGCCGCCTGCAGCTCGGCGTCGGTGGACAACCCGGCACTGCGTGCGGTGGCGGTCAACAGGGTGATGGTGGTCTTTGCGCGCTGCTTGTCGGTCAGCGGCGCGGCGGCCGCCCAGCGGCTCAGCACATCCACTACCTGGCTGTAGTGGGCGCGCTCGGCCTCGCTGTAGTCGGTCTGGTTGCGCAGGTACTGCACGCCGAACAACCCCATCGAATGGGCCGCCTGGCGCACCCCGGTGGCCTGGCCGGCAATCTGGGTGTCGAACGAGCGCTGCAGGCGCTTGGGCGCGTCCGGCGCGGACAGCGCCGCCAGCATCGGCAGCAGCTGGCCATCCAGCGGCAGGTCGGTGAGCGGCCAGCGGCTGTGACCCTCGTCCCAGGCCGTCTGCAGGCGGGTGTACTGGGCCGGCGGCACCGAGCCGCGGGCGTAGCCCACCAGGTCGTTGTCGGCCAGGTGGCGGGCGATCTGCTGCAACGCGGCCACCGGCTCGGCGGCCGGTGCATCCGGGTCGATCGTGTCGCGCTTGCACGCCCCCACCAGCAGCAGCCCGCACAGCGACAGCGACATCACCCAGGGTCGGTAGCGCCCTGTCATCAACGGCATGGACATGAATTCGGACTTCCCCGGACCGGTCCGCATCTTGCGGCCTGCGCCCCCACAGCGGCAACCCATCCTGCCCGCCGGGCTGGCAGGATGGGCGCAACCCACTGTTTCTATTGGATATCAGTCACGCATCCAGGTGGCCTGGATGAAATCGCGCACATAGCCCTGCGATAACCGCGCGTACACCCCAGGGCGATCCGGCAGCGCGCAGCCCTCGCCCCAGCTGACCGTGCCCAGCACCGTCCAGGCGCCCTTGCGGCGCACCAGCAGCGGCCCGCCGGAGTCGCCGCTGCAGCTGTCGATGCCCTCGGCGCCGGCGCAGATCACCGCGCCGGCCTGCAGGTCCGGGTAGGCCTGCTGGCACGCGGCAAAGGTCACGAACGGGGTCTGCACCGTCTGCAGGGTGGTCGGCAGATCCTGCTCCCCGGGGAAGTCGGTCACCCCCCAGCCGATCACCGTGAAGGCGCGCCCGGGCCGCAGGTAGGCACTGTCCCGGCCCAGCAACAGCTCGGCCGGCTCGGCCTTGGGCACCGCCCGCTTGAGCTGGATCAGCGCCACGTCGTTGAGCAGGTTGCCTTCGTCGTAGGCCGGATGGACGTGGATGGCCTTGACGTTGGAGGCGCGGCGGCGCGGCGTGGTCTTCAGCGTGGTCTCCCCGACCAGCACCGCCAGCTGCGCCGGCGGCAGCCCGTCAACACAGTGCGCGGCGGTGAGCACCCAGGAGGGCGAGATCAAGGTGGCACCGCAGTTGTGGCGGGCGTGGTCCGAATCGCCGCGGCCCAGCCGCTGCAGGCTGGCCATGAACGGGTACTGGCCGGGTTCGGCGTCGCCCCCGCCGATGATGTGGGGCACGGTGTCCGGCCCGGGCTGGGCCAGCGCGGGAACCGAAACAGCAGAAAGGATCAGGCCGAACATCCAGGCCGGCCGGGAACAGATACGCATGCAGCAACTCCTTTGCGGAAAAGTGGAAACGACAGGCACAGCGCAGGGGCATGTGCCGGGTCGATTCGACGGCAAAGAAGACGGGACAACTGCGTGGTCGGTCGCGTTTCAGCGGCACCAACGATTGATGGATCCATTTCTGCGAACAGGCGCTACCTGGCACCGGGATGCAGTTCCATCCCGGTGCGTACAACCCCTACATCAGTCAGCGACGAGCGGCGCGGATCTCGTCCTGGATCGCCCGCGCAGCCGCGCGCGGGTCGGCCGCCAAGCGGATCGGGCGACCAACCACGATGGCATCGGCGCCGTCGGCGAACGCCTGGGCCACGCCCACGGTGCGCTTCTGGTCGTCGCCCACCGGGCCACCGGGGCGGATGCCCGGGCACACGATCGAGAACCCGGCGCCGGTGGCGGCGCGGATCGGGCCGGCTTCCTGGCCCGAGGCGATCACGCCGTCGATGCCGGCCGCCTGCGCGGCCAGCGCGCGTTCCACCACCACGTCGACCGGCTCGCGGTCGATGCCCATGCCACGCAGGTCCTCACGCCCCATCGAGGTCAGCACGGTCACCGCCAGCAGGCGCATGTCGCTGCTGTTGGCGGCCGCGCAGGCCTCCATCATCGCCGGGTGCCAACCATGGATGGTGGCGTAGCTCACCGGCCACTGCGACAGCCGGCGGATCACCGCCGCAGCGGTGGCCGGGATGTCGAAGAACTTCAGGTCGACGAACACGCGCTTGTCGCGCGCGGCCAGCGCATCGAGCACCTCGAAGTACTCGCCCGAGGCCAGCAGCTCCATGCCGATCTTGTAGAAGGAGACCGCATCGCCCAGCCGGTCCACCCAGGCCAGCGCATCCTCGCGGCCCGGCACATCGAGCGCGAAGATCAGGCGTTCGTCATCGCGCAGCGGCAGCGGGGCGCGGCTCACGGCGCGTAGTCCAGCGCGGCCCGCTTGGCGTCGTGGCGGGCCTGGCGCGACTGGCTGTAGTCGTTGTTGAACTGGGCCGGTTCGAAGCCGCCGTAGGTCGGGTTGGGCAGCATCCACCAGCGCTCGCCGAACCAGTCATGGTACTGCTGCAGCAGCGCGTCGCGGCCGACATTGGTGTTGGCGGTCACTTCCACGAAGTCGCCCAGCTGGTCGCCGAACTGCATCAGCACGCGGTAGTTCTGCCCGGCCAGGCGGCGTCGGCAGTTCTTTTCGCTGCCGGCCTGCTCGCAGTCCTTCACCACCGTGCCCAGGCCCAGGAACACGCTGTCATCGGCCACCGGCAGGCCTTCGGCACGCAGGTTGGCCAGGGTGGCCTCCTTGAGGTGCACGGCGCGGTTGGAGATGTACAGCAGGGTCACGCCCTTGGCGTTGGCCGCCTTGGCGAAATCGACCACGCCCGGAATGGCCTTGGCCTTCTTTTCGGCCACCCACTGGTCCCAGCTCAGTTCGTCGTACTCGCCGCCGTCGCGGACCAGGCGGGCCTGGTAGGGCGAGTTGTCCAGCACGGTTTCGTCCACGTCGAGCACCACGGCCGGCTTCAGGCCCTTGGCGGCGTTGCCGCGCTCTTCGGGCACCAGCGCATCCCAGTTGGCTTCCTTGAGCGCCTTGTCCAGGTGGTCGGCAGCGGCGCGGTAGGTCTGCTCGGTGATTGCCCGGTATTCCTGCGAACGCTGCATCCACAGCACGGCGTTGAGGTTGTCGTTGGCGGCCACGGCGGCATCGCCCTTTGCGGCAGGCGCGGCAGCGGCGGCAGCAGGGGCCGGGGCAGCAGCTTCGGCGGGGGTCTCGGTGCGCTTGCACGCCCCCAGCGCCATCACGGCGCAGGCAAGCACGGACAGGGAAACAGCGGTACGACGCATGGCAATCACCAGTACTGGGTGGCGCCAGTTTACCGGCTTGGCCGCTGCGGTTCATGCCGGCCGCAGGGCTCGGCTATGCTGCACGGCCCAGCAACACCCGGAGCGCGAGATGACCGACGACACCCAGACCCCTGCCCTGCCCGTGCTCAACGCGGCCCAGGCCCGTGCCCTGGGCTGCCTGATCGAGAAGGAAGCGACCACCCCGGACGCCTACCCGCTCACGGTCAACGCCACCCAGGTGGCGGCCAACCAGAAGACCGCCCGCGAGCCGGTGCTGCAGCTGTCGGCCGGCGATGTGCACCACGCCCTGCGCCAGCTGGAAACCCTGGGCCTGGCCCGGCAGCAGTTTTCCTCGCGCGCCGAGCGCTACGAGCACCGCGCCGGCAGCGCGCTGGACCTGACCCGGCAGCAGCTGGCCATCCTGGGCCTGCTGCTGCTGCGCGGCCCGCAGACGGTGAACGAGCTGCTCACCCGCAGCGAGCGCCTGTTCCAGTTCCAGGACGCCGACGAGCTGCGCCACCACGTGGAGCGCATGATCCAGCGCGGCCTGGCCGTGCTGCTGCCGCGCTCTGGCGGCCAGCGCGAAGACCGTTACATGCACCTGCTGGCCGGCCCGGTGGATGTGCAGGCGTTGGCCGAGCAGTACAGATCCGCACCGTCCAGTGGCGGCGGCAATGCCGCGCTGGAAGCGCGCGTGCAGGAGCTGGAAACCACGGTGGCCGCGTTGCAGGAACAGTTGGCCGAGTTGCGCGCCCAGCTGGGCGGCTAGACCGCCGGCGCGCCGGGCGTGGCGAACAGGAGCAGCACTTCTTCATCGCGCGGCGCCGGCAGGCGCACATCGCCACGGTCTTCCATGCCCAGCTTGCGCAGTAGTGCAGCCGAGCGCAGGTTCTCCGGGGCGACGATGCCGTACAGGTCCGGGTAGCCCAGTACGTCACGCGCGTAGTGCATCACCCCGCGCGCGGCCTCGAACGCGTAGCCATGGCCTTCGTACTGCGACAGCAGCGCATAGCCCACGTCCGGCGCGGGCAGCCCATCGCGGCGCACCAGCCCAGCGTTGCCCAGCCACGCGCCGTCGCTGCGGCGGATGATGGCGTACATGCCGAACCCGTTGAGCGTGTAACTGCCGAGCACGCGTTCGGCGGTGTAATCGCGCGCCTGCGCCAGGGTGCGCACGCCACGGTCGGCGATATGCCGGATGAACCCCGGCTCGTTGAGCAGCGCCAGCATGTCCGCCGCATCATGGTCGGGATCGATCAGGCGCAGGTGCAGGCGTTCGGTCTGGATCACGGCGGACATCGCGTCGCTCGCAGTCAGGAATTGGCCGATTGTGCAGGTTGCCGGAACACGTGGGTAGAGCCGACTGTTAGTCGGCTGCCTTCTGTCGGCTGCCTTCTGCAAGCGCCGCGCGAACGGCAGCCGACTGACAGTCGGCTCTACAACGTCAGTCGAACAAGGCCTCGATTGCTGCCAGGCCGGCGCTGGCGCGCTCCTTCTTGCGCGCCGCGTCTGCCACCGGGTCGGCACCGTCGCGCTGCATTTCCTCGGCCGGGATCTCGTCGAAGAAACGGCTCGGCTTGAGCCGCACATGCTCACCGAACTTGCGGGTCAGCTTGCTGTGGCTCATCCACAGCTGCACCTTGGCGCGGGTGATGCCCACGTACAGCAGGCGGCGTTCTTCCTGCAGGTTGCCCTCGTCCAGGCTGACCTGGTGCGGCAGCACGCCGTCCTCGCAGCCGACGATGAACACATACGGGAACTCCAGGCCCTTGGACGCGTGCAGGGTCATCATCCGCACCTGGTTGCCACCGTCGTCCTTGTCGTTGCGCGACAACAACGCCAGCTGCGCGGCCAGGTCGGCGGTAGAAGCGCCACGCGGACCGCCTTCGAACCACTGCGCCAGCTCTTCCAGGTTGGCCAGCCGGCGCTGGTACACCGACTCTTCCTTGCAGGTGCTGCGCAGTTCGGACACCAGCCCCGAATCCTTCACCAGCTTCCGCACGAGGTCGCCCGAGCTCAGCTTGGGCATTTCCGCGCGCAGGTCGCGCAGGATGTCGGTGAAGCGGCTCAGGCTGTTGGCGGCGCGCGGCGGCAGCTGCGCCAGCGCGCCGATCGCCTCGGCCGCATGCGCCATTGGCAGTTCCTTGTCCGAGGCCAGCTCGGCGAGCTTGGCCAGCGTGCCGGCGCCCACCTCACGCTTGGGCGACTGCACCGCGCGCATGAACGCCGTATCGTCATCGGGATTCACCAGCAGGCGCAGCCACGACAGCGTGTCCTTCACTTCCTGGCGTTCCAGGAACGCGGTGCCGCCGGTGATGTGGTACGGCGCACGCACCAGCTGCAGCGCCTTTTCCAGCGGCCGCGACTGGAAGTTGCCGCGGAACAGGATGCAGAAGTCGCTCCATGGAATCTGCTTGGAGGTGGCCAGGTAGGAGATCTCGGCGGCGACCTTCTCCGCCTCGTGTTCGCTGTTGCGACACTCCCACACGCGGATGCGTTCGCCGTCGGCCTGGTCGCTCCACAGCTTCTTCAGGTGTTCATGCGGGTTGTTGGCGATCAGCGCGTTGGCCGCGCGCAGCACGCGATTGGAGCAACGGTAATTCTGCTCAAGCTTGATGATTTCCAGCGCCGGGTAATCGCGCGCCATCTGCTGCAGGTTTTCCGGGTTGGCCCCGCGCCAGGCGTAGATGGACTGGTCATCGTCGCCCACGCAGGTGAAGTTGCCGGCAGTGCCGGCCAGCTGCTTGAGCAGCCGGTACTGCGCATCGTTGGTGTCCTGGCATTCGTCGACCAGCAGGTAGCCGATGCGTTCGCGCCAGGCCAGCGCGATCTCCGGGTTCTCCTCAAGCACCTGCACCGGCAGCCGGATCAGGTCGTCGAAATCGACCGCGTTGAACGCGGTCAGGCGCAGCTGGTAGCGCTCGTAGACGCTGGCCGCTTCCTTCTCGCGGTTGCTGCGCGCTTCGGCCATCGCCTGTTCGGGCGACAGGCCGGCGTTCTTCGCACGCGAGATGAGGTTCTTCACGTCCTCGATGTCGTCCGGCTTGGCGCCGTACATCAGGTCTTTCACCTGCGAGGTGGAATCGTCGGCGTCGAAGATCGAGAAGCCGCGCTTGAGGCCGACCGCGGCATGTTCGATCTGCAGGAACTTGAGGCCCAGCGCATGGAAGGTGCAGATGGTGACATCTTCGGCGTCGCCGCCCTGCAGGCGCTTGGCCACGCGCTCGCGCATTTCCTTGGCGGACTTGTTGGTGAAGGTGATCGCCGCGATGCGCTTGGCCGGGTAACGGCGGGTGCTGATCAGCTGGGCGATCTTTTCCACGATCACGCGCGTCTTGCCGCTGCCCGCGCCGGCCAGTACCAGCAGGGGACCTTCGCAGTGCAGCACTGCCGCGCGTTGGGGGGGATTGAGACCGTGCATGCCTTCTCCGTGGGTGCCGCATTGTAACGGGCGGCGGGCCGCGCTGGCCTGCTTGACCGGGCACCGCCGCAGGCGCATCCGCTGGCGGTCGGTGAACCGGTTCACAGTCCCGCATCCCGGCGTGGACGCGCATTAGAATGGACCGATGGCCAAGCTCTATTTCTACTATTCGGCGATGAACGCCGGCAAGACCACCACGCTGCTGCAGTCGGCGCACAATTACCGTGAGCGCGGGATGCGCGTGGCCATCCTCACCCCGCGCCTGGACGACCGTGCCGGGCGCGGCGTGGTGGCCTCGCGGATCGGCCTGAAGGCCGATGGCATTGCCTTCGACCGCGATACCGACCTGGAGCAGCTGATCCGCGCCGACATCGCCAGCGACGGGCCGTTGGGCTGCGTGCTGGTGGACGAGGCACAGTTCCTCAGCCGCAGCCAGGTCTGGCAGCTCAGCGAAGTGGTCGACCAGCTGCGCATTCCGGTGCTGTGCTACGGGCTGCGCACCGATTTCCGCGGGGAGCTGTTCGAAGGCAGCCAGTACCTGCTGGCCTGGGCCGACGAGATGCAGGAGATCAAGACCATCTGCCACAGCGGCAAGAAGGCCACCATGACCGTGCGCGTGGACGAACACGGCCACGCGGTGCAGGACGGTCCGCAGGTGGAGATCGGTGGCAACGAACGCTACGTCTCGGTCAGCCGCGCGGAGTTCAAGAAGATCACGCGCGGCGAAGGCCGGATCGACCCAGCCCAGGCACGTCTACCCCTGTAGACCTGCCGGTAGGTACCGACCGTTGGTCGGTACACCTTCTCAATACAACGTACGCTCCGGCGCGCCCGCCGGCGGCGGGCTGTACTGGTACAGCCAGGTTTCCGTCAGGGTCTTGCCGCCGCTGCGCAGGTACAGGCGGATGTCGATTTGGTCGGTGCTGTCATCGGGCGGCACCAGGTCGAACATGGCGCGGTAGCCCTTGATCTCGCGCAGCGGGCGCGCCGAGACGATCTCGGTGCGGCCGCGGCTGGCCTGCACCACCGCTTCCACTTCGCCCTTGTCGATCAGCGCGGCCAGTTCGCCGCCCTGGAAGTCCACGGCGAAACGCCACGAGAAATACTCGCGCTTCTTGCCGATCACCCCGCCCAGGCCGGTGCGGGTGGCCACGGCCTGCGCCAGCGGCGGCCGCGCGGGCGGCTCGGCGCCCCAGTACAGGCGGTAGCCCAGCAGCATTTCCTGGCCCGGCTGCGGCTTGGCTTCGGGGTTCCAGAACGCCACGATGTTGTCGAAGGTCTCGTCTACGGTGGGAATTTCCACCAGCTGGACCGAGCCCCTGCCCCACTGACCCTTCGGTTCCACCCACAGGCAAGGGCGCTTCTCGTAGAACACGCCATCATCCTGGTAGTGGTCGAAGCTGCGGTCGCGCTGCAGCAGGCCAAAGCCCTTCGGGTTGTTGTCCACGAACATGTTGAAGCGCAGCTGGCGCGGGTTGGACAGCGGGCGCCAGATCCACTCGCCAGCGCCGTTCCACATCGACAGGCCGTCGGTGTCGTGGATCTCCGGGCGCCAGTCCCAGGCCATCCGGCGGTCGTTCTCGCCCACCTGGTACATGCTGGTGCACGGCGCGATGCCAAGCCGTTCGATGGCCTTGCGCGGGTACAGCGCCACGTCCACGTCCATCAGCAGCACATCGCCGTTGGTGATGGCGAAGCGGTAGGCACCGGCCACGCTGGGCGAATCCAGCAGCGCGTACACCACCAGCGTGTTGGAGTCGGCGGCCGGCTGTTCCAGGAAGTAGGCAATGAAATCGGGGAATTCCTCCGGGCGGTCCATGCCGGTGTCGATTGCCAGGCCACGGGCGGACTGGCCGTACTGGCCTTCCTTGCCTACCGCGCGGAAGTAGCTGGCGCCCAGGAAGGCGGCGAAATCGCGGTCGGTGTCGGCGCGGGTATTGAGCCGGAACCCGGCAAAGCCCAAGTCGGCCGGCAGGTGGCCATTCTTCAGGCCGCTCTTGCCGTAATCGAACGCGGCCGGGTCATAGGCCAGTTCCTGCGCCTTGCCGTCGACGATGTCGAACATGCGCACCGGCGAATGGAAATACAGGCCCAGGTGGAAGAACTTGGCCTGGAAGCGGCCGGGCTGGTCAGCCCACAATGCGTGGTCCTGGCGGTAGCGGATCGACTGGTACTGGTCCCAGTCCAGCGCCTCCAGCGGCCCGGGCAGGGTCCGGCGATGACTCTTGTAAGCCGCCTCGGACAGCGCGCGTGCCTGGCCCTTGAGGGTGGCGAAATCGAACGGCTGCGGCTGGCCCAGCCGGCGCAGGCCTACCTGGCTGCCCTGCGCGGCGCAGGCCGGCAGCGCGGGAAAACCAATGGCGGCCAGGGCCAGGGAGGCGTTGCGGATGAAGTCGCGTCGTTGCATGCAGGCAGCGATGGGCAGGAAAGGGTCGGCCATCATAGGCACGTGAACGTTAATTCGCCGCCGTGGCCCCGGGCCTGCGTTCAGGCTGGCCGGTGCGCGCCTGCAGGCGCTTGCTGCCACAGGCCTGCAACGCCTGCTCGATCTGCCGGGGAATGCGGCCGCCCTGTGGCCGCTGCGCGCGTACTTCGGCCTGCAGCCGCACCAGTGCCTCGCGCCCCCGTGCCGGCGCCCGCGCGCAGTCCAGCTGGCCCAGCGCGGTCCGTGCCAGCCAGCGCAGGTTGACGCTGCGCGTATCCATCGCCTCGCCCTCGGTCAGCGGCTGCAGCGCGCGCTGGGCCTCCACCGGCTGGTCCATGCGAAGCAGGTTGCGTCCCCACGCCAGCTGTACCGCCTGCAGCTGGAGGCGGGCCTCCGGGCCACCCCGCGCGGATTGCCGCATCAGTTTTGCCAGGCGCTCGCCGGCCTGCCAGGGGTCGACATGCTCGCCGATGATCTCGGCCATGCGGCGGTCGCCCCGCTGCACTTCCGGATCGTCGTCGCCGCGCTGCGCGGCCTGCCACTGGCGGCCCTCGTGGAGGGCGGCCAGCGCATCCTGCCAGCGGCCGAGCTCGGCCAGCGCGTTGCCATAGTCGTACAAGCCCTGCGGCAGCAGCCCGATGCAGTCGGGCTGGCGCCAGATCGCCACTGCGCGGCCGAACGCCTCCACCGCCGCCGTGTTGTCGCCGCGCTCCAGCGCCGAGCGGCCGAGCGCATGCCAGGTCTGGCCGGTGTCGCGGTGCTGCTCGCCCAGCGCCTGGCGGGTCAGCCGGTGCACCTGCTGCAGGGCGGCTTCGGCTTCGGCCAGATCGCCGCGCTGCAGGGCCAGGGTCGCGCGCAGGCGGCGGATGGCCAGCGTTTCGGGATGGTCATTGCCGTACAGGCTGACCGCGTCGGTCCACGCCGCGCGCAGGCTGCGGTCGGCACCGTCCAGGTCGCCCTGCGCGGCCATCATTTCGCCGAGGTGGCGGCGCAGGGTGACCAGCTGCGGATGGCGGTCGGTGGTGCGCGCCTGCAGCAGCTGCAGGGCCTGGCGGTAGCCGGCCAGCGCGGCCTGTGCGTTGCCGTCGTCACTCTCCAGTGCGGCCAGGTCGGACAGGCTCTCGGCCATTGCGGTGGCGTCGTGGGTGATGTCGCGGCGCAGTGCCAGCGCACGCTCGAACCCTTCGCGGGCTTCATCGCGGTAGCCCAGCAGCTGCTGGCAGCGGCCCAGCTGGGCGTGGAACTCGGCCACCACCGACGGCAGCGCCTGACGCTGCTCGGCCGCCAGCGCCTGCATCGGCGTCATGTGCGCCACGCACTCGCGCGAGCGGCCCAGCATGCGCAGCGCGCGGCCGCGCTGGGTGACCGCTTCCAGCTGCAGCCCGGGCGGCACCTGCTTGACCTGGTCCAGCAGCGCGCGCTGCCGGTCCAGCGTTTCCAGCGCCAGCGCGTAATCGCCCATGCCGATCCGCAGCCGGCCGATCACCCCTTCCAGGTCGGCCAGCGGCAATGGCTGGTCGGCCAGCTCCGCCTCGCCACGCTGCTGCCCGGTGGCCAGCAGTTGGCGCACATCGAAGCTGCCGTGGCGCACGCTGGCGGCGCGGTCGAACAGGCCGATGGTGAAATCCTGCATGGCCTGCGCACGCGCGATCTCACGTCGCGCCTGCTGCATCTGCCACAGCGCCAGTGCCGCCAGCACCGCCAGTGCCAGGATCGCCATCGCAGCCAGCGCCACGCCCCAGCGGTGCCGCCCCAGGTACTTGCGCAGCCGGTACAGCGAACGCTGCGGGCGCGCGTGGATCGGGCGGCCTTCCAGGAAGCGCTGCAGGTCCTGCGCCAGCGCTTCCACCGAGGCATAGCGCTGCGCAGGGTCCTTCTGCAGCGCCTTGAGCAGGATCGTGTCGAGGTCACCGCGCAGGCGCCGGGCCAGCCGCCGCGCCGCTGGGGTAGCGGCAGCATCGGTAATGTCGCCACGCAGCAGCACGGTGGAGGCGCGCGGCGCATCCACTTCCAGGATCGAGCGCTCCCATTCGGCATCGCTGTGCCGGCGCAGGCGGTAAGGTTTGCGCCCGGTGATCACCTCGAACAGGACCACGCCCAGCGAATACACATCGGTCAGCGTGGTCACCGGTTCGCCGCGTACCTGTTCCGGTGCGGCGTAATGCAGGGTGAAGGCGCGCGCTTCGGTGGGCGGGTGCGCGGCGTTGGTGCGCGCCTGCTCATCGTCCAGCAGTTTGGCGATGCCGAAATCCAGCAGCTTCACCTCACCGTTGGCGGTGACCAGGATGTTGGATGGCTTGAGGTCACGGTGCACGATCAGGTTGGCATGGGCGTGGCTGACCACCGCGCACACCTGCAGCATCAGCTGCAGGCGGCGTTCCAGCGGTAGCTGCAGGCGCTGGCAGTAATCGGTGATCGGCTCGCCTTCCACATAGGCCAGCGCCAGGTACGGCTGGCCCTGCAGGTCTACGCCGGCATCCAGCAGCTGCGCCAGGTGCGGGTGCTGCAGCCGCGCCAGGATTTCGCGTTCGCGACTGAAGCGCTGGCGCAGGCCGGGGTCGGCGTAGCCGCTGCGCAGCAGCTTCAGCGCTACCTGGCGCTGGTACAGCCCGTCGGCCCGTTCGGCCAGCCAGACTTCGCCCATGCCGCCTTCGCCCAGCTGGCGCAGCAACCGGTACGGACCGATGTGGGTGCCGGCGCGGCTGTCTTCGGGCGCAGCCGTCCACAGCGGCTGGGCCAGGAACTCGCGGCTTTCCTGCTCATGGTCCAGCAGCCGTTCCAGGTCTTCGGCCAGCGTCGCATCGGCCACGCGCAGCTGCGCCAGGCGTGCGGCGCGCTGGTCGTGGGGTAGTTCCAGCAACTGATCCAGCAGCGTCGACAACTGCCGCCAGCGCACTGCGTCCATCGTCCCTTCCCCGGGCGCTGTGTTGCCACCGTGCACCTCCGCCCGCGCCCTCGCGCGGGAACCCGACTGCCGCCGTGCTCAGTCCTCGCGGACCGACGCCAGCAGGAACATCCGTGCCTTCTGCCAATCGCGCCGGATGCTGCGCTCCGAGCGCTGGCACAGATCGGCGATTTCCTGTTCCGACAACCCCGCGAAGTAGCGCAGTTCCACCACCTTGGCCAGGTGCCCGTCCACCGCCTGCAACCGCGCCAGCGCCACGTCCAGCGCCAGCAGGTCCTCATCCAAGCGCACGCCGCTGCTGCTGTTTTCGGGTATTTCCGCCACGCGCTTGAGATCGCCGCCGCGCTTGCGCGCCAGCCGGTTGCGCGCGTAATCAACCACCACGCTGCGCATGGCCGAGGCCGCGTAGGCAAAGAAGTGCGCGCGGTCTTCAAAGCGCGCCGCGCCGCGTGCCCCCAGCAGCTTGAGGTAGGACTCGTGGACCAGCGAGGTGGCATCCAGGGTGCGGCCCTGCTGCCCGGCCAGCTGGCGCCGGGCCATGCTGTGCAGTTCCTGGTAGAGCAGGGTCAGCACCCGGTCCAGCGAGGCGCGGTCGCCCGACCGGGCCGAATCGAGCCATACGGTGATATCCGGGCTTTCGTCCATCGCACACCCCCGCCGGTGACGTTTGGCCGACTATAGCGCCGCTTCCTGCAGATGCGTAGGAGAGTTCAGCGCTGGCAGTGGCCGCACCAGACGCTGGCGCGCTGGCCGATGGTGGCGTGGCGCAGGGCGCGCCCGCACTGCCGGCAGGGTTCGCCTTCACGGCCGTAGACCAGCAGTTCCTGCTCGAAATAGCCCGGGGCACCGTCGGGGTTGATGAAATCGCGCAGGGTGGTGCCGCCACGGGTGATGGCATAGGCCAGGATCTGCTTCACCGCCGTGGCCAGGCGCTGGTAGCGCTCACGCGAGATCTTCCCGGCTTCACGCAGCGGATTGATCCCGGCCATGAACAGGCTTTCAGCGGCGTAGATGTTGCCCACCCCGACCACGATGGCCTGGTCCATCAGGAAGGTCTTCACCGAGGCGCTGCGGCCGCGGCTGCGCTGGAACAGGTAATCACCGTCGAAGGCGTCGTCCAGCGGCTCCGGGCCCAGCCCGGCCAGCAGCGGATGGGTGTCCCCGGCCGGCTGCCACAGCAGGCTGCCGAACCGGCGCGGGTCGTTGAAACGCAGCAGGCGGCCGTTGTCCAGGCTGATATCGACGTGATCGTGCGCGCGGACCGGGGTATCCCCCGGGAGTACACGCAGGCTGCCGGACATGCCCAGGTGCAGCACTGCGCTGCCGATGGCGGTGTCGAGCAGCAGGTACTTGGCGCGGCGGCGCACGCTTTCAATCGCCTGGCCGGGCAGCAGCGCGCTGATTTCGTCGGGAATCGGCCAACGCAGGTCCGGCCGGCGCAGGATCACGCCGTGCACGCGGCGGCCTTCCAGGTGCGGGGCCAGGCCGCGGCGGGTGGTTTCTACTTCGGGAAGTTCAGGCATGGGGGAATGGCAGGCGGGTGCGCGGTGTCATCGGGGTGGGGCGGCGAGTTCTTTCGCGCTCAGGAAGCCGTCACCGTTGGCGTCCTGCTTGTGGAAGCGTTCGATGATCGTCTGCCGTTGCTGCTCGCGGGTGATCGGCCTGCCTTTGCCGCCGGGCAGTTCATCGGCGCTGAGCACGCCGTCGGCGTTGCGGTCCATGCGGTCGAAGGCGTACATCATCCATTGCACATACTCCTCGACGCTGACCTTGCCGTCGCCATCGGCATCCATGCGTTGCAGGTAACTGCCGGTGTCGGTGACCTGGGCCTGCGCGGCGGCGGCGAGCAGCAACAGGGACGCGCAGGAAAAACGCCGCACAAGGCGGCGCTTTCCGGTGGTGCCAGGGGCAGGCCACACCGGTCAGTGCGCCGTCAGCGCGTAGCCTTTCAGGCGCGCGGCGTAGTTCTGCAGCGCGGCGATGCCACTGGCCTCGGCTTCATGGCACCAGGCCTGGAGCAGCTTCAGGCGTTCGGCGGCATCGTTGCCACGGGCTTCCAGCAGGGCGGCCAGGCGCGCGCGGTGTTCGACCAGCACGCGGATGCGCGGGCGCTGTTCGACCCAGCTGCTGAGTTCGGCGCGGCAATCGGGCTTGAGCCAGCGGCCGTCGTTGACCAGGCCCCGGCGCATGCGGCGCGGCAGCAGCTTGCGCAGCTTGGCACCGGCAAACGCGGCTTCTTCGCGCAGGGCCGGCACGAACACATTGCGCTGGTAATCGGTCATGGCCTGGAAGCGGTGCGAGAGCAGGGCCTTCAGGGTTTCGGCATCGGGCACGGCGATGTTCGGGCGCACGTCCATGCTGGGCGCCACGCGCAGCACCTTGGCCAGGCCCACGGCCTGCAGGCCACGGATCGCCGCCCAGCCGATATCGAACTCCCAGCGGCGCATCGAGAAGCGGGCCGAGCTGGGGAAGGCATGGTGGTTGTTGTGCAGCTCTTCGCCGCCGATCCAGAAGGCCCACGGGGTGAGGTTGGTGGAGGTATCGGCCGACTCGAAGTTGCGGTAGCCCCACCAGTGGCCCAGGCCGTTGACCACGCCGGCGGCCCAGAACGGAATCCACGCCATCTGGATCGCCCACAGGGCCACGCCGGGCAGGCCGAACAGCACCAAATTCACCGCCAACAGGGCCACCGGGCCCAGGTTGGCGTGCGGGGTATACAGGTGGCGCTCGATCCAGTCTTCCGGGGCGCCGCGGCCGTACTGTTCGATGTCCGCGCGCATGCCACGGGCTTCGCGGTACAGCTCCACGCCGCGCCAGAACACCGTGCCGATGCCCTTGGTCACCGGGCTGTGCGGGTCTTCGTCGGTTTCCACCTTGGCGTGGTGCTTGCGGTGGATGGCCACCCACTCCTTGGTAATCATGGAGGTGGTGAGCCAGGTCCAGAAGCGGAAGAAGTGCGCGATGACCGGGTGGAAATCGACGCCGCGGTGCGCCTGGCTGCGATGCAGGTAGAGCGTGACGGCAAAGATGGTGAGCTGGGTGAACACCAGCAGCACCAGGCCCATGCCCCACCAGCCGAGGCCGACGACACCGCCGGTCAGGAAGTTGATGAGGGTATCGAGCATCGCAGGACTCCGGGCCGTGATGGCCAGCAGGGAAACGGTGACAGGTGGGTCCATCATGGGGCCAGACGTTGCAAACTTCATCCGTCTGATGCGATTTTTGCGCAGTCATTCAGTTGTTTTCCCCCTTCGTGAGCATTGCCCCCGCATTCATGACCGTTGCCACCCCACCGCCGGCCATCGCCGCCGCCGCCCCCCTGATCGAACTCGACCGCGCCTGTGTGATCCGGGGGCAGGTCCGCGTGCTGCATGACCTGAGCCTGCGCATCGCCCAGGGCCAGCACACCGCGCTGCTCGGCCCCAATGGCTGCGGCAAATCCTCCTTCATCAAGCTCATCACCCGTGAGCTGTACCCGCTGGCGCACGCGGACGGCACCGTCGCCGTGCGCGTGCTCGGGCAGAACCGCTGGCAGGTGGACCGGCTGCGCTCGCAGCTGGGCATCGTCACCGGTGACCTGAGCAGCAACCTGGCCGACATGCCCGGGCTGACCGTGGAAGAAGCGGTGCTGTCGGGGTTCTTCGCCAGCTTCGTGGTGCCCGCGTTCCGCGAGGTCACCGACGACATGCGCGCGCGGGTGCGCGAGACGCTGGCACTGACCGGGGCGTTGCCATTGCTGCACCGGGGCTATGCCGAATTGTCCGCCGGTGAAACCCGGCGCGTGCTGATCGCCCGTGCGCTGGTGAACCGGCCGCAGGCGCTGCTGCTGGACGAGCCGTCCACCGGGCTGGACCTGGTGGCGCGCCAGCACCTGATCGCCACCATGCGCACACTGGCCGCGCAGGGCATCACCCTGGTGCTGGTGACCCACCACATCGAAGAAGTGATTCCGGAAATCGAACGCGTGGTGCTGCTGCGCGGTGGCCGGATCGCGGCCGATGGCACACGGGCGGAATTGCTGCGGGATGGGCCGCTGTCGGAGGTATTCGGCGGGCCGATCCAGGTCGTCGAGCACGAGGGCCGGTTGACCGCCTTCGCGGGGTGACAGCCGGGGGCGGCGTTGCCGCCCCCGGCCTCCATCAGAACCGCACTGCTACTGCGCGGCTTTCGATCGGGGCCATCCGGCCCTGGTCCTGCAACTGCAGGTCACGCAGTTCGAACGGGGCGCCGTAGCCACCCGGTAATGCCACCGTGTCGAACGCCAGCAGCAGTTCGCCGGCACCGGCCGCATCGAACCACGCCGCGCTATGCGCCTGCGCCACCGGGTGCAGCCTGCCGTCGGGCCCGGTGGCGTGCAGTGTGCCGCGCGCCTCGTAACGGCCCGGCGCGCCGATCTGCAGCGGCAGCCGCACCTGGCGCCGGGCGGCATCCACCTCGACCTGGCCGCTGAAGCGCGCCGTCGGCCGGGCGACGGCGAACGCCACCTTGGCGTCGCGCTGCACGCCCTGCGCGGTCACGAAGGCCTGCAGTTCCCACAGCCCCTGTGCCTGCCCCACATCCTCGGGAATGGTCACCTGCGCGCGCAGGCCGTCCTTGCCGGCCACCAGCGGCACCGGCCAGCTGCGCCCGTCCGGTGCCACCAGCAGTGCTTCGCCGCCCGCCGGCAGCGTGCGCGCTGCCGAGCGTCCCGCCGCCCGCGCCGCGTTGCCACCGTCGTGCTGCAGGCGTGCGTTCAACAGCACGCTGCCACCGGCCAGCACCTGCTGGCGGTCGGCCTGCAGGGTCAGCGCGATCGGGCTGTTGGGCTCCAGCACCTGCACCACGTAGCGGCCCTGGGCCTGCGCGGCCTGCAGGCGATAGGTGCCCACCGCCGTGCTGGCGCCGGTGCGCGCCATCGCGCTGCCCTCGCCCACGCCCATGCCTGCGGCGCGCAGCTGCTGGGCATCGACCACCTTGTCCAGCGCCAACGCACCGGAGGGGTCTCGCACCTGCAGCTGCTCCACCTCCAGCGCGCGGGCGCCCTGCACCGGGCTGACCTGGATCACCGCATCCGGCGCGGTGAGCGGCAGCTCCAAGCCGCGCTGCAGCGTGGCCGCATCCACGGTGTCCCAGTAGCTGCGGCTCAGTGCAACGAACGGGGCCGGCGCGCTCAGCGCCCGGGTCGGGTCCAGCGCCCAGGCAAAGCGCACGGGGACGCGTTCCACCGTGGCATCGGGCATCGGCGCGCGTTCCACCGTGGCATCGGGCATCGGCGCGCGTTCCACGCGTGGGGCCACCTGGTCGGTGCCGCGCGCGGCCTGCAGCGGTTGGGCGGCGTGCAGCGGCAGCGCGAACAGCGCCGAGGCGACGGCCATGGCAAGCATCAATCGTGACGTCATGGCGTGCTCCTCAGAGAGTCAGGTCGTTGCGCAGGATCGCGCCCAGGCCGAAGCATTCGCGCCGGCTCTGGTTGTGGCTGAGCGGCTCGGCGCCGTTGGTGCGCGCCTTGTCGGTGAACAGCACGCTGCCGGCCGCCTTCTGGCTGCTGCATTCCAGGAAGCCATCGGAACAGCTGTCGAGCCAGTTCTGGGTTAGCTCCAGCCCCACGTTCTGCGCATAGCCACCGCAGTAGCTGTTGCTGTCCCACACCGCCGATTCCACATCCGAACCCACTACCGCGCGGAACGGCTTGGGCAGCGCCGGACGACCGGAAGTGCCGTACAGGTTCTGCGCGTTGTAGGTGGCCATCCAGCCCACCTGCTGCATGCGCACCGCATCGTTCTGGTAACCCAGCAGCCAGCCGACCGACGCTTCGAAGGCGTTGCCGTTGAGCACCGCGTCGGCCAGCGGCGTGCCGGCCGACGAGGGCGCCAGCGCGGTGACCTTGCTGATGGTCTGGATAAGCTTCGGGTAGCGGCTGTCGTAGGTGGGGTTGGACAGGATCCAGCGCACCACGTTGCCGCCGTTGGAATGGGTGATCACCACCAGCCTGGTGATGCCACGGCTGTTGATGAAGGTGGTGAGCTGCCCGGCCAGGCAACCGGCCGCTTCAGGTTTCCACATGTACTGCTCGAAATCGCAGTTGACCACGGTGTAATTGGCGCTGTTGGGCAGGCCCTGGCGTACCGTGTCGATGATGCCCGGCTGCCAGTAATCGGCGCGCGCATCGGTCTGCTTGCCGGTGCCGTGCACGAACGCCACGCCCACCACGTCGGCGGCGTGCACGCTGGCGCAGGCCAGCATCATTCCCAGTGCCAGACCTGCGCCCTTCCCCACTGCAATGCTTTGCATCCTGTGACTCCCTTTCCCGGTGATCCCCCTGATTGCCGAAAGCTATTCCGCCTGCGAATCGGTTTCCGTGAACCAGTAGAGGATTCCTATCATTTGAAACGACTCCCAACGCGGCCCTTCACTGCGCCATGCCGGGTCTGGCGGCATGACCAGTGGCCGCTGGCAGGGGCCTGGGAAGCTGCGATCATGCGGGCTTCACGCTTTTGAGACCTGCCGATGCACGCTGCCGCTTCCGCCCCGTTCCTGCGCCCCCTGCTGGCCACCGCCCTGATTGCGGCCCTGGCCGGCTGTACCACGGTGGCCGCGCCGACCACGCCGGTGGAGGCCTCGGTGGTGACCAAGGCGGTGGGGTACCTGGCGGCCGACGCGGTACCGGACAGCCTGGCGCTGGTGCCGGCCCCGCCGGCGGCCGGTTCGGCCGGGTTCGCGCTGGACGAGCAGGTGAGCCGCGAAGCGCGCGCCCTGCGCGACAGCCCGCGTTTCGCCCAGGCCCACCGCGATGCCGAACTGGGCTTCCCGGAAGGGGCGAACCAGTTCGCCTGCGCAATCGGGCTGGACGTGGATGCACAGAAGACCCCCGCGCTGTACCGCCTGCTCGAGCGCAGCCGCATCGATGCCAGCGCCGCCACCCGCGCCGCCAAGCACCACTACCAGCGCGCGCGCCCGTTCATGGTCAATGGCGAACCCACCTGCACGCCGGAGGATGAAGAAGGCCTGCGCAAGAATGGCTCCTACCCGTCCGGCCACACCTCGATCGGCTGGGCGTGGGCGCTGATCCTGTCGGAAATCGTCCCCGAGCGCGCCGACGCCATCCAGGCCCGCGGCCGCAACTACGGCGAAAGCCGCCTGGTGTGCAACGTGCACTGGCAGAGCGACATCCTGGAAGGACGGTTCATGGGCGCGGCGGCGGTGGCAAGGCTGCACGGCAACGCCGACTTCAACCGCGACCTGCTGGCCGCCCGAAAGGAAATCGCAGCAGCCCGAAAGGCAGGCGCAACCGTGAGCCGCGATTGCGCGGCCGAGGAAATGGTACTGAAGGTCCGACCCGCCAGCGCGCTGTGACGTTGGGTCGCCCGATGGTGACGCATCCGGATCTGATCGCGTTCGCCAGCAATTCGCGACGTATCCTGATCAACGGACGTTCGCCAGCAATTCGCGACGTATCCTGATCCGCGGACGTTCGCCAGCAATTCGCGACGTATCCTGATCCGCGGACGTTCGCCAGCAATTCGCGACGTATCCTGATCCACGGACGTTCGCCAGCAATTCGTAGCGCCGACTGTTAGTCGGCGACCGCGCGCAGCGCGGCGCAAGCATCCGAAGTCGAATGACTGCCATTGTGGAAGCGGCACCGACGTTTACGCCCGACCGAAGCCACCCGTCCGGCGTTCATGACCTCGGAAGGGAGAGCTGCCGACTAACAGTCGGCACTACCGTCGGCGCCACCGTCGGCGTTAACGTCGGCGTTACCGGTTTGTGATCGACAAAAAAAACGGCGCGGACTGCTCCGCGCCGTTTTCGTCTACATGCTGCGCACCGCGATCAGAACTTCGCCGTGAACTCAACACCAAACGTACGCGGCTCGTTGAGGAAGCCGGTCAGGTTGTTGAAGTCGATCGCACCCACCACGCGGGTCTGGTTGGTCAGGTTGCGACCAAACACGGCCACGTCGTACTGGCCGTAATCCCAGTTGTAACCCAGGCGCAGGCCGCCTTCCAGCGACGAGCGGCTGCGGAATTCCGGCGACTCGTACAGGAAGAAGTTCACCGGGCTGCGGTAGGCCCAGTCGGTGTAGACGTAGAGCTCGCTGGCATCGTTGATCGGGAAGCCGGCGCGCAGCGTCAGGTTGTGGATCCACTTCGGCGCCTGCGGCAACGGGTTGCCGTTGACCAGCGCGTAGGTGCCACCATTGATCACGGTGGTCGGGTCGGTGATGGTGCAGCCGCCGCCGCAGATTGCTACCGCCAGGTCGCGGTCCTTGATCTCGGTGTCGTTGTAGCTGCTGCCCAGGGTCAGCAGCACGTGGTCGGTCAGGTAGGCTTCGAAGTCCAGCTCCGCGCCCTGGCCGATGGTCTTGTCGGCATTGAGCAGGGTGGCGGTGTTGTTGCTGCCGCCCACCGCGATCAGCTGCTGGCCATCGACGTTGTAGCGGAAGATGTTGAAGCCCAGGCGCGCGCGGCGGTCGAACAGGTCGGCCTTGACGCCGATCTCATACGAAATCACCTTCTCCGAATCGGCCTGCGACACGCCGCCGAAGGCCAGACGGCCCTGGATGGACGGGGCGCGGAAGCCCTTGGCCACGCGGGCATAGGTGTTGAGGTTGTCGGTGATCTGATAGACACCGCTCAGGTCCCAGCTGACATCGTCGACATCGGTGTTGGCGATGTACGGACCGCTCACCGGCGTGCCACCCGGCACCGCCTGCAGCACGCTGGCGGTGAAGTCCTTCTTGTCCTGCGTGTAGCGCACGCCGCCGCGCAGCTTGAACTTGTCGGTCACGTCGAAATCGCCGGACGCGAACGCTGCCCACGCTTTGTTGCGCTGGCTCTGCACGGCATGGCCGGTCTGCGGGTTGCCCGGGGTCAGCGAATCGTAGTTGAAGCTGTCGATGGTGACGTCTTCATCGAAGTAGAACACGCCCGCCTGCCAGTCGAAGCGGCCCCACTCGTTGGATTCCACGCGGAATTCCTGGGTCCACTGGCGGTGGTGCGGCAGGCCGTCGGCCGATTCGGACGGGAACGGAATGAAGCCCGGGCCGTAGTTGCCCGCGCCGAGGAAGCTGGCGCCGTAGCCGCCGTCGATGTCGCCATGGTTGAGCGATTCGGCGGTTTCATACCCGGTGATCGAGTGCAGCGTCACGCTGCCCAGGTTCCACTGCAGGCGCGCGCTGCCGCCCCAGGTTTCCAGTTCGGAGAAGTTCTCGCCGTCGTTGGAGACCTTGTCGCGGTCGAAGTTTTCCACCAGCGCATTGCTGCCCGGCTGGATGATGTTGGCGCGGAACAGGCGCGCGGTGCCGTTGAGCTTGCGCTTGTGCAGGTTGAACAGCGCTTCGAACTCGTCGCCTTCGTACAGGAACTGCACGCGGCCGGCGGCTTCGTCGTAGCCTTCAAAGCCTTCGGCCGGTGCGTTCGGGCGGGTGTTGTCCACGTAGTTGTCGCGGCGCTGGTACAGCGCCGACACGCGCGCGGACCAGCGGTCGGTCAGCGGGCCACCGTAGGCGGCCTGTGTGTTCCAGGTGTCATAGGTGCCGTAGGAAACTTTGACGTAACCATCGGCGTCCTGCGACGGGCGGGCCGAATCGAACTTCACGACGCCGGCCGGCGTGTTGCGCCCGAACAGCGTGCCCTGCGGGCCGCGCAGTACTTCCACGCCGGCCAGGTCGAACAGCGGGAAGCCCTTCAGCAGCGGGCTTTCCTGCACCACATCGTCATACACCAGCGACACCGGCTGCGAGGCATTGAGATCGAAATCGGTGTTGCCCAGACCGCGGATGTAGAAGCGCGGGAAGGCACGACCATAGGACGATTCAATGTTCAGGCTCGGCACGCGGGCCGACAGGAAGCGGATGTCGTCGCCGGCCGAACCGAGCACGTCGAGCTTTTCGCCTTGGATGGCCGAGATCGAGACCGGCACGTCCTTGGCGTTTTCGACGCGGCGCTGGGCCGTGACCTGCAGGGTGTCGAGTGCTACCGGATCCTTGGTGGCGGGGGCGTCCTGGGCTGCGGCCGTCAATGGCAGCAGGGCGGCAAGCGCGACAACGAGGGGATGCACGGACGGAGTACGGCCGTGGGCAGTGCGGTTCGGGAACATGGCGATTAGGCTGTGTTGGGAAGGGTGGTGGACCGGCGCTACCAGACAATTGTTGCAGTACAACAACAGCGTCGCAAATACGGATCTTTCATTACCAAGATCCGCGCCCCCAGATGTGAAGGCATGGCCCCGGGCATCGCTTCATGGATCTTGCCCGATATGGCAGGATGAACGTCTTCAGCCAAAGACTGCTGACGCCACGCGGATGATGCAATGCTGTCAGAGGACACCAGAGGGAGGCCCATGGACGACGACGCCATGTCCGTGAGCGGGTGGCGGGTCTGGATGACGGTGATGGCCTGGGTTCTCTGTCTCCCAGGCTTGCTTTACCACGTGGTGGTCTTTGGGTCGGTCGCGCTGGTGGGTCTGTTTTCGGGCGAATGGCTGGCTCCCTTGGACCTGCCGGAACTGGGGGTGATGCTGCTCATCCTGCTCAGCACGTTGTCCTGGCTCGCCCTGGCCTGGATGAGCCTCGCGTGGATCCAGGACCGTCCGGTGCACTGGGCATGGCCGTTGGGAGGCACTGCGGTGACACTACCGATACTGCTGGGAACCCATTTCGTTGCGGCGCTGTTTGTCCTGCCCGGCGTTCTTCTGGCGCTCTACCTGTGTGTCTGGCACCTCCGCCAGTCGCGGCGACCGACGGGCAACCCTGCATGACCACGCAATGCACACTGCCGGCCATGGGCCGGCACTACCGGTATGCTATCGCCCATTCACATTTCGCCACGCCCATGACCGCCTTCCGCCGCACCCGTCTCACGCTGTCCGTTGCCCTGCTCGGCCTGCTGGCTGGCTGCGGCGGCGAAAACGCCCGCCCCACCCCGGTTACGCCGGTGGCGGTGCCTGCCGCACCGGCCAAGCCGGTGAAGATCGGCATCGCACTCGGCGGCGGTGCGGCCAAGGGCTTCGCGCACATCGGCGTGATCAAGATGCTGGAAGCCAATGGCTTCGAGCCGGTCGTTGTGTCCGGCACCAGCGCCGGCAGCGTGGTCGGCGCGCTGTATGCCAGCGGCATGGATGCCTTCCAGATGCAGACCAAAGCGGTGGCGCTGGATGAAACCAGCATCCGCGACGTGCGCCTGTTTTCCGGCGGCCTGGTGCAGGGCCAGAAGCTGCAGGATTACGTCAACGCGCAGGTGAACAACAAGCCGGCCGAAAAGCTGAAGAAGCCGTTCGCCGCCGTGGCCACCAACCTGGATACCGGCGATCGCGCGGTGTTCGTGCGTGGCAACGTCGGCCAGGCCGTGCGTGCCTCGAGCAGCATCCCGGGCGTGTTCGAGCCGGTGAAGATCGGCAGCAACCTGTTCGTCGACGGCGGCGTGGTCAGCCCAGTGCCGGTGGATGCCGCGCGCCAACTGGGCGCGGACTTCGTCATCGCGGTGGATATCTCCAGCAAGGCCAGCGGCAAATCGCCGACCGGCATGCTGGGCATCGTCAACCAGTCCATCTCGATCATGGGCCAGCGCCTGGGCGAACAGGAACTGGCGCGCGCCGACATCATCATCCGCCCGAAGGTGCTGGACATCGGTGCGGCCGATTTCAGCCAGCGCGGTTACGCGATCCTGGAGGGCGAGAAGGCCGCGATGGCGGCAATGCCGCAGATCCGCGCCAAGATCCAGCAGTTGCAGAAGGCCCGCGCCGCTGCAGCGGCGCCGCCCCCGCCCAAGCCGAAATGCGACGAACCCTCGCGCGTGGGCAAGCTGATGGGCCGCAAGGAAAAGTGCGAGGGGTAAACCGCGTCATCGCTGGACGCCGCCCGCGGTAGAGCCGACTGTTAGTCGGCTGCTCTCGGCACGGGTAGCGGAGTCTGCGCAAAGGGCAGCCGACTAACAGTCGGCTCTACCGCTGGAATGACGCGTTGCGTCATTCCAGCTGCGACAACGGCAACGCCCTGAAGTCCTTCACCGTGCGCAGCACGAAACTGGAGTTCACGTCGGCCACGCCCGCTGCATTGAGCAGCTTGTCCAGCAGGAAGCTGGAAAAGTGCTCCAGGTCGCGCACGTAGATGTGCAGCAAATAATCCATGTCGCCGGTCAGCGCATGGCAGGCCACCACTTCATCCCAGTCCACCACGCTGTCGGCGAACACGCCGATGGCGTGCTGGTCGTGCTTTTCCAGCTGCACGCGCACGAAGGCCTGCAGCCCCAGCCCGATCCGGCGCGGTTCCAGTCGCGCGCCGTAGCCGGCGATCACTCCTTCGCTTTCCAGCCGCTGCACCCGCCGCAGGCACGCCGACGGAGAAAGGTTCACCCGCGCCGCCAGTTCGGCGTTGGTGGCGCGGCCATGTTGCTGGATCTCCGCCAGGAGACGCAGATCCGTGCGGTCGAACTGGGCATCTCCGGACATTGCTGCTCCGCAACATTGATTGGACGCAACGATATTGCGCCAGGTCGGCAGATCCGCGCAACTTTGCAATCCTCTTGCGCGCGCACTGCCCTAGCATCAAAGGGTCACTTCCCAGGAGCCCACCTCGATGGAAACCGCCACCGCCCCCCGCCGCGTCGAACACCAGCAGACCGACAAGGGTTACGTGCCGGTGTACACCACCGCCGTGGTGGAACAGCCGTGGGAAAGCTACACCGCCGACGACCACGCCACCTGGAGCACCCTGTACCAGCGCCAGCGTGAGCTGCTGGTGGGCCGGGCCAGCAAGGAGTTCCTGCAGGCGCAGGACGAGATGGGCATGAACGCGCACATGATTCCGCGCTTCGACCAGCTCAACGAAGTGCTGGGCGCAGCCACCGGCTGGACCCTGGTTGGCGTGGAAGGCCTGCTGCCGGAACTGGATTTCTTCGACCACCTGGCCAACCGCCGCTTCCCGGTCACCTGGTGGATCCGCCGCCCGGACCAGATCGACTACATCGCCGAACCGGACATGTTCCACGACCTGTTCGGGCACGTGCCGTTGCTGATGAACCCGGTGTTCGCCGATTACATGGCCGCCTACGGCCGCGGCGGCGTCAAGGCGCACGCGATCGGCCCCGAAGCACTGCAGCACCTCACCCGCCTGTACTGGTACACGGTGGAGTTCGGCCTGATCAACACGCCCGAAGGGCTGCGCATCTACGGCGCCGGCATCGTGTCGTCGAAGGGCGAATCGCTGTACTCGCTGGAATCGGCCGCGCCGAACCGGATCGGGTTCGACCTGGAGCGCATCATGCGCACCCGCTACCGGATCGACACATTCCAGAAGACCTACTTCGTCATCGACAGCTACGAGCAGTTGATGGAAGCGACCGCGCCGGACTTCACCCCGATCTACGCCGCGCTGGAAACGCAGGAGCACCTGCCGGCCGGTGATGTGCAGGAAGGCGACCGCGTGTTCCAGAAGGGCACCGGCGAGGGCTGGGCGGAAGGCGGCGACGTGTGATCGTAGCGCCGGGCCCTGCCCGGCTGCGTTCACCGCGGTCGCTGGGCCACGCGCACCGGTAGCTGGTTGAGTCGCTTGAGGACGGCGTGGGCGCGGTAAGTCCTGCCCCACTTCTTCTCATTGCCCTTCGACAGGATTCCGGCTTCCTCGAGCGCATAGATCCCGGTAAGCGCTGACCGGTCAGACACCTCCAGCAGCGAAGCAACCTGTGATGCCGTGACCACCGGATGGCCCACCAGCAGCGCCGGAAGTCGACGCGCGACAGAGTCGCCGCGATAGCGGCTGACCCTCACCGTCCACTCCGCCACAAGGCGCTGCATGTCCTCGGCGATGGCGATCGCATCGTTCGCTGACTCCACCACGGCCCGGGAGACCATGTCCATCCACGGTACCCAGTTGCCTTTGATCTGCACTTGGTTGAGCGCGTCGTAGTAGGTGTCCTTGCTTCGGAGCAATGCGCCGGACAGGTACAGCGGTGGATACCCTTCTGCCGCCAGTATCAGCGGCATCAGCAGCCGACCGGTGCGTCCATTGCCATCCTTGTACGGATGGATGGTTTCGAACTGGGCGTGCGCGATGGCGAGCTGCGCAAGGATGTTCAGTTCGAACTGTTCGTCTTCCGCCGCCTGGTACTGCAGCATCTGACGTTCCAGTTCCTGCATCGCCTCGCCGATCCGATCCGGCGGCGAAGGAACGAAGCGCGCGTCTTCAGGGCGTCCTCCCAACGGTCCGATGACCGCCTGTTCCTGCCTGTAGCGGCCCTTCGGGAAGTCCTCCGGCGTGTCCTGCATAAGAACCGAGTGCAGGTGGTTGACGAGTGCAAGGTCGATGGCGGATCTACCCCGCACTCTGACCGCTTCCAATCCGTCCTGCAGCGCCTGCACGTAGCGCTCGGTGACAACGACGTCGGCGGGCAGGCCGTCGAGTCCAAGGGTGGCTTCGTACACCAGCAACTGGTCCAGATCGGTCTGTGTCCCTTCGATCTGGGAACTCTGCACGGCTTCGCGTCGGGCCAGGGTGCGGGTGACCAGATCAGGGGTCGGCCACTGCCGCATGGCTTGTTCCAGCCGGGCCAGGCCTGCGTTGGCGTCGGCGAACAACTGTCGGTTGCCTGACTGGCCTGGGGGCAGCCTGCGCGGCGTGGGCGGAGCGGTCATGGCCACCAGATTCGGGCGGCCTTCCACCGGCACCAGGTATTGGCGGAGCGGCACCGCTATGTCTTCCCGTCGCACGGAATCCTCCGAAGGCCTAAACTTCAAATGTACTTTAGTCTTTTGAAGTTTAACGCGCCATCCTTCAAAAGCATTGGATGCTTTTGAAGTTTAGTAGTTTAACCTTCAAAAGCTCCAGGCGCTTTTGAAGGTTAGCGTCTGTAGAGCCAGGCCCTGCCCGGCTGGCTTCACCGCGGGTACGCCAGCAGCACCACCAGATCCTGCTCCCCGCGCTGCTGCAGCGCATGCAGGCTGCCTGCCCGGGTAAGCAGCGCGTCGCCGGCCGCCACGTCGTACTGTTTGCCATCCAGTACGTAGCTGCCCTGCCCGCTGACGATGTAATAGATCTCGTCCTTGTGCTGCGGGTGCAGGCCGATGCCGGCGCCCTTGTGCAGCACGCGCTTGCGCAGCACGAACGGCAGGTCCTTGTCGTCGGCGAAGAACGGGTACGCCGTGGTCGGGCCGGCGCCACCGTGCGGGCCAGGCTGGGTAACGGCGATATCGCGCTCATGGACAACCTTCGACGGCTTGGCCGGGTCAGCGCCCTGCCCTGCGGCCTGGCTGACGTCACAATCGATGTCGCGCTTCAGCGCCGGCTTCATGGTGGGCTGCAGCGCCACCCAGTCGCGCATCACCAGGCAGGCCACGGCGGTGGCACCGGCCACGCTGAAGTGGGTGCCGTCGGCCTTGTTCTGTTCGGGCACGAACAGGAAGTACGGCTTGGCGCCCTGCTCGCCCAGCGCGCGGATCCAGCGGGTGGAGCTGGCGTTGAGATCGATCAGCGCCACCTGTTCGCGCTCGGCCAGCTGCTTTACGGTCTGGGTGTACAACCCATGCGTGTCGAGCAGCGAACCGAAGTCGTACAGCAGCCGCGCCACCGGAGTGATGAGCACCGGTGTAGCGCGCTTCTCGCGGGCCAGCTGCACGTAGCGCATCAGGTATTGCGGGTAGGCAGTGACCGGATCGTTGTAACGGGTGGGATCTTCGAACTTGGCGTCGTTGTGGCCGAACTGGATCAGCAGCATGTCGCCGGGCTGGATCTCGGCTGCGATCGCATCGAGGCGTTTTTCCTCGATGAAGCTGCGCGCGCTGCGACCCGCCTTGGCGTGATTGCGGACCTGCCAGACGGCGGGGTCCAGATAACTCGGCAGGGCCTGGCCCCAGCCCATCAGCGGCGCGCGTTCGGGGCCGTAGTCGGCAGCGGTGGAATCGCCGGCAATGAAAATACGGTGCGGCGCCGCGTGTGTGGAGACCGCCGCGAACAAGAAAAGCATCGGGAGCAGGAAGCGGTGCATGTTCGGGCTCCAGGAGGGCCGGCCAACGGCCGGCGCTACCGTCAGGACGTTTTGCGGGGGTACCGACCAACGGTCGGTACCTACCGGTCTTGCGCCGCGGGTTCGCGGCCGACGATCTGATCCCGGTAGGTATCGACCGTTGGTCGATACCCATGCATCACCGGGCCAGCCAACCCCCATCCACGGGAATCACCGAACCGTTGACGTAATCCGAAGCGCTGGACGCCAGGAACACCGCCGTACCGGCGAGGTCTTCCGGAGTACCCCAACGCCCGGCCGGAATGCGGTCGAGGATGGACTTGTTGCGGTCCTGGTCGGCGCGCAGGGCGGTAGTGTTGTCGGTGGCCATGTAACCCGGGGCGATCGCGTTGACGTTGATGCCCTTGTTGGCCCACTCATTCGCCAGCAGGCGGGTGATGCCGGCGATGCCGCTCTTGCTGGCGGTGTACGACGGCACCCGGATTCCGCCTTGGAAGGACAGCATCGAGGCGATGTTGATGATCTTGCCGCGGCCCTGCGCGATGAAGTGGCGGCCGGCGGCCTGCGAGATGAAGAACGCGGACTTGATGTTGACGTTCATCACGTCGTCCCAGTCCTGCTCGCTGAAGTCCACCGCATCGGCGCGGCGGATCAGGCCGGCGTTGTTGACCAGGATATCCAGGCCACCCAACCCTTCGATGGTTTCGCGGATCACCCGCTCCACCGGCTCGATGCTGATCAGGTTTGCTTCCACCGCCAGGCAGCGGCGGCCGAGCGCGGTGATCTTTGCGATGGTGTCGGTGGGCGGCGCGATGCCGGCCACGGCCACATCGGCGCCGGCCTGGGCCAGCGCCACGGCGATGCCCTGCCCCAGGCCGGTGTTGCCACCGGTAACGAGGGCGACCTTGCCTTCCAGACTGAACGGATTAGCCATTGCAGTTACGGTCCTTATCCAATGCGGTGTGGGTTACTTGAGCTGGCAGATGTCCAGCACGTGCATGTCGGTGTAATCCAGGTTTTCGCCGCCCATCGCCCAGATGAAGGCGTAGTTGCTGGTGCCGGCACCCATGTGGATCGACCACGGCGGGGACACCACCGCTTCGTTGTTCTGGATCACGATGTGGCGCTGCGCGTCCGGCTCGCCCATGAAGTGGTACACGCGGTCGTTCTGGCCCAGGTCGAAGTAGAAATAGACCTCGCTGCGACGGTCGTGCAGGTGCGGCGGCATGGTGTTCCAGACGCTGCCCGGCTTCAGCACGGTCAGGCCCAGCAGCAGCTGCGAGGACTGGCAGGTGGCCGGCACGATGTACTGGTAGATGGTGCGTTCGTTGCTGGTTTCCAGCGCGCCGCGTTCCAGCGCAACCGCATCCTTGATGGACAGCTGCTTGGTCTCGAAGCGCGCATGCGCCGGGGTCGAGGCCAGGTAGAACTGCGCGGGGTTGGCCGCGTCGTCGGAGGCGAACACCACCTCTTCGCTGCCCATGGCCACGTACAGGCCGTCCTTCGGGCCCAGCGTGTACACGGTGCCGTCGACGGTGACGGTGCCGCTGCCGGCGCCGACGTTGATGATGCCCAGCTCGCGGCGCTCCAGGAACGCATGGCCGGCGGCGGAGGCCGGTTCGGTCTGCTTCGGCAGCGACACCGGGCCCTTCACCGGGGCCGCACCGCCGAGCACGAAGCGCTCGTAGTGGGTGTACTTCAGGGTCACCGCATCGGCATTGAACAGGCCGTCGAGCAGGTACAGCTCGCGCAGGTCATCGTTGCTGGCGCCCTTGATGGCGTCGGGATGGGTGGCGTAGTGGGTCTTGCAGTACATGGCGTCTCCAGAGCAGGGGTGGGCCGACGGGGCGGCCCCGGCGCGATTTCCCCCCATTCTAGCCAAGGAGGAAACCGGTGTCATTTTGCATTGCGGGATCGGTGGGAAGTCACGACCAACGGTCGTGACCTACCGCGTGGAATCATCTCGTGGGGCGTTCAGCCGGGTGGGCTGCCTTGCCGGTAGGTCACGACCGTTGGTCGTGACCCGCACCGTCCCGTCAGTCCTCCGGCGGTTGGCACGAATCGCGCACGATCAGGTGCGGGCGCACGCTGGCGATCTGCAGCGCGGCCTGGCCATCGGGCTGGACCAGCATCGCGGCGGCGGTGCGGCCGGTGTCGCGGGTGTGGCGGCGCACCGAGGTCAGCGACGGCCACAGGCGCGAGGCCAGCGGGCTGTCGTCGTAGCCGATGATGGACAGCTGGCGCGGAATGTTGATGCCCGCGCGCAGCGCCACCTTGTAGATACCGGCGGCCATTTCATCGTTACCGGTAAAGATCGCGGTCGGGCGCTGCTTGCCCAGCAGCAGCTTTTCGGCGGCGGCCACACCGGATTCGAAGGTATAGCCGGCTTCCACGATGCGCCCGGGCGGCAGCTCGATCCCGCGCTGGGCGAGGGCATCGATGAAGCCGGCGGTGCGCTCGTGCGCCGAGCGGTAGGCGCTGGGGCCGGTGACCAGCGCGATGTCGCGGTGGCCCAGCGACAGCAGGTAATCGGCCGCTTCGGCGGCGCCGTCGCGGTCATGGGTCACCACCATCTGCGAGGTGTCATCCAGCGGCAGCGCGGCGATGCGGGTGAAGCGGCAGCCGATCTCATCGAGCATGTCCACCAGCGCCTGGTCTTCCGAGGCACGCGGCACGAGGATCACCCCGTGCAGCTTCTGCTGCTGCACGAAGCGGCGCACGCCTTCGATGTAGCCGGGGCTGCGCGAATCGCACGGGTGCACCACCAGCTCGAAGCTGGAGCCGCGCAGCGCGTCCAGCGCGCCGTACTGCATGTCCACGATGTACTGCGCGGTGGGGTTGTCGTAGACCATGCCGATCAGGAACGAGCGGCGGAAGGCCAGCCCGCGTGCCAGCGGGTCGGGCGTGTAGCCCACCTCGCGCATCAGCGTTTCCACCTTCTCACGGGTGTCCTTGCGCACCAGTGGCGAGTTGTTGATGATCCGCGAAACCGTTTTCTTGGATACACCCGACAGCCGCGCGATGTCATTGATCGTGGCGGCCTTGCCCTTGGTCAACCCGTGCGGTGACGGGTCGGTCTTGCTGCGCAGTGACATGTGTTCAAACCATGAGAGGTCGAAGGAGTCTACCGGCGCCCTCAATCAAGGGCGCGGTAGCGGAACTGGCGGAAGGTCACCTTGCCGTCGCCGGCAGCGTACAGGGCCGGCTTCAGGGCGAGGAACTTCCCGGCCACATTGTGATGGTAGCCGGAGACTTCCATCTGAACCGGGTACTTCTGCCAGGTTTTGCCGTCGGTGCTGGAATGGATGGTCACGATGTGGCGGTTGTTGGTCACCCGCAGCCACAGCTTGCCGCCTTTGGCACTGGGGGCCAGCCGGGTGGGGCGCTCCTCGCCGTAGCGGTGCATGATGAACTTCTCGCCGTTGCTGCCCACGCCCACGTACAGCCGGTCGCTGTAGAAGAGCAGGGCACCGCCGACCGCGCCGGGCGCGATGTCCATTTCGACCTCGAACTGGTAAGCCTGGTCGCCGGCGATGGCGGTCAGCGGCGAGCTGTCCTTCGGGGTGTCGCCCTTGCCCTGCAGGGTCAGGCCGTTGGCGCTGAAGCCGAGGCGCTTGTACTCGTCCTGGGCCGGATTGAAGAACGACCACTGCGCGCCCAGGGTCTTGCCGGTGAAGTCGTCCGACAGCGCCATGCCGTGCGGGCCGACCGAGTCGCCCGAAGGCTTGGCCAGCGGCTGGCCGAGGTCGCCGCCCTTTGCCACGAACCAGCCATCGTCGGTCCACTCGATCGGCTCCAGCAGCGCCTGGCGGCCCAGGGTCCAGTAGCCGTTCTCGTAGCCGTGGTAGATCATCCACCAGCGCCCGTCGGTGCCTTCCACCACGGTGGCATGGCCACGCGACCACCACGGCTCACTGGCGGACTTCGTGCGGGTAATCGGGTTGTTCGGCGCGTTCACCCACGGCCCGTGGATCGAGCGCGAGCGCGCGGTGATCACCATGTGCCCGGTCGGCGGGCCGGCGGTGCCGCCCACGGCGGTGGTCATGTAGTACCAGCCATTGTGGAAATTGATCTTCGGGCCTTCCTGCGCGTAGGCCTCCACGTCCCAGCTTTCCGGGTACTTCCAGCCGTCGTAGACGTGTTTGGGCTTGCCCACCACGCTCAGGCCATCGTCGGCCAGCTGCACGTAGGCGCCGCCGCTGAGGAACAGGTAGCGCTTGCCGTCTTCGCCCACCGCATGGCCGGGGTCGATGTAACCGCCCAGCCCGATGTCGATCGGCTCGCTCCACGGCCCGCGGATGTTGTCCGACCACACCACGAAGTTGCTGCGGGTTTCGCCGGTGCGTGCCGGGAAGTAGATGAAGTAGCGGCCGTCGTGTTTGACGATGTCCGGTGCCCAGATCGCGCCGACATTCTTCGTGATCGCGTGGCCCAGCGGCTGCCAGTTCACCAGGTCGCGCGAATGCCAGATCGGCAGGCCCGGGTAGGCGTCGAAGGAGGACAGGGTGAGGTAGTAGTCGTCGCCATCCTTGAGCACCGACGGATCGGGGCGGTCGCCGGCGAACACCGGGTTGAGGAAGGTGCCGTTGCCCAGGTCGGCCTGGCGCTGGTTCTCGATGCCACGCTTCCACGACGTGGTCGGCACATCGGCGGCATGCAGGGCGCCGGCGAGCAGCAGGCCGGCGGTGGCCAGCCCGGCCAGCAGGGTCTTCATACGCATGGGGTGTCTCCCTGGTTCGGTGCAGGACCCGCCCGCGAAGGCGGGTCCACATCCGCGATGGCGGCACGGGGCCGCCGCGCGGTCAGGCGCGCAGCAGCGCCGGCAGCCACAGCGACAGCTGCGGGAAGAAGGTGACGATGAACAGCACCGCCAGCGCCGCGAACCAGAACGGCCAGATCGACCGCATGCTTTCGCCCACGCTGATCTTGCCGATCGCCGTGCCGATGAACAGCACCGAGCCCACCGGCGGGGTCACCAGGCCCAGGCCGCCGGTCAGCACCAGCACCAGGCCGAAGTGGATCGGGTCGATCCCGTAGGCCTTGGCCACCGGCAGGAAGATCGGCGTGCAGATCAGGATCATCGGCGCCAGGTCCATGAAGGTGCCCAGCAGCAGCAACATCACCACGATCATCAACAGCACCATGAACTTGCTGTGCGCGAAGGACTGCAGGAACTCCACTGCGGCCGCCGGTACCTGCAGGTAGGCCAGCAGCCAGCCGAACACCGCCGCGGTAGCAATGACGAACAGGATCACGCCGGTGCTGCGCGCGGCATGGGTCACCGTGCCCAGGAACTCGCGCCAGTCGAGCTGGCGGTACAGCACCGTGGTCACGAGCAGGGCATACACCACGGCAATGGCCGCGCTTTCAACGGCGGTGAAGATGCCGGCACGGATACCCACGAAGATCAGCGCCACCAGGCCCAGGCCGGGCAGGGCCGAGACCATGCGCAGCAGCACCGCACGCCAGCCGGGGAACACTTCCACCCCGTAGCCGCGACGGCGCGCCACCACATAGCCGGTGACCATCAGTGCCACGGTCATCAGCAGCGCCGGCATGATGCCTGCCGCGAACAGGTCGGCGATGGACAGGCCACCGCCGGCTGCCGCCGAGAACAGGATCAGGTTGTGCGACGGTGGCACCAGCAGCGCCACCAATGCAGCCGTGATGCTGACGTTTACCGCGAAGTCGCGGTCGTAGCCGCGCTTGACCATCTGCGGGATCATCGTGCCGCCGACCGCCGACACGTCGGCGATTGCCGAGCCGGATACACCGCCGAAGAACAGCGAGGACAGGATCGAGACCTGGCCCAGGCCGCCACGCAGGCGCCCGACCAGCGACGAGGCCAGCGCGATCAGCCGTTCGGAGATGCCGCCGCGCATCATGATTTCGCCGGCGAAGATGAACAGTGGAATGGCGATCAGCGAGGCCGAACCGGTACCGGCCGAAATCTGCTGCACCAGCACCAGCGTCGGCAGGTCCAGGTACCACAGGGTGGCCAGCGCCGCCGCGGCCAGCGCGTAGGCCACCGGCACGCCGAGCAGCAGCAGCACCGCAAATACAGTGAAAAGAATCGTAATACCCATGACTCAGCGGTCTCCCTCTGCTTCAGCGATGGCCGGTTGCACGGCCTGCACCATCTGGTTCACGGCGAACACCGCCATCAGCGCACCGCCAATGCACAGCGGCAGGTAGTTGATGCTCTGCGGCAGGTTGGCGCCGGCGGTCTTGATGTCCAGCCCGTCCAGCAGCAGCACGCCGGCCCACCAGGCAATCACCACGCCCAGCACCGCGACCACCAGCGAGGCGAATACATCCACCGCGCGACGCAGGCCGGCGGGCATGTGCGCGGCCAGCAGGAAGAAGCCAAAGTGGCGACGGGTGTGCACGCCGGTGGCCGCGCCCAGGCTCATGGCGGTGGCCAGCAGCAGCAGGGTCACCGGCTCGGTCCAGCTGGGCGAATCGTTGATCACATAGCGGGCGAACACCTGCCAGCCCTGCACCACCACCAGCCCGAGCAGGGCAAGTACGGCGATGTAGATGGTGATGTCGGCAATGCCGTCGAGTGCGCGCTGCGGCAGCGTGCGCAGGTCGGCGGTGGTTTCGGAAGTCGGGTCGGACATCGCGGCAGGCCTCAGGCGAAGTCGCGGATGCGACGGGTGAGGGCAGCCAGCTCCGGCTGCTGCAGGTACTGCTGCAGCAACGGGTCGGCGGCCTTGCGGAAGGCCGGCATGTCGACCTCGTTGAACTGGATGCCGAAGTCGGCCACCGCCTGGCGGGCGGTGCTTTCCGAGGCGTCCCACTGCTGGCGCATCACCCCTACCGATTCGCGCGCGGTCTGCAGCAGCAGCTGGCGGTCTTCCGGGCTGAGCGATTCAAAGCTGCGGCGCGACATCAGCAGCACGTCCGGCGCATACGAATGGTCGCTCTGCGACCAGTAGCGCGCGGCCTCGAAGTGGCGGCTGGAGTGGAAGCTGCGCATGTTGTTTTCCGCACCGTCGATCATGTGCGTTTCCATGCCCGAGAAGGTGTCGCCCAGCGACATCGGGGTCGGGTTGGCGCCCAGCAGGCGCATCAGCTGGATGAAGATGTCCGAGGAGGCCACGCGCAGCTTCAGGCCGTGCAGGTCTTTCGGTTCCACGATCGGATGCTTGGTGTTGTAGAAGCAGCGCGCGCCCGAATCGTAGATCGCGAGTCCCACCAGGTCGCGGTTTTCAAAGCCGCGCAGCACGGTATCGGCCACGCCGCCGTCGAGCGCGCGGCGCATGTGCGCCACCGAATCGAACACGTAGGGCAGGCACAGCGCCTGGGTGAGCGGGAAGGCGTTGTTGAGCGCGCCGGAATACACGCGGGTGATGTCGATGACCCCGAAGCGGGCCATGTCGATCGCTTCCGATTCGCGGCCGAGCTGGCCCGAATGGTACTGGCGCAGCCGCAGGCGGCCGCCGGTCTTCGCTTCCAGCTGCTGGGCGATCCACTTCACCGCGGTCACGGTGGGGTAGTCGGCCACATGCACATCGGTTGCGGTCAACAGGCGCGCGCCATCGGGCGCGTCACCGGTGGAACGTGAACACCCGGCCGACAACAGGGGCACGCTGAGCGCGCCCACGCTGGTGGCAAGGAAACTTCTGCGAGTAATCATCTGCGCCCTCCCAAGCGTACTCGCCATGGCCGCACGGTTACCCGGCGGCGATGGCCCTGCAGGTAATGTCGCCGTAACCGGCGAAACGGATCAGTGCCTGTTGGCCTACGGCGATGTCATGGATACCGGTGGCATTGCCACTGGCGATCAGATCGCCGGCTTTCAGCGGACGGCCACGCTGGGCCGAACGGGCCAGCGCGAAGGCATACGCGGTGCGCAGGCCACCCGGCAGCAGGGTGGCGCCACCGGTGCCTACCACTTCGCCTTCAATGCGGGTTTCGGCGCGCAGGTCGGCATCGTCCAGCGAGGTCCAGTCCGCAATCTCCGGGCCCAGCACCAGGCCGTTGTTGTTGCCGAAGTCCGACACCACTACGCGCGGGCCCAGTTTGTTGATGGTGGCGAGCGGGCTGCTGGCCACTTCCACGCCGATGAACAGCTTGGCGGGCAGGGCTTCAGCCTCTTCGGCGGTCCAGTGCAGCTTGTCGGCCGGGGCGTCCTGCAGCAGCTGGATCACGTACTCGGCTTCCACCGCGCCGAAGCCGCCGACGAACACCGGGATGTCCACTGTTCCACCGGTAGCATTCCAGAGCCGCTGAGAGAAGATCGGGCCCAGCAGGCGGTCGTCGCCGGAGCCATCGCGGCGCTCGGCGGCAATGTAGCCGACCTTCCAGCCCACTACCTCGTCGTCCCAGAGCGCGATGGCCTGGTCCTGCACCTGGTAGGCGGTGACCAGGTCTTCCGGGATGGTTCCGGGGAAATCCGGCAGTGAACGGCCCTGCTGGCGGGCCGTGACGAACGCGTGGGCGATGTCGCCCAACCCTTGTTCTGGCAGGTCCTGTTTGCCTTGATCGTTGCTCAAGCGGGTCTCCCGGTGAATTGTTGCACTGCCCATCGACAGCACTTGGATGAGCTGTATATGGTAAACCGGTGTCATTGGCAATGTGCACCGCGTCAGAACCTGCACGAGCCCGGCACGCTACCGTTTGCCCACCCCTGAGAGGACTGCCGCGGATGCGTTGTGCTGTGTTGATGTCCCTGTTGGTCGGCTGCCTGCTGGCCGCCGTTGCCCCACCGCCGGCCCAGGCCGTTGAGCGCCCGGTGCCGCAGAGCGAGCCCGCCCCCGGCACGCCCACCCGCATCGCGCTCTGGCCCGCCGGCAGGGTGCCCGGTGAGCCCAAGCGCGCCGCAGTGCCCAACGTGGTCGAGCGCAGCGCCGACCCCGCGCTGCCGGACCGCTACATCGACAACGTCAGCGCGCCGTACCTGGTCGCCTACCGCCCGGCCAGACCCAACGGCACCGCCCTGCTGGTCATTCCCGGTGGCGGCTACCAGCGCATCGTGCTGGACAAGGAAGGCACCGCGCTGGTGCCGGGCTTCGTGGAGCAGGGTGGGGTAACCCTGTTCGTGCTGCGCTACCGGCTGCCGGCCGGGCGCGGGGACCGCCAGGCCGCACTGGCCGATGCAAAGCGCGCGATGCGGGTGATCCGCGCCGGCGCAACGAAGTGGCAGCTGGATCCGCAACGGATCGGCGTCATCGGTTTTTCCGCCGGCGGCCATGTTGCTGCGCGGCTGAGCAACGGCTACGCCACCGCGCTGCCGGGCATCGGCGATGCCACCGATGCGCTCAGCGCGCGCCCGGATTTCGCGCTGCTGCTGTACCCGGTGATCGACATGGGCCGGCACGCGCACAGCGGCTCGCGCACCCGGCTGCTGGGCGAACACCCCACGCCCGCGCTGGAGCAGCAGTATTCGATGCAGGCGCAGGTCAGCGCGCAGACCCCGCCTACCTTCCTGGTCCACGCGCAGGACGACGACGTGGTCTCCGTGCACAACAGCCTGCTGTACTACCAGGCACTGCTGGCGGCGGGCGTGCCCAGTGAAATGCACCTGTTCGCACACGGCGGGCACGGCTTCGGTGTACGCCTGCCGCCCGCTGCGCTTGCCACCCAGTGGCCCACCCTTGCGCTGCACTGGATGCAGGCGCAGAACGGTGAGAAGGCGCCATGACGCTCGCCCCTGCCGACCTGCAGCGCCGCCGCTTCCTGCGCGACAGTGCGCGCTACGCAATGCTGCTGGCGGCCGGTACGTTGCCGCTGGCGTCATCGCTTGCAGGCGCGTCTACCGGCACCACCCCGACCGTTTCGCTGGCGACGGTGCGCGGCGGCCGCCTGCGCGGCCGGTATGACCAGGGCGTGCACCGTTTCCTTGGCGTGCCCTATGGCGCGGACACCGCGACCCGGCGCTTCCAGCCGGCGCTGCCTGAGCTGCCGTGGCGCGGGGTGCGCGATGCACTGGCCTACGGCCCGGCCGCGCCGCAGGTCAGCAAGGAGGACGGCCCCGGCAGCGAAGACTGCCTGTACCTCAACGTGTGGACGCCGGCGCTGCGCGACGGCAAGCCCCGGCCGATCCTGTTCTACATCCACGGTGGCGCCTACAACAACGGCTCCGGCAGCGACCCGCAGTACGACGGCAGCGCGCTGTGCCAGCGTGGCGATGTGGTGGTGGTCACCGTCAACCACCGGCTCAATGTGTTCGGCTACCTTTACCTGGCACAGCTGGGCGATGCGCGGTTCGCCGATTCGGGCAACGTGGGCCAGCTCGATCTGATCCAGGCCCTGCGGTGGGTGCGCGAACATGCGCACGAGTTCGGTGGCGATGCCGGCAACATCACCGTGTTCGGTCAGTCCGGCGGCGGCGCCAAGATCGCCACGCTGATGGCCATGCCCGCCGCGCGCGGCCTGTTCCAGCGCGCGTGGACCATGAGCGGCCAGCAGGTCACCGCGGCCGGCCCGCGTGCGGCCACCCAGCGTGCGCAGATCGCCATGCAGGCGGTAGGCGCACAGGATGTGGAGGGCTTGCTGGCGCTGCCGGTGTCGGCGCTGCTGGCGGCCACCCGCGCGCGCGATCCGTCGCGGGTGGAGAACACCAGCCTGTACTTCGGGCCCGTGGTCGATGGCGGCGCGCTGCCGGCACACCCGTTCTGGCCGCAGGCGCCCGAGCAGTCCGCCGGGATCCCCATGGTGATCGGCAACACCCACGACGAAACGCGCGCGTTCCTCGGCCACGACCCGGCCAACTTCGCGCTGACCTGGGAGACGTTGCCGGCCAGGCTGGAGAAGGAACAGTTCGTCGATCTGCTGCCATCGGTGGTGATCGCCGAGTATCGGCGCCTGTATCCGCACTACACGCCCTCTGATGTGTTCTTCGCCGCCACCACCGCCGGCCGCTCCTGGCGCGGGGCGGTGGAGGAACTGGAAGCACGCGCGCGGCAGGGCGCGCCCACCTGGGCGTACCAGCTCGATTGGGGCTCACCGCTGGACGGCGGCAGGCTGGGCGCCTTCCACACGCTGGATATCCCGCTGGTGTTCGACAACACCCGGGCAGAGGGTTCGCGTACCGGTGAAGCGGCCGACGCGCAGCGCATGGCGGCAGCGATGAGCGATGCCCTGATCGCCTTCGCCCGCACCGGCAACCCGCAGCACCCTGGGCTGCCGCAGTGGGAGCAGTACGGGCTTGATCGCCGCCAGACGATGCTGTTCAACACCCCGCCACGGCTCGCTGACGACCCGCGTCGCGGCGAACGACGCCTGTACCAGCAGGCCCCGTTCGTACAGCGAGGCACGATGTAGCGACACGCCACGCGTGTCCCACGCACCGTCGGCCCACTCCAAACAACGATAGGCAGCATCAACCAAACAACGAAATCCAATAGATTTTCGGCCAATACGCAGTTATTTGCCGTGATTCAGATCAAACATGTCCTTAACCTCCATCGCCTAGACTGGGGGCATGCAGGACCATTGCGATCCCTTTCCGCCGTTCCATGGCCGCGATCGATTGATAGCCGCCATCGATCACGCCGTGCAGCATGACGATCCCCAGCAGATCGCCAGAACCTTGCGCGGTGCGCTCTGCGAGGCCATTGCCGACAGCCGCATCCAGCTGCCGGCCTGCGTGCACCGCCCGATCAGCGACCACTACGCACGCCGCGAGCTGTACCGCAGCCCGGCGCACGGCTACAGCATCGTGGCGATGAGCTGGGCGCCGGGGCAGGGCACGCCGCTGCATGACCACAGCGGCCTGTGGTGCGTGGAAGGGGTGTGGCTGGGGCAACTGGAAGTCACCCAGTACCGGCTGCTCGAACGCAGGGGCGAACGCTTCCGCTTCCAGGCCGAGCCGTCGGTGATCGGCGACTGCGGCAGCGCCGGCAGCCTGATTCCGCCGCACGAGTACCACACCATCCGCAACACCAGCGACGAGCGGCTGGCCATTTCCGTGCACGTCTACCAAGGCGAAATGACCCGCAGCGCGATCTTCGAACCCGACCACGACGGCTGGTACGAGCGCCGCATGAAGGAAATGGAAACCGACGCCGCGTGACGCGGCGTTGCCGCACCCGCAGTCATGCGGGTTGGATGCGCCACACCGCTTCTTCGCCTCTGCTGAAACGGGTGAGCGAGAAACGCGTTCCGGCGTAGACCTCCGTGGCGCTGGCGCCCTCGGGCAACTTCAACCGCCAGTTCGGCAACGACACCCGCGCTGTGGGAAATCCAACATGGAGTGCCCAGAACACGCCCGCGGCGTAGGCGATGACCAATTGCACCCGGCCCGTGCCGTCGCGGACTTCAACGTGGTCCACGCCGCCGTCCTGGTACTCCCGCACCCGCCAATCGTGAGTTGCGCCGGAAGCGTCAGGCTGTGGCCGCGGACATGCCTCGATCGGCACCGCCTCATCAATGTCGGCGACGTTGGTGTTCATAGGTGTTTCCCAAGAGAGGTGGCGCTGTGCATCGGTGTGGTGATGACGACCAGATGCTATCTGCGGCCATTGGGGTGGTGCGTTGAAAAAGATCCTAGATTTGATGCAGGGTTCACCGCCAAGATGCCCGCATGTCGCCACATCCCGCCAAGGAACCGCTGCCCATGACGTCCCACCCCTTCCTCCAGGTCAACGTCTTCAGCACCGATCCGCTGCTGGGCAATCCGCTGGCCGTGGTGCTTGATGCCGATGGGTTGAGCGATGCGCGCATGGCCGCCTTTGCGCGCTGGACCAACCTGAGCGAGACCACGTTCGTATCGAAGCCCAACGACCCGCGTGCCGATTACCGCGTGCGGATATTCACTACGCTGGGCGAGCTGCCGTTCGCCGGGCATCCCACGCTGGGCAGCTGCCATGCATGGCTGGCCAATGGCGGCGTGCCGCATGGGGCGGAAATCGTGCAGGAGTGCGGGATCGGGTTGGTGCGGATCCGCCGCGATGCGGCCGGGTTGGCGTTCGAGGCGCCGCCGTTGCGGCGGGAGGGGCCGTTGGACCCGTCGTTGCGCGAGCAGGTGCGGGCGGGATTGGGGGTGGCCGTGGATGAACTGGTCGATGCGCAATGGGTGGACAACGGCCCGCGGTGGTTGGCGTTGCGATTGCGCAGCCGTGCGGCCGTGTTGGCGGTGCGCCCCGATTACGCGGCGTTGGATGGGCTGATGCTGGGCGTGTTCGCCGCGTGTGGCGAAGGCGACGCGGTGGATGCAGATTTTGAATCGCGCGCGTTCATTGCCGGCGAGGCCGCGCCGGAGGATCCGGTGACCGGCAGCCTCAATGCGGGTATCGCGCGATGGTTGCTGCGGGAGAGCGCGGCGCCGGACCGGTATGTGATCAGCCAGGGCACGGTGATGGGTCGCGCCGGCCGCGTGCAGGTGGAACGGGTGGGGGATGCGCTGTGGATCGGGGGTGCCTGCGTGACGTGTATCGAGGGGGCGGTGACGTTGTAGGCGGTCACTCGACCGCCACCACGTTGTTGAGCTGGGTCACTTCGGCGCCGCCCTCGGCCAACATCACCCGCACCTTCAGGCCGCTGCGGTTGCCGGCCGGCAGTGGCAATCCCACCGTGGTGGTCTTCGGCACCAGATCCGTGGGCGCTGCCATCGCTGGAATCTCGATCCGCGCCAGCTCGCGCCCGCCCGCATCTTCCAGCACCGCCGTGCCCAACGGCGTGCCCACATGCCCCAGGCTGTGCACGGTCACGTGCACCTGGCGGCCATCCACGCGCACGTCGCCACGGCCTACCGCCAGGTCGGGCCGCTGTTCCACCGGCGTGCCCGCCTGGATCAGTTCGAACTCCACCACCTGCGCCTGCCCCGGCGCGAACCGCAGTGGCACGGACGCGCTGCGCTCGAGCGTCACCTCGCGCACGTCGGCCCTGCCGTCGATCCGGTCATCCCCGTCGCGGTCCACCCCGCTGGTCATCCGCCAGGTCCCGGCGGTGACATTCCACGTGCTCATCTGCGCATCCACCGCGCGCTTGCCGGTGTTGTAGGCAATCACCTTGAAGCGCTCGGTGGACGGTGCATGCACCAGCAGCGCCACCTGCTCGGCTGCATCGGGCTGGGCGAAGCGCCAGCTCACCGTGTGGCCCGGCCAGCTCTGGTTGCGCTTGAGCGCGATACCGCCCAGGCGTGCCCGCTGCAGGAACTCACTCGGTGCTTCCACCCGGTCCGACCACCAGTGACCTTCGGTGTTCATGTACTCGCGCTGCGCCTTGGCCTGGATGCCATCGGCGTGCAGCGCTTCCAGGTACTTCTTGTCGCCAGTGGCCTGCCACGCCATCAGGCTGGTGAACCCGGTGTTGCCTGCATCGGCATCGGCGACCAAGCCGGGGTTCCAATCCGCGCCCTTTCCCAGCACCTCGACGAAGTTTTCGCCCAGGTTGGCCAGTGCGCCAGGGCCCCCCCGCTGCACGCGGTAGTCCAGCGCCTTCAGGTACTTGTCGTCGCCGGTCCAGCGCCACGCCGCCCAGAAGGTGTGCATCACATCGCCGCCGCCGGAGCCGTTGTTGAGCTCACCGCCGCGCACCTTGCCGGTGGCCCAGTTGATCTCGTTGGGCAGCGCCCAGCGGCCCTTGTCGTCGGTGTAGGCGTGGGCCAGGTAGCTGTCGGCCAGCCCGGTGACCAGCTTGCGGCCGGTCGGGTCGGCGTTGTACTGGCCCATCAGGAAGGCCGGGTGCAGTGCCGGGAACGAATACGGCTTCTGCCACTGCCAGTTCGGCTCGCGGTAGACCTTGTTGCCGCCGAACCAGTTGCTGGAGAACAGCAGGTGGCCCTGCGGGTTGGGCAGGATGATGCGCTCGTCGAACGCCTTCACCGTTTCCATCAGGCGCTCCACCGTGAGCGGGTCGCCCCAGTTGAGGTAGAGCATGGCGCTGTTGGCGTTGATGCCTTCCTCGTAGGCGTGCAGCTCATCGGTTTCGATGGTGCTCAGGCCATTGGAGAACATGCCGTTGCGGTACACCGCATCGGACAGCGCGGTGAGCGAGCGGTTGAGCCGGTCCGGCTCCACGCCCATCAGCGCCAGGCCCGGCCACTGCTGGGTCAGGTCGGTGTCGTCGGAGATGCCGCCACCGAAATCGCCGTAGGCGATCTGGCGGTTGTCGATCCACCAGTCCACGAAGCGGCGCACGTACTTCAGGTCTTCGGTCTGGCGGAACGCCCACAGTGGCACGCCCTTGGGCGCCTCGGGCTGGGCGAACGGCGGTTTGCCCTGGCTGTTGTAGCTGATGTAGTTCCAGTACAAGCGCCCCAGTTCGTGGTCCGGGTCGACCCGCAGCAGGTCGGTCAGGTCCGCGTACACGCGCGCATACAGGCGCTGGCGCTTGGAGGTGGTGTGCTCTTCGACCAGGAAGCCCCAGTTGTCGCGGGCCTGGTTGAAGCGGTCGGCTACATGTTCCTTTTTCGCTTCGGCGCGATCCTTGTACACCATGCGGATTTCCGCGCCGTCCAGCGAGCCGGCGTTGAATCCGGGCGCACCGGAAGCGATGCTGATCCACAGGCTGTCGGCGGTGAGGATGCGGTCGCGCAGGTCCAGCCACAGCGTGCGCTTCTCGTTCGGCTTCACCGACACCGACACGTCGATCATGTCGCGCGCCGGCCAGATCGGGTCCTTGATGCGGATGTTGAGCGGAATGAGCCCGTCCTTCGCCGCCGGCAGGTCCAGCGCAGGCAGGTCGATGGCCACGCCATCCAGGCCGTCATGCATGTTTTCCCAGCTGTGCGCCCAGCTGCGGATCAACGGCTGTGCAGCGGGGGCGTCGCCCACGCCGGAAGGAATCAGCACGTGCACGATCGGCAGTGGGTTGGCCGGCAGCGTATCGGCCGCACGCCGCCGCGAACCTGCGCCCTTGGGCAGGGCCATCACGGTGCTGCGTTCGGCCGCCGGATAGCGGCCGTCGATGTAGTCGCGCAGCGCGGTGATGTTGAGGTAGTCCGGCCGTGCCTGGCTGTCGATCAGGTACCGTTGCTTGACGGTGCCCGTCGGCTCGGGCGCGTCGCTGACCTGGTAGGCCCAGATTTCCTGGATGGGGGTTTCCTGCGCGGTGTTGCGGAAGTGCAGCACCCCGCCGGTCTGCGCCGGAATCGGGTCAACGCTGCGCACCACGCCCTGCGGGCGCTGCAGCAGCGTTGTGGCCGCCGCGCTGCCCACGCTGTGACTGAGCGCGCCAAAGGCCGCGCCGCGCACTTCGATGCGGTTGACGGTCTCACCCTCAGGCAGGGTCAGGTCCAGCTGCTGCCCGCCTTCCACGTAGGTGTTCCAGTCGGGCAGCTGGAAATAGTCGTTGCGGCCGGGCAGGCGCGAGCGGTTGTACACGCCCGGCCAGGTGGTCTCGGCGATGCCATCGGTGGCCTTCCACATCCACTGCTTGTGGTCTTTGGTGTCGGCGAACTCGATCTTGCGGATGGTGGTGGTCGGGCTGGCCAACGCGGGCGGAGCGGCGCTGTCCCAGCCGAAGCGATGGTTCCACGCGCGCATCGCGCCGGTATCGGCGACGGCGGTGCTCGGTGCCTTGTTCGCCGCCAGCGCGGACATTCCGGCGGGATCCAGCAGCTGGTCGTACACCCGGATCTCGTCGACATCGCTGCCGCGCAGGAAGTTATAGCGGCTCTGCACCTGGTAGGGCGCCATCACCCGGCCGGCCAGGCCGAGCTGGTCCAGCGCCGCATCGTAATCGGCGGTGGTTTCCTGGCGGGCGACCTCTTTGCCGTCCACGTACAGGCGCACGCCGTGGTTCTCGTCCCAGCCGAAGGCGATGTGCTGCCACTGCTCTGGCGACGGAAGGGCATCCAGTTTGAATGACACGCGGGTGCGTGCCAGGTTGGCGTCGGTCACGAAGGCATCGAAGCCGTGGCCGTTCCAGTCGATGCGCAGCCAGGCCATGTCCCAGCTGCTGTGGTCGGCATAGCCGACCCGGAAAATCACGAACGGCGCTTCACCCACCGCGTAGCGGGGGCGCCAGAAGAAGCCCAGGGTGCCGCGTTGTGCCTGGATGTTGCCCGGCGCGTTCCACGACAGCACGCCGTCGTCTTCCCACTGGATGGCAGCACCGTGCGCGCCATCGGGCACGCGTTTGACCTTGTCCTGGAAGTTCGGAACCGCCTCGCCTTGCGCGGTATCGGCGGTGAAGCCGTTGTCGGCCGACACATGGAACAGCAGCTGCGGCGCGCCCTGTGCCCAGGCGCCGGCACTGCCTCCCAGCAGCAGCAACATCAGGCTGGCGGAAAGGCGGGTACGGCGGGGCGAACGGACAACGTGCAGCGGCATGGCAGGTTCCTTTCGACAACTCAGCAGTACGGCAGTGGCGTTGGAGAGCGGCACAACGCAGTGCACGTGCGCTGCGCGCAGGCGCGCGGACATCCCCGCCGCATGCCTGCACGCAGCACACGCTAGCAAAGCAGCGGTTCCCCAACATCTTGCGTCGCAGCAGCGGCGGGGGGGGGCGGGGCCCCCCCCCCCGGGGGGGGGGGGGGCGGGCAATGGTGGGGGCGCCCCCCCAGAGACACCGGCCGGGGGGGGGGGTGGTTTTCCGGCGGCG